>JAKROC010000275.1 GCA_024509075.1 Endozoicomonas sp.
CGTTTATTGCATAGCTTGCACCCAAAAGGCTTCTCACCCGTGTGGATGCGCTGATGCCTTGTCAAGCAGGATTTTGAAATCAATCATCAAATAGTGAGAGCACCCGCCCGCAATAAGCAATGCTTCGGCTCAGCATATTCGGGACGCTATCAGGGATCTGGAGATACCTACCAAGCGATTGCGTTACTCGCTGGACGAGTTGGTGAAGCTGATTAATCCCTATTACAGGGCTGGATCAATTACTACGGTAAATTTTACCGATCGGAGTTGAAGAGGGTTTTGAACTATGTGGAAGCAACGGTGGTTCGCTGGGCAATGGGCAAATATAAGAAATTGAGAGGTCGGAAATAGCGAGCTTCCCGCTGTCTTGGGAAGATTGCAAAACGTGCCCCGAGGTTAATGGCACATTGGCGAATAGGCTGCATGTCAGCGGTTGAGTAGGAAGAGCTGGATGAGGGGAGACCTTCACTCCGGATCTGTGAGCAGCTTACGGGGAGGTTCCTTTGGTTGACTCGACTGAGAGTTGAGGTCGGTAACGGCCTCTTCCATTCGAAATTATGCACAACATTTGTCGTTAGAAAAGAAAAGCAAAAGCGGTTAATCAGTGTAAGAAGCCTGCAACGAGTTGCGTGGATAAAGTTCAAATGATGGCATAGAAGGTAAGGCCTGCACTCCCTTGAACCTGCTTGGGGTCAGGGCCCGTAGAGGCCGAAGACCTGATGAGGCGGGAGTGAGCGGATTCCAAAAGGGCCAGAGGCATTGAGACCTCACCCCAAGGCCGGCCTCTTTATTAGGAGAGTGGAAGCATTACTCTTTAAAAGCCGTTGTGACAACTTTTCCTTGCAATGCGGGGCGGACCATATATGACACCGATTTTCCAAACGTCGTCTGATCCAGCCGGCATTTATCGAGCCGATTCGCCCCAAACTGGCCATCGGTGGTGTGATTCATCTGGCCACGGACTGGGAAAACTATGCCGAGCAGATGCTGGAAGTGATGAGCAGTGCAGATGGTTCTGCCAATATGGCCACCAACAACGGCTACTCCCCCAGGCCCGATTTCGGCTCACTGACCAAGTTTGAAAAACGCGGTCACCGTCTGGGGCATGGTGTTTGGGATCTGCTGTTCAGTCGCGTTAGGTGAGACCCGGAAAAAGACCAGGCGCCCGGTAAAACCAGGGAGGGTACTCCCAAAGTGAGTACTTTGTTTCTACAAAAAAATGAGCAGTGAATTTTTTCACTGTTCACCGCCGGTTGATTTTTTTCTGGATTCTGCTGTCTGAATAACATATTTCCTGAGTGAAGTCCGGAGCAACATGCGGTGGATCAAATCACGTTTTGCCCGCTGATGGCGCTATCTTATTCTTGGCACAGCCATAGTGATTCATTTCTGGTTGTGCGGGCGTTGAGGACATTCGCCAGTGCCATGGTGGCCACGTTTGCGGGTTATTCGGTCAGCGTACTCGACCAGAAAACCCGCATCCTGATAAAAAAACATCCGGATGCATGGTTTACCTTGTGCCTGTGCAATCAGTTAAGTGCTTACAGCATCGATATCTCCAGTGCCTGCAGGGATTCGTCCCATTATGTGGCACAGAAGGTAGAAAAGCTGCTTCGGGAAGGTCGCAGCCTGACCGTCAAGCTTGCATACTGCGATGGGGGTGGGGTTGAAGCTATACCCATGTACTTTTCCAATAACACCTCTTTTCCGATCAATCTCAATTGCCAGGTGCTTCGGTCAGATGCTGATACCGTCGCTCCGGGAAAGGAAATCACCTGTCGACATTTTGCCTGGGCTTATGCCACGAAAGTCTTTGGACGCAGAAAAAACAGCTTTGTCACCATCGATAGTGCGGAAAAAATACGTTCAGTCTTTGCCAACATGCCAGACACACCGATTGAAGCCGGTAGGAGACCTGCCAACATTTTCATGAATTCCTGGTGTTACTACGCCGATGGCTATTATTTCCGTTGTGAAAAATTTTCCGATGCGCTGGCCACACTGGTCAAAAAATACTGGGATACACCTTCAGGAACTGAAAAAAATTTCATTTTTGTTACACGCCAATATCTTCAGTCAGGCCACGCCATGGCAATAAGACTGAAAAAACATAATGGCGGTATGAAAATTATTTTCTACGATCCCAATGATACGTTAAGACATAAGACAATTCTGTTATCAAAGCCTGGTCTGGTGTTACATATTACTGCCAAAGACCTGACGTGCTGCCCTGTCGATCATTCCTATTTTGTCAATGTGGAGGATCGAAAGCGTACTCTTGAGGAGTGTGACGTCCGCTATTTTGGTCCTGGCTCGCCGGAGAATTTTCATATCAAGATGGTCTCTGAACACGAACAGCACAGAGTATTTGGAGAGGATGGAAATTTGCAGGGTACCGGGCTTATTGAGGCTATGGCCAGCATGTCGCTGGACGGTGACTGATCGTTTTTTACACTATGCCTGCTTGGTTACCCAAATAATCAAAAGTTTATTGACGTTTAATTATTTGACATCAGTTTAATAATCAGAGCGCAGTAACATCATAAAAATCTGGGTGAGGTCTTTCTTTGTGCACAAATAATGTCGTTTATGAGGAAAGACAGAATTTTGGAAGATAGAGTTGGGGTGATTATAGTCAAAGGGGATTTGGGTCAGGCTTTACATTCTGAAAATATCTTCTTTTTATCTTCGTAAACGGCAAAAGTTGTGCACAAAGAAAGACTTGACCCCGACTTTTGACCCCGACTTCTCCGACTTCTGTGACCCCGACTTCTGCGTGACCCCGACTTCTCCAGTCCTTGCGTAATGGTCAGAAAATTGCACCAACATCCCATCTTAAAAAATTACACGACATTAACGCAGGCATCCCGTGAAATAATCCATTTATGGGAGCCACACCACTTTCGCTCCCAGCTTCAGGCATGGATCGGCTCTCCCTGCGTCCTCATCAGACATCGCGGTTTGTAACCTTTCATTAATGAATGCCATGGCATCAACAGATGATAAGTTGGCGCCCAACTCTTTCCATACCGAGGCTTCAAACAGTTGATGCTCATTAATAGCTGTCAGTAGATGATGGTTCATCGGGTGCTCTCTCGGAATAATTGAAATGGGCGTAAGCTAAAATTGCCACAAGCCAA
>JAKROC010000276.1 GCA_024509075.1 Endozoicomonas sp.
CGCCAACCGCGCAGTTGTGGGCTTCAGGATAAAACATGGACTAAAAACAGGAGTGTAAAAAGCTGTAAAATTACGCCGTCTTGACGGTGTGGAATGAACAGGAGATGTAGATAATCAATTTTCATTAGCAGATAGAAGGGGGTGTCCCGAAACTGAAAACCCGTTGTAGATGTATCAATGAGCATTGCTGGCCACACGAAGGCGCAAACACAAAAGCAAGCGAGTTGAGCGATGTAAACCTGATCTTGTTGAGCCATAGAAGGCAGATGAACCAATCGACAATATCAGTTGGGCAACAAAGGCGAATAAACGCTGAGTCAATGCACTCACCTAATTCCTGAATGACTATTGCGCCAGCCCAAAAAATGCAACACCAGTACAAAATTTCCAGAATCCCCGGTTGGAGTTTGGGGGATTCGAGAAATTCTGTATCACAACAACATTAAGGAAGAGATTCGTGCGTTCAGATAAGGAACTGACATATCGCAACTTCGGCCTGACTGAAAAGTCGGGTCGGCTCTGTTCATCAATGAATTCTGCTGTTGATGCTCTTGGCCGTGAAGCCGTGTTTCAAGATAAGGCTCGCGGGGCATTAACTATTGAGAATTGGCGGCAGGCAGTAAACAAATACGTTGATTTCGCTAAAGAGCATGGCCATCCCTTCAATAATCTGAAGTCAATAACCCCAGAGAGGCATATGGAATTTGCCAAGCATATTGCCGACCGGGTCAGGGCGGGGCTGTCTGTTGATTCTGGCCACAAAATCCTGTCTGCAATCAATTCCGTCCTTCGTCTTGCCAGTTGCAACAAGAATTGCTCCAACATCAATCCCAAGGATGTTGGCATCCCGAACCGCACAGCGCCCCGATATGACCAGTCTGTGAGTCAAGAGAAGCATGACAGGGTTGTTGCGGGGATGCGTCCTGTCCCTGCTGCGATGGCCGAATGCCAGCGTCAGCTCGGTTTGAGGTGGCTTGAATCGGCCAAGGCGAATTACCGGGCAATGGCGAAAGCTATTGATCGTGGAGATGCGTTCATTCGCGTCACTGAAGGCACGAAAGAGGGCAAGCCCCGCACAACAAGACTGAGTGATGTACCAGCAACCCGAGAGAAGCAGATAGCCGCCATCAAGGCGGCAGCGGCGTTACAGGGTAACGCCAAGTCGTTTGCAGCGCAGGCAAAAGCCGAGTCGGGGAAATCTCTACTTCAGTTCAAACGCGACTGCAACAAAGACTACCCGAAAGGGTATAAACCGCATGGGGAACGCCATGCGTACGCGCATCGCGCCTATGAAGAAAAAACAGGTCAGAGACCAATGCTTGCCGGGGTGAAGAAAGGTGATCTTCCCGCAGGGAGAGGGTCGAAGGACGCCTACAAACGCGCAATGGCGGCCAAGACGGGCGAAACATTCAGGCAATTTGAAAGGAGAATGGTAAAGGCATACAAGGAAATTTCGCTTGATATGGGTCATTGCAAGCACGACAAGACCAGTCGGTATCTCGGCTGAGGGGGGGCGTATGGAATATTGGATGAAACGGGACAAGGCCAGACAGGATTTGTTCTGGTTTCGGTTGGGCAACTATGCCAAGAAAGGCAGCAAGGTATCTCACCAACGGAAATACCGCGAGATTGTCCGACTAGATCAGTTTGCCAGAGGGTTCAAGCGAGGAATGGATGTGACCACTGTCAGCAACGCCTGTGTGTTGGCGTTTTATGACTCGCGCCCGCAATCATATGCCAGCCAGAGGCTAGCGTATGACGCTGTGAGGGTTGTGTGGCGGCTACTGAGTCGCAAAGAGGGGACTGTACGAGTGCCTGAACTGGTTAAACAGAGGCACCCGAAGCTTAACGTTCACCAGCGGCTGACCGCTTGTAATTCCTAGCAGAGCGAAGCGATGCCAGGAATTACAATAAGGTCGTAACTCGTTGTTCCGTAACGAAAAAAGAGGAAACAAATCACCATCAAGAGGACTGTGCCATGAAGAAGAAGATTGAAAAACTGGCCGTTAACGCCGCCATCATCACCAGAACCGCACTGTCGGCGGCAATCAAGGCCGTTGTCATGTTCGGGGATGCACTGATTGATCGCAGGGTGCAGGCGAAAACTGCTGATCTGCGATGCCAGATAGACCGGCTGGTGCTGGGGATGGTTGATCTTGAGGCAGACAAGGGAGAGATTGAGTTCCAGCGGGACGAGGTTGTCAGGCAGCTAGAAGCTGAACGGGTCGCTCATGCTGAACGGGTCGCTGATGCCGATGCTCGTGCCGCTATTGCAGCCGAAAATCTCACCAACGCAGGATTTATCGTCAAGCAGTTTCAGGCCGAGGCTGTCCTCGCTAGGGCTGAGGCCGATACCGCCATTGCCGGTGCTAATGCTGCCAAACATCGCGCCACTGCTGCTACCGAACGTCGCGCCAAGGCCGAGGCCGACAAATCCGCCAAAATGCGGCTGGTTCATTCCAGAAAGCGATTGGCTGCTCAATGGAAGCGCCTGCGGGATGCACAATCCGAACAAATGGCCATGCTGAGGGTTACAGAGGCGGAGAAGCCAGTCGAGCATGAGGTAGCTCCGGGTAATGAGGATGTAACCATTATAGCGGCTGGGGCGCAGGTTGTCGAAGTGGTGCCGGGTGTGGCTCGCCGGGGGAAAACCAAACACAAAAAGTGCAAAAGATGTGGACTGGTGAAGCCTGCCACCGATTTCCACCGGAATGCTTCTAGCCGTGATGGTTTGCGCTACAAATGTATTGAGTGTGAAGCTGAGATCAGGGCAGAAAGACTTTCTGTAAATCTGTCGGGCTGGGCATTTCGTAATTGGCAACCCCGCAAATTGCACGACACCTGTCGCACTGGCAACGACCGTTGAGGCCGAAAATCCCTAACACAAAAGTGGATATTGGTCAAGCAATATCCACTGTCAAATCAATTTTTTAAATATTTCCCATAACCCCAGCTTATATCCCTGCGTCGCATTTTCCCCAAAAGCCCTCTTGCCAAGCAGGCTGCCGCCTGCACAAGCCCAAAGCCCAAGTCCCTCGCCAAACTCCCACAAACGCTCAGGAAGGCGGTTCAAAAACAACCCTATGCCAACGTACCGGCCAATGCCTGAAAA
>JAKROC010000277.1 GCA_024509075.1 Endozoicomonas sp.
AGGCATCAAGGACAAAATGGTTACTGCACCATCATCTGTAATGAGTCGTTTGCCTGGTATGCCATCACGGATAGCAAAAGCCGAGAGAATTTTCTCAGCCTTATGCACCGGCCTTTTCGGACACACGCGATGACAGGGAATGCCCTCAACTACCTGAGGACACTCAAATATCCCCAAAAATGGCTGCGTGTACTCCAGCCGTATGTTGGAGTGACTTTCCTGAGTTATAAAGCCTGGAAGGCCTGCGTGAAAGAGCATGGCTTGACAGGCAAAAAACGCCTGCAACAAGCCAGTGAAGCCTTGATCTATGCCAGTTTGATAGAGCATGGCTTGGGGCATCTGACAACCTTCAGCGATGGTGCACAACAGTTTAATGTGTTCAAACATGCCCAGTGCTAGGTACATGCAGGGCGGTTGCTGTGCAAGGTCCATCCTGTCAATGAGCAACAAGCCATGGCTCAGAAATGGTGCCGGACATGGCTCTGGGCAATTTACGATGATCTGAAAGCCTTCAAGGCTGAGCCTTCCGAGGAAAATGCCATGAAGGTACAGCTCGGCTTTTTAGCCCTGATCCAGACACGCACAAATTGCAGTGCTCTCCAGCAAGCGCTCTCAAGCCTTGCCGTGATATAGAGAAGAGCTATTGCTGGTACTGAAAGACCCAAGCCTTCCGTTGCACAACAACCTGAGTGAGAGCCTGATACGGGAATACGTCAAACGGCGTAAGATCAGAGGCGGCACGCGGAGCGAAGCAGGACGGCAAAGTCGCGACACGTTTGCCAGTCTGAAGAAAACGTGTCGCCTGTATGGCCTTTCATTCTGGGACTATCTGACAGACAGGTTAAATGATGTTGGGAAGTTCCCAAGGCTGGAGAGTCTGATTGAAAAAGCTTCCCGAGTCCTATCTTGTGGGCTTTGCAGTAGTTTTTAAGAAATTACCATGAAAGACAATACAGGATAAAAGAAAAAGGACACCCATAAAATTCTTGATTGGGAAAAGTGGCTGTCTTTTTTACGTTGAACTTTTTTGTAAGCCAAGTGGTCAATTTGTAGTGACAACATAATATTAATATTTCATGAGAATCGTCTTATGCCGCCACAGAATGATCAAAATTATTACAGCATAAATATTTATTATCCAGGTGTGAAATATCCTGATTGTGCTTGTGCCGCAACAGGTTGTGCGATTGGTTACTTTTGTGGAGGACACCCAGTTGCAGCGTGTCTGGTTGGAACTGCAATTGGGAGCTTATATGAGGATTGGCTGAAGCAACCTCATTTGATTAATTCAGGTGGCATTGAAGTGAATAATCGAAGCATCACTCTGCATCCGCCAAGTCGACAACATATAAATAGAGATTGATTTAAGTTTTTTTGTTGTACACTTCGTCCATTTCAATCTTTGACGATCATGTTTTCCGCCGCTTGAGGCGGCGACGTTTACGGTGTGATCTGTTTAAGTGATGGGGCAATGGGCTGCCAGATTTCAGATGACTTGGTGTTGACTGGTTTCTCGCATAGAATACGGCAAAGTCAGCACACGGGCAGTGGCGACTGAGTGGCAGACCAACCTTGACCAAAGCACTGCCAAACAGATATTTCATGAACTTGGATCGGCCAGAATTGGCAGCAAGATGCATATAAAATTATTCGAACCGCCGTGCTTCGTGATCCGTACGGCCGGTGGTGTGGAAGGAGCGAAGTCGTGAGGCTTCGCCCTATCCCGAATAGCCGTTCTGCCTCAACAGTCCAGGGTATGATGATCAGAATTCATGCAGATATAATGTGAGGTATTCCAACACAACCCTTGAGATGCAGAAATGACAGCGGCAAAAGATACAGTTTGGGGAATGAGCCCTAATCGTGCGATGGCCAAGCAGCTTGCCGTTCGGGATATTCCTTCTTTGGTTTATGATGCAGTAAATCTTGAAGGGGTCGCACTGACCTTACCAGAAGTTCAGACGCTGTTAGACGGAATTACAGTGGGTGGTCACAAAATCAGCGATCAAAATATGGCTTTGAACCAGGCAGCAGCATGGAAATATTTGTTTTCTCTTGTCTCTGATGATGAGTTCTCTTTTTCAAAGGACGTTGCCTTATCTGTTCATAGCATTGCAGGAAAAGAGGAAGCTTTGGAGTGGGGTGCCTTTCGCACTGGCAATGTAACGATTAGCGGATCTGAGTACGAACCTCCTTCCCCTAAAGATCTTGATCATGTCTGGGCAGAGATTGAGTCTGAAATTGCTGCTTGTAACGATGTTTATGATCTGGCAATTACTGCTTTTCTGAGAATGGCAAGAGCACAGTTTTTCTGGGATGTGAACAAGCGCATGGGGCGATTCATGATGAATGGTATTCTGCTTGATTATGGATTTCCAATCATTAATGTGCCAGCAAAGCGACAGAATGAGTTTAATCAGTTTATGCTTGATTTCTATACGACAGCAGAAATGACGGAGATGAATAAGTTTTTGAGATCGTGTATTCACAAAAAAATCATAGAGAACTTCCAATCTAACGGCTAATTTGGCGTAACTGCCCAGAACTTGTAGGTAAGTCAATTACTGACATCAATGATTTGTGCATTCAAACCGGGCGTAATCCCTCTCTCTGCCCAAAAAAAACAGGACACCCATGAATCTTGGCTTTCAAACAGTGGGTGTCCTTTTTCTTATTCACTTTTTCTTCTTTTCTTTAGTCAAAGAGCCGGTGGCTGCTGATCTGGTGCATAATGTTCCCTCCCGGGCAGATTATTGAAAGTGAATCACCGAGCGAATACTCTCTCCTTTGTGCAATAGGTCGAAAGCGGTATTGATGGACTCCAAAGGCATGTTATGGGTAATCAGCTCATCCAGCTCGAATGCTCCGGTCATATACTGATCAACTATGCCCGGCAACTGCGAGCGTCCTCGCACACCGCCGAAAGCCGAACCGCGCCATACCCGACCGGTGACTAGTTGTAACGGTCGTGTGGATATTTCCTCACCGGCTGTCAGCCAGATAAGGACAGCCCTCGCCCTGACTACAATAAAATCCACCA
>JAKROC010000278.1 GCA_024509075.1 Endozoicomonas sp.
TGCACTGGTTGTGGGTTTTCTGGCAAAGAGATGCATTGGCAATGCCCCAGGTGCCACCGCTGGGGTTCTGTCAAACCGATTCAGGGTCTTGAGGGGGAGTAGTGAGGGAAAGTTATACCCATCGCCTTTCAAGTTGCTACTTTGTTGGCTGCTCTTGTGCCCTTCAGGGTATTTATGCCCTCAGGGTACTGCCTCCTGCATTTATGCCCCCCAGGGCTTCGCTCATTTGCCGCCTCGAATCAACTTGAAATCCTTTGGGTATAATAAGGCGCCAGGAGCGGTGGAGATTGGCCTGCCGGATTGACGGAACTAACGCCTCTGAATTGAGTCCTAATAGTGGATATCAACAGCTTTGAGGCAGCAATAACAGTCATGATTACGAATTTTGACCCAACATCTTTAACTCCCAATAAGATAGATCCATCCCCGGTTGGCCCTCCTGATGCTGGCCGCGTCATGCAAGCGCCTGATGGTCAGGAGAATGGAGACAGGCCCATGGAACTGGGATTATGTGATCGTGAAATGTCGCCGGTTGAGCCAAGGACAACGTTGGCGGTGGCAGAATTTATCCGACAGCTAGATCTGGACAGTCAATATCCTGATGAAGACGGCGATACAGTCTTGCATATAATTGCTGCCAGGGGAGATTTGCAGTTTGCCTTGCTGTGGCGCGGGTTCTTTCAAGACAAATTTTTAGAGCAGCTTAATGAACAGAATCATCTTGGACAAACGCCTTTGCATGTTGCGGTGTTCACTGGTGATTTGAAAGTGACTGAATTTCTGCTGCAAAACGGCGCATCCGTGAGGCTACAGGAAAGGCATGGGCGTACGCCCATTCATATAGCTTGTGAGCGTGGTGATATATACTTGCTGCGCCTGCTGATACAGAGCATTAGCCAGCGCGGTGAGAGCCTACAGTCTGTTCTGAATATCAGCGATTATAATGGCGGGCTAAACAGTTTGCTGTTTTTTATACATAAAAACAATCCTGTGTCTGAAGGTCAATTCGGAATAATTGATTTGTTGTTGGAATATGGTGCAGATCCCGGCTTCGCGGATGAATCTTCAGGTAAGAACATTGTTCATTATATTGCCGAACAGAATAATGTTGCTCTTTATAATTATTTGTTTGAAAAATATCCTCGTGACATAGATTGGCAATTTCCACGGCGTGATGGCTGCCGCGTTGCGCTTGAAGGTAATGCCTTTGTTTTTACCAAGCCGGAAAACCAAGAGGTAAACCAATAGGTGAGGGGCAAGGAGTTCAAAAGCTGGTGAGTAGAGTATCATTCCTCCGGATCATTGAGGTTGAGTCTTGATGAGGCTATCTCTGAATTAGGGGCTTATGCGTACCTTCCCTGCAGGGCACGATGATTTATAATCAAGCCAATTTGTTTCCCTCATCAGGTCTTTTGGAAAATGTCGAAAGGAGCCGACCCTCTCAACACGGCCACCGGTCAGTCCGGCGATAAGGAGAAGCAGAAAAAAAAGCTGTCAAACATTGACCTCAAAATTGAAGAACGCGAACTTCGATGGCTTGAGAAGGTGGCCAGGGCACCTCATCAGGAACCCTGGAGCGTCACTGTTTTGCAATTTGCCTGGACCGCAGGCCCTGTCACCCTGATGGCCGCCTACTTTGGCTATTACTTTGCCTATGGCGAATTGATGCCCATTGAAAGGACGTTCTATTTTCTGGGTTACTCCGTTATTGCTGTGGCCCTGGGTGTTGGCTATAGACTGTTTCACAACATGACTCATGGAAGAAAGAAGATTCGTGACCGGCTGGATCAATTGAGCCTGATAGACCAGATACCTGAGCTGATTTACCAGGTTCGTGATCTGGGTCAGGTTAATATGACCGAAGATCAACGGCGCATTCATTCTGCTGGCATTTTATTGCGCAAACTTGATCTTGGTCCGGAGTGGGTTGCAACTGCCATTGAAGACCTTACCGGCAATCAGCAACTTGCAAGACAGGCTGAGCGTATTGAAATTTTTCGCCGGGCTGGGCTATTCAGCCGAATGCGCGATGTGATTGAAGCGGGCAGGGATGAGGCAGAAAAAGCCTGGCAAATGCTCAATGAAAATCATCCGCGCACAGCTCAAGCTTTGAAGAATCGCTTAAATGGCATCGTTGCCCGTCCCCACGACGGACAGCCAAGGGAGTCGCTGTTTATTGAGCGAATTCTCTCCGCCATCGAAGAAGACAACGAGAATCTGATGACCCTGCATGACGTGGAGGAGATGCTGATACTCTGCTTTGAGTTGATCTGCGGGCGGGAAATAGCGTACCTGAAAATTGAGTACACGGGTCACTGGGACTTGGCCAAGGCGCTGGATAAGCTGGAAGAAGAGCGTAACGACCTGCGTATCAGCCGGGCCAAGGTTTACTCTCGCCTCAAGGCTCTGACCACCTATTTGAACAATATTGGTATTCCCTCGGAGATTGGTAGTGGTAATGGGCTGAGCACCCATAAACTGCTGGCTGTGGCCAGCAAGTCATTGGATAGCCTGAGCTTGCAGGTGCGTGAGGCAAGGCAGCTGACGCTGTCAATCCAGCGAAAGTCCACGACGCAAAAGACCCCAAAAAAATGGGTCAGAAAATACCTGCTGACCCTTAACACCAAGAGCCAGCAGCTGGAAAAAGCGCTGCAAATATACAATGAAAGTCATCAAGCTTACTTGAAGCAGGGGCGTGACAGTCTGTTATTGAAAAGGGCACTGAAAAACTGGCAGAAGCTGTCCAGCAAGTATCAGCATCAGAAAAACGAGAATCTTAAACGCAGTCTGACCATCTCGGAGCAGAGTATTTTCCTTGATGATGAAGACAAAGCGGAAATCACCCGATCCATTCGCCAATATCTGCGCGAATTAACTGACGCATTGCGCTCGGAAGCGGACGGGTCCGAGCACTGTTGGACGAGTTTGCCGGTCGGAAACGAACCAGGTTTGAGCGAGGGCCGGGCACGGGAGATGGCCATTGAAATAGCCACTATTCTCGATCCGTACATACAT
>JAKROC010000279.1 GCA_024509075.1 Endozoicomonas sp.
CCGGGGTGAGCGAATGCAGCCAACAAAGTAGCAGCTTGAAAGGCGACGGGTATATTTACAACATTTTTTCACTTGAGCATTACTGAATGGGCGACGTTGTCAAACAGATCGAACAGAGCATGAAAGTGCCTGATGAATACGGAGGCCGGCGATTTGACCAGATTGCCGCCGCCTGCTTCGGGGAATTTTCCCGGGCAAAACTGCAAGAGTGGATTCGCAAGGGCGCACTGCTGGTCGATGGTGCTGCACGCAAACCAAGTGACAAACTGTTTGGCGGCGAACAGCTGACCCTGTCGGTAACCATCGCCTGTGATACGCAGTGGACGGCCGAAGACATACCGCTGGATATTGTCTACGAAGACGACGACATCATTGTCATTAATAAACCCGCCAACCTGGTGGTGCATCCGGCGGCCGGCAACTACAGCGGCACCGTGCTAAACGCCCTGCTCCACCACTACCCGGACAACGCTGCCCTGCCAAGGGCCGGAGTTGTCCACCGGCTTGACAAAGACACCACCGGCCTGATGGTGGTCGCCCGCACGCTGGAAGCCCACACCGACCTGGTAGCGCAGTTACAAGAGCGCACCGTCCACCGTGAATACGATGCGGTGGTGCGTGGCGTGATGACCGGCGGTGGTTCGGTCGATGCCCCCATCGGTCGCCACCCGCAAAACCGTTTGAAAATGGCGGTGGTGCGCGGCGGCAAACCGTCAGTGACCCACTATCGGGTAGTGCAGCGTTTTCGCGCCCACACCCACGTCCGGCTCAATCTGCAAACCGGCCGGACACACCAGATTCGGGTGCATATGAGCCACCAGCACTTCCCTCTGGTTGGCGATGATTTATACGGCGGCGGTCTTAAACTGCCTAAGTCTTGCCCCTCAGCGTTGGAAAATGCTTTACACGCCTTTAGACGTCAAGCCCTTCATGCGCGTAAACTGGGTCTGATTCACCCGACCACCGGCGAATACCTGGAGTGGGAAATCCCACTGAGTGAAGACTTCCAGACCCTGCTGACCACCCTGACGGAGTGCGAAGCACTTTTCCCTTGAGTCTTTTTTATGAGCACTGAACGCTACCTCTGGGCCAACTGGCCTGCCCCCGACAACATCAAAGCGCTGGTCACCACGCGCAATGGCGGACTCAGTGCTGGCGGCTTTACCAGCTTCAACCTTGGCCTGTCCAGCGGTGATCACCCAGCCACGGTACACGCCAACCGTCAGTTATTGCAGCAGGATCTGAACATCACACCACGGTGGTTAAAACAGACCCACGGCATCGCTGTGGCCGATGCCTGCCAAAACCCAGAGGGAACTGAGGCAGATGCCGCCGTTGCCAGGCAACCCGGCAGCGTCTGCGCAGTGTTAACGGCGGACTGTTTGCCAGTGCTGTTCTGCGACCATGACGGCACTGTGGTTGCTGCCGCCCACGCCGGCTGGCGGGGCTTGGCCAATGGCGTACTGGAAGCAACTGTGCAATCCATGGGCGTTCCTGCTGAGTCGATCATGGCCTGGTTTGGCCCGGCAATCAGCATCCAACACTTTGAGGTAGGGCCGGAGGTGCGCGAGCAGTTTGTTAAACACGACAGTGATTCAACACAGGCGTTTATCCTCGGCATAGGCGATCGCTGGTTTGCCAATCTTTATGCACTGGCTCGCCGGCGGTTGGAATCCCTCGGCATTGAGCATATATACGGCGGCAAGTATTGCTCCTACGCACAGCCCGAGCTGTTCTTCTCCTACCGCCGGGACGGGGTGCAATCGGGCAGAATGGCATCGCTAATCTGGATTGAGAAAAAATAAACGACTTTGTATTTATAAATCCGATGAGTGCTTTTTTTGATCTGGATCAATAATGCACTCAACAAGGGTGGTCGGCATATTTTCACGGACTGGTTCCCATCCAAAAACAGCAACGATGAGACACCCAGCCCGTTCTTTCCAAGTTTGAAATCCTGCCAATTCGCTTGCATTGTGCATAAATCAGGCCTTATTCACGAACATTCTTGCGTTTATGGGGAGATGATGACCGGGTGTTGTCCAGCCAAATTATACCGACCCTCGCGGTACTCACTGGTATTGCTCTGGTCACTTTTATTGCCTTTATCCTGATCGATATTGCCCGCTCAATGGCCCTGCGTCAGACAGCCTTGCGCCTTGACCGGCAGGTGGGCAAACCGCTGATGGCTGCTGCTTTTTCTCACCCGGGCCGCTGCCCCACAGGTCAGTGCGCCAACCTGCTGCAGGAGCTTGATACCGTTCGCGCATTTGTTTCCGGCCCCGGTGTGGGAGAGCTGGCGTCAATTCTCACCAGCATTAATGGAGCTGAAACCCACCCTGACTAAAATGAATGATCGTCTGCAGCGCAGCGCCATTATCGCCCCGGCCAGCCGCGTAGTGCTGGGGCTGAACCAGTTTACCGAAGGTGGCGTGATTAACTCCGGCGAGCCAATTATGGACATTGTGCCCAGCAGCGGCCATTTAATCGTCGAAGCACGCTTCCGCCCGTGGGATATCGATGACATCATTCCCGGCATGGCCGCCAAGGTGCGATTTACGGCCTACAACTTCCGGGACTATCTGCCCATTGACGGGATTTTGCAGCGCGTCTCCGCTGACGTGCTCATTGATGAGCGAACTCAGGAGACTGCCTACGTCGGCCAGGTTGAAGTGGCGGTCAATAATCTGATGGCTCAGGACATCACGCTCTACCCCGGCATGCCGGCAGAAGTTATGGTGACCCTGAACCAGCGCTCAGTCGTCAGTTATCTGTTTGAGCCGCGGCTGCGCAGTTTTAACCGCGCTTTGCGGGAAAGTTGAGCTTGACCACCTTCGTAAATCGAGCCACCACTTGAATTACCTTTTGCAGTCGCCATATTAACGACAACATGGTTGACAACTACCGCAAAGCGGGGGGGTTCAATGAGAATGGATCGTTTTACCAGCAAGCTACAGTCTGCCTTGGCGGACGCTCAATCTCTGGCCAT
>JAKROC010000028.1 GCA_024509075.1 Endozoicomonas sp.
CTTGGAACGAACGGGCTGGGTCTCTCATCGTTGCTGTTTTTGGATGGGAACTAGCTAGATTGCTCGGTAGTACCTTAAAGAGGTGGGTGATGCGTGCAGAGTAATTCTCTGACAGCATCCCCTTTTTGAATCTATGGCCACTATTGAAGCCCCTTGTCGTTACTGCTCTGCATAAAAATGTCTCAAATTGTGGCGGGGCTATTTGACGAAGAGGCAGGAATTGTCCGATCAATTTATCGCGACCGCACGACGGTATGCAGTAGCCAGAGCAATGCAGAAGCCATTGTCGCGCAGGCAATTTATTCTCGGCCAGCTTCCCGGGATAAACTCACCCGTGGTGAAACACTTGCTGAGCGACCGCAGGAGAGCGGCCCCATTTCTGGCTCGATAATCTGTTGTGCTGGTCGAAAAAAGCTAAAGAGTAACAACGTGTTCAGGTGGCTTTATGGATGGAGTCTCCAAAGGGGGGAAGAATCAACCTCCGGATGCTGGCTGTCAGGCTAACAAACTGACGGCGCAGGGCCAGCACAACGACAAGGTGGTGGATACCACTGAACAGGAAACGGCGATACCTGCGCAACCCCTCCCGCAGCAAGAAGATACGGGGTTATGGGAGCGGAAGGTATCAATAGCGGATGAGTCGGATATCGACTGGTCCGACGACGATGATGCCCCTACTTCCGGCTTCAGTAGTGATGCAGACCCTATAAGTAGTGATGAAGACTTCAGCCTTCCCGGCTATGGTGGCAGCCTGGATGCCATTGGCCGGGCAGAAAATAAGTATGAAGAAGATATTGTCTTTCAAGATGATGAAGAAGGCTCTTCATCAGGCATTGACAGTGAGTCCTTAAGCTCCACCAACGGCAGTTGTGACAATTTGGCGGTACAGGAAGCCGTGCAGGAGGTGGCGGAAGTGTTACCGGAAGCCATCTCGCTGGGCAAGATGCCAGAGCCGTCCAGTGCTGCCAGCAGTCACATTATTATCGATAATGTCGAGTCTGCAGACGGCCAGTCGCTCCGGGTGGTCAGATACATACCTCAGGATCAGAACCGCAAGGGATGGATAATCCGCAGCCGCAACATTGATGCCAGTGATGATGAGGCGAAAACTTCCTATGAGGCTGATCGCCTGGAGGCCGAGATCCTCAGCTCCCTGGAAAGCGAAAATATTATCAATTTTCATGGCTTTGTGGGCACCACTGACCCACAGACCTATACCACGCACCTGTGCATCAAAGATGGGGGGCTGACTATGGCCCAGGCGATCACTCAGGTGGAATCCGCCAGGCTGGTGCCGACGATGGCCTCTTGGTTGTTTGATCTGGCTCGCGGTCTGGTGGTGCTTAAACAGAACCATATTCTGCACCGGGATATCAAGCCAGACAATCTACTGGTTGATATGGATGAAAATCGACTTCGGATTGCCGATTTTGGCAATGCCCACCAGGTGATTGACTATCGCTTTCCATCGGATGCATCCGGTTCTGCCCGCTATTCAGCGCCAGAGGTGATCAACAGAAAGCCACAGTATTACAGTGCCGATATTTACTCCGCAGGCATCTCTTTTATCGAAATTATGATGGATGCCAACGTTCTGACGGTGTGTACCTGGCAGGAATTTTCTCAGCACTACTCCCAGCACTACCCCCAGCGCTCACCGGTAGCGCTTGCGGAGCCCCATTGTCATCACCGGTCAGCCCCCGTGCTGGCGGCACTAGTAAACAGGATGATTCAACAAAATCCCGATCATCGTCCCAAGGCGGAAACCATTGTCAGTGAACTGCAGGAGCATGGTTGGCAATCCTGATGCCGACCTGGATCACAACTGGCAAAAAAACCTTAGCGATGGCGCATCCAGAGCCAGCAGCTGTCCCAGTTTCCCATTGGGTTCTACTATTTCTGACAAACACAATTCGTTCTGAAAAACGGTAGAGCCAGTTCCGAAATGCAGCGAAAAGAAAAAAAGAAAAAAAGAAAAAAGGTAAGTTCTCAAAAAGTGCTGGAAACAGGATGCTTTCGGTCAGTCGTCTATCCCCTCAGCATGGCTTTTTCAGAACACCAGCAGTTACAACCTGAAGATCTACTGAGATTCATCACTCAGCAGCAAGGGCAGATCACTCAGCTCAAAGAGCAGATAGAATTGCTTGAAGCATAGATTCGTCGTCTAAACAAACTGCCCGCAAAGCCTGACATCAAACCGAACACCAAACCTCCCGATGACGACACCGGCAGCCCTGATGGAGACCCATCCGCTCCTGAGGGTAACGATGGAGCCAGCCCAGACACCTCGTCAAAGCAGAAGGTTAAGAAGCCCAACGAGAAAACCAGAAAGCAGCGTAAACAGCCCCGAAAGCCATCGGCGGAAAAATCCATACCCATTGCTGCCACTGATGTTCCGGAGGGATCAATCAGGAATGGAACCACCCCTTTTTATGTTCAGGAACTGACAATACAAACATCCAGTATTGAATATCTTTTAGAGCAATGGGTGACACCCGATGGACAAACCATTACGGGCAAACCGCCAGCCAGCCTTCATGGGCACCATTACGGGCCAATGCTGCAGGCCTACGTTCTGCACCAGTATCACGGTTGCTCCGTTACCCAGCCAGAACTGCTGGACTGGCTATGGGACATTGGAATCTCTATTTCCAGTGGGGAACTCAGCGAGCTTCTTTATTGAGCTGTTAAGCAACGAAGGTCAGGTAATTCAGCTCGAAGGCGTACCGGGCACATCCGCAGCTCGTGAGCGGGGAACTGGCTTTGAAAATATCATGGAAAACAGCAACATTGAAATTGTAGCAAGCCAGCCTGCTGATTTTGACCGCACCAAGGCCCTGAACGTTACCGAAAACCTGTTGCAGGCCAATCCTGATGTAAAAGCCATCTTTGCCCAGAACGATGAAATGGCCCTGGGAGCGATCAAAGCAGTGGAGTGGGTGCAGCGCAAAAAAGATATTATCGTGGTCGGTTTTGACGGCACTGCAGAGGGTGTGCATGCGGTGCAAACTGGTGAAATGGCCGCCACCGTGGCTCAACAGGCGGCGGCTGTTGGTGCTAAGGGCGTAGAAGTGGCTGATCAAGTGCTTAAGGGGATGGAGGCAGAAGAGTTTACGCCGGTGGAACTGCAACTGATTCAGGTTGAAGCCGTGCAACCCTGAGCGGAGAATGTAAGGTTTGCGGCACAGAAGGACCTGTCCGCACCTTGCGGGTTTCGCAGCTAAAAAAACGACAATTGTTCATTTCCCGATTACCCTTTGGTTTTCGGGAAAATCCCCTCTCTTCCTAAGTAGTGACTATGAAAAAGCAAATCCTTGTGCTGGGCAGTGTCAACGCCGATCACGTCCTGCGGGTCAATCAGTTTCCCCGCCCGGGCGAAACGGTCACTGGTAGTCAATACAGCATTGTTGGCGGTGGTAAGGGCGCTAACCAGGCTGTGGCCTGTGCCCGGCTTGGTGGGCAGACCAGGTTTATGGCCTGTGTCGGAGTGGATGCTTTTGGTGGACAGATTATCCGTCAGTTGGATGATGATGGTATTGATACCGGCTGTGTGGAGCAAATCGAAGGCGTTAATACCGGTGTGGCTCTGATCTTTGTGGACGATAACGCAGAAAACTGTATCGGTATCGCTGGCGAGGCTAACCATTATCTCAATGCGACGTTCGTTGAACGACATCAACAGGTTATTAAAACGGCTGATTACCTGCTAATGCAACTTGAGACGCCAGAAGACGGCCTGCTGGAAGCCGCAACTCTGGCCATACAGCACGACACTACCGTGGTGTTAAACCCGACACCAGGAAAACCACTGTCAGAAGCCCTGCTGGCCTGCATTGATATTATTACCCCCAACCAGACTGAGGCCGAAGTGCTCACCGGGGTTAAGGTGGAAGATCCTGAATCCGCTGCCCACGCCGCGAGTGTGCTGCATGGCAGGGGCATTGCTACGGTGGTCATTACCATGGGCAGCCAGGGCGCGTTTATTTCCCGGTTACAAGACGATGACACGGTAACGGAGATGGTCAGTGCTTTTCATGTCGCAGCAGTGGATACTACAGCGGCTGGTGATACCTTCAACGGCGGGCTGTTGGTGGCCCTGACTGAGGGTATGGACATGGTTGCGGCTACCCGTTTTGCCAATGGCTGTGGGGCACTGGCAGTGAAGCGCCACGGCGCTCAGACATCCATACCAACCAGGGCGGAAGCGGACGACTTTGTGGCCAACGTGTCAGGTAGTCCGGTCGTCTCATTGTCCCGTTAAGGTTGTTTGACCTGTGAACTTTTTGTAACAGGCGTGGTCGAACGGAGGAATAAAAAGACGGGTAAAAGGATTTTCAAACGGGCGAGCAACAAGACTTTCTCAGTATTATGGTTATACCCAATGGATTTCATGTTGCTACGCGACGGCAATTGAGCGAAGCCCCGGGAGCGTAGAAATACTACGCGACCAAGGTGACCAAGATGAGCGAATGCAGCCAACAAAGTAGCAACTTGAAAGGCGATGGGTATGGTTCCGATTTGTTCCTTTCACGCTCTGGAATTACCGTACGTCTTGATACTGGCGATCGCCCAGAAGGTCTATCTGATGCTTTTGGCTTCGGCAGGAGGGCGAGGCTATTTGCGGGAGGGTGGGCAAGTCAGAACTCTTGATCATTTCCAGCCGGCAGTCGGGGATGCTTGTCTTGGCACATCCGGGAGCAGTGGCTGTTCAAATGGCTGGGGCGAGCCAGGCAGTGCACATCCTGAAGTAGCCGGGGTGTTTTTGGGAATGCCGGTTTCGCCTGTTGAGCCGCTGCAAGTAGTCAGGGTTATTCCTTCAAGGGATGAGCAATTTCCGGCCAGTGAAATGCGTGGCAGCATCTTTGACTTTCCGAACCTCGGTGTTTTGGCTTCAGCGGCAGGGGGAGGCTACGGAGTGGAGGGCGGACAGGTCAGAACTCTTGATAATTGCCACCCGGCAGTCGTCAGTACCTGTCTTGGAAAATCCGACGACAGTGGTTATTTGGGCGGCTGGGGGGAGACAACCAGTGCATGCCGGGAGGTAGTCGAAGAGTTTTTAGGGAGGGGGGTTGCACCTGTTGAGCCGCTGCAAACGGCCAGGGTTCTTCCCTCAAGGGATGAGCAGCTTCTAGTCAGTCAAATGCTTCGCAGCGCTCTTGACCATCCGAAGCACAGTAAGTCATTGCCTTCAGAAGAAGAATTCCTGCCGGATAGCTGTATGCTCGTTTCTTGCAGCGCTGTCGGTGAAGATAACCATCGAGCGGAGGCAGAGATAGCCAACATCGATAGTCCTATTCAAATTCCGGGCGTCGCGGCTGCAGGGAGCGGACTTCTCCGTTCAGAGGCGGCTAAAACGCCTGAACCATCCCCTGTTGCAGTGCTTTCCACATGGTTAAACGACCTCAGTAAAGCTCGATTTGTCCATAATGCGAAGTGCAAACCAAAGCGCTCTGTCCGGCCACACCCCTATGCACAGCGCATCACAGGGAACTCTGGCCGTTCCGGCGTCGCCAAAAGCGCGTCAAGTACGCCTCAGCAGACCTTTCAAACTCCGGCTCTGCGACAGTTGCCGTTGCGACCGGCGTCTTCCAATCGGGGGAGTGCGCCAGCCCCACGCGGTACCGTCATTTACTACGGCACCCATTGATCCTAATGGTTGAGCTTATTTTTTGCCTGGCAAACCAGGTAATCAATCAGGCGATTGGAGGCTTGCATCGCGCCGGCCGCGTCACCGGCCGCCACGGCTTGTCCACTGTGCTGCTGGAAAAATACGGTTTCTGCGGCGGTGCAGCGGTGGCCGGCTGTCCGGAACCATTTGTGGCATGTATATGGCATCGGACCGGGCCGACCGAACGCCGGAACAGGTGGTTTTCGGTTTTACCGGGGAGTTTCGTCATCGACTCAGCAAGCGTGGTGGCGTCACTGAACCGCAGATTTACGGTAAAACCTATACTGTTACCCACGATCCGTTGGTCTGGCGCGAAGTAGCCGACGAATGTCTTATGGAAGCGGGTGTCGAGGTATTGTTTCACACGGCAGTTACCGGGGTGATTATGGATGGCGAGCAATACAAAGGCGTCGTCGTTCAGTCTAATGCCGGACAGTCGTTAATCCTGGCTAAACGCATTATCGATGCCAGTGGCGATGCAGCGGTGGTTTCCCGTGCCGGGGGAGAGTAATTCTTTGGTGATAACGGTGTTATCCGGAATCCGACCATGTTCTTTCGCCTTGGCAATGTGGCCATGGACACCTACCTGGGGTTCTTTGGTCAGGACACCATCTGTCCGCCTAGGGTGACAGAAAA
Source organism: Endozoicomonas sp. (assembly GCA_024509075.1). Classification (GTDB taxonomy): domain Bacteria; phylum Pseudomonadota; class Gammaproteobacteria; order Pseudomonadales; family Endozoicomonadaceae; genus Endozoicomonas. The sequence goes on from JAKROC010000028.1 coordinate 6,305, forward strand.
GATTCTGGAGCTTAACGCCAGTGGTGAGTACCAGTTTGCCGCGCCACAAGATCTGGATTTTCCCGACAACCCGCCCCAATGAGCTGATGGTAAACGCCACCCGTCTGGCTGGGCAGGATGGTCGCGTACTGAACGTGATCGACCCGGTGGATTTCACCGAAGCGGAAGTGTCTGGCCGCAAGCAAGTGCGTGAATATGCCCGTTTCCTTAAGTCTTATGTGCCCGGCTGTGAAAAGAGCTATGTGGTGGACACCGGTGTTGAGGTGGGTATTCGTCAGACCCGTTCCATTGAAGGCATGAAAAAGCTGACCAATGACGATGTGGTCAACTGTCGTAAACGCCCGGACATCATTGTCCGCAGTCCGTGGCCCATTGAGCTGCATTCGGGCACCAAGCCAAAGCTGCATTGGCTGTTGGACGACTGGTACGACGTTCCTTACGGCGCACTGATTCCGGTCAAAGGGGACAACATTATCGTTGCCGGTCGTTGTCTTTCTGCTGAACACGAAGCGCTGGCATCGGCACGCGTTACTGCCCAGACCTTTGAGTATGGTCAATGCCGCCGGGCAGACCGTGGCACTCTCCCTCAAAGACGATAAAAGCCTGCGTGACATTCGGGGTGAGGATGTCCGTGCGCAGATGATTCAGTCTGGAAGCCGTTTCTAAAACCTCCTTTCAGGCAGGTATGTCAGTGCATATACCCAATGGATTTCATATTGCTACGCGGCGGCAATTGAGCGAAGCCTTTATGCCCTCGGGTGCCGGGAGCGTAGAAATACTACGTGACCGGGGTGAGCGAATACCCTAAAGGGCACAAGTGCAGCCAACAAAGTAGCAACTTGAAAGGCGGCGGGTATATCTGCCAAAAAATTTTAAGACCATTAGTGGGTAAAACCATGCTGGAAAGTAACATTGCCCGCGTTGAGTTGTACGCGGTAGCGGACCGTAATGCCGACACACTGCCATGGGCCGATGATCAGGAACCACTGTTGTATACCAACAACATTGTGCGAATGATTACCGAATACGGTCTGGAAGGCGTCGGTGCCACCATCAGTTTCACCGAAAATGATTTCGACAAGTGCATTGTCGAAGCCATGCGCACCATTGCTCCTGGCATCATCGGCAAAAATGCCCTGATGACAGAAGAACTGCATCGCTGGCTGATGAATCGTTGCAGCTGGGGCGGTTTGGTGGCCAAGTCACCTTTTGATATTGCTGCCTGGGACATCAAGGGTAAAAAAGCGGGTATGCCCCTGTTCCAGATGCTTGGTGGTGCCCGTACCAAGATGCTCTCTTACTCATCCACCCCAATGTTTGACACTGTGGAGGAGTACTTCCCATTTATTGATGGCTGTATTGATCACGGCTTTAAAGCCATCAAGTTGCACTGTTACTGCGTCTTTGAGAAAGACCTGAAGCTGGTCAAGGCGGTGCACAAGCGTTACCAGAACGCCGGCATCGATTTTATGCTCGATACCGCCATGTATTACAGCCAGAAAGAGGCGTTGAAAATGGCCAAACTGCTCGAAGAGTATGAGTGGGCCTGGTTTGAAGCGCGGGTATCGGACTACGACTACAAATCCTGTCAGCGGCTGGTGCGCGAAACTGGCGTGCAGATCTCCAGCCACGGCAACTGTTTGCTGACCCTGCCAGAAGTGGCCCACGCCCTGAGCTACGATGTGTGGTCTGATGTGCGACAGGATGCCACCGTCTGTGGCGGTATTACGCCACTGAACAAGTGCTTTGCCCCGGCCGAAGCTCACGGCAAACCGCTGGAAATCCAAAGCTGGGGTTACACCATCACTCAGGCTGCCAACCTGCACGTGGCGCTGGCTCACCACAACTGCAAATACTTTGAGCAGGCTTACCCCTACGAGAACTTTGAGTACGGTGCCAAAAATGTTATCCGCACCGATAAAGACGGCTTTGTGCATGCACCACCACAGGCTGGTCTTGGCGTTGAGATGGACTGGGACGCGGTAAAAGCTGCTGCCATTCTCTCTTATTCTTTCGACTAACGGCGGGCAATGGTTATGAAACTCCGTACCTCTAACATTGACCTGAAACTGACGTTTACCAGTTTTAGTGCAGTACTGCTCGTTGCAGTATCTGAACCAGAACTATCACGCCATCATGGCCCATCAGCTTGAGCAAGATAAGCTTCTGGGTGAAAAAACGCATGCTGTCGAGCAGGCGTTGTCTTGAAAATAACCCACTGAAAATAACCCACCTGGATTTTGATTTTTCAAATGCCGTTCAGGAATCACCCGGGCATATCCGGGTGATTCAGTCATCAATGGTTGATGGTTTCGGCCAGATTAATCAGCACATTGCGCAGCAGTGTCAGGCGCGGTCCGATGGAGTCCAGCACCAGAAACTCATCGCGGCTGTGCATGGCACCGCCAATAGGCCCAAGGCCATCAATGGTGGGTACGCCCAGCGCTCCGGTAAGGTTGGCGTCGGAGCCACCACCAACGGCCTGCCAGGTGATGTCCAGCCCCATGTCCTGACCGGTTTTCTCAATCAGGGCCATCAGTTGCTCGCTACCCTCATTGGGCGTAAAAGCCGGCTTGTAGGCTTCGCGGGTGAGCTGAACCTCAATGCCTGACAGCAGCGGATTGGCAATCAGCTGGTTAATTTTCTCTTCCAGTAGTGCGTAATCGTCATTGTTCCAGAAGCGAATATCCAGTTCTGTGGAAGCGTAATCAGGCACCACGTTACCGGCAGTGCCGCCGGAAACAACCCCAAAATTCAATGTGGTGCCGGTGGCAAAGTTGTTTTCTTTGTTCAGGGTGGTGATCCAGTGGGCCAGTTCAGTAATGGCGGAGATGCCTTTTTCCGGCTCATTGCCGGCGTGGGCCGCTTTGCCTTTGAATTCCACTTTGTAGGCAGCCAGACCTTTACGGGCTTTGACCAGAGAACCGTCGGCACGGGCCGCCTCGCCCACCAGAACGTAACGGCTTTTCTGGGCGACACGTTTCAGCCATTCGCCGGAGTAGATGGAGCCGATCTCTTCATCCGGGTTCATGCACACGCAGATGTTCAGACGATCAGCGACGTCTTTTGGCAGCTCGCTGATGGCCCGGAAGATATTCAGCAGACCGGATTTCATATCGGCAACGCCGGGGCCGTAGGCTTTTTCGCCGTCGGTGGTCATGGACCACTCGGCCACGGTTCCTTCAGGGAATACCGTGTCCATATGGCCAATGAGCATAATGTCGTAGGCTTGCGCGTCTGGCTTGTTGGTGGCCAGCAGACCTGGGCCGACTTTTTCGTCGAACAGCTCGCGGCTGACCTGCCAGCCGAGCGCCTGATATTTTTCGCTCATGATGTCGGCAACTTTGCTGACACCGGCCGGTGTGTAGGTGCCGCAATCAAGATTGATCAGTGGCTTCAGCTCTTCCAGGTACTGTTCCAGATTAAAGGTGTGATCGCTCATAGAGTCCACTTTATGGTTGCAGATGAATCCTTTCACAAATAAAGACGCAACGCTTGGCGCTGGCTTTTTTGTTCAGGCGCATTTTATGATCGTCTTACCAAATGCCGGCGCCATTGTATGGGTGGTTAAGTAAAAGTTCCGATAGGTAATTCCACGTAAACAATTCCTTTATTGTGGGAAGCTCGAATTCCATGAAATTGCAGGTAAAACAGCAGGGGCAGGGAGATGATGTGATTACCCTGCACGGCCTTTTTGGTTCCCGGGAGAATTTGGGAGTGATCAGCCGCGGGTTGGCACCATCTTTTCGGGTGCATGGGTTGGATCTGCGTAATCATGGCCGTTCGCCCCATCATGAGGCGATGAATTATCAAGTGATGGCTGAAGATGTGCTGGCGTATATGGATGAGTGTGGAATCGAAAACACCCATCTTGTGGGCCACTCCATGGGGGGGAAGGTGGCCATGACGTTGGCGTTGCTGGCACCAGAGCGGGTTAACCGGCTGGTGGTAATTGATATTGCTCCGGTCACTTATCGGGAGCAGCGGCACGATGCTATTTTGCAGGGATTGTCAGCCATGCCATTGGCAGATTTGACCAGTCGTAATGAGGCGGATCAATTCCTGAGTGCCTATGAGCCGGAGCCAGCGGTTCGCCAGTTTTTACTGAAGAATCTCCACCGAACCGGGCAGGGCAGCTTTGCCTGGCGGATGAACCTGACCGCCATTATTAACCACTATCCGGCTATTTTGGCTGGTCAGCAGGCTGAGCAGCCATTTGCAGGAGCCACGCTGTTTATCAAAGGTGGAGCATCGGACTACATCTTGCCGGAACACAGGGAACCAGTGTTGGCGCTGTTTCCAGCAGCCACGGTGCGAGTTATTCCGGGAGCCGGACACTGGGTGCATGCCCAGAAACCGGAGCTGGTGGTGCGCACGCTGTTACGATTTCTGGGTAGTCAGGGGTAATTACCCGGCATCGGGCTGGTTTTCCGGGGCGGCATCCATAAAAGCGTCCAGGGTATTACAGTGCTGGTAAATGCGGTGAATCTTCGGAAAGTCGGACATATCCACCTTAAAGCGCAAGGCGTTAAACACCTGCGGAATCAAGCAAATATCAGCAATGGATGGCTCGGCTGAACAGCAAAACGGCTGTGCGTCCAGCGTCTTTTCCAGAGCAGCAAACCCGTTTTTGATCCAGTGGCTGTACCACTGGGTCTTGGCGTCTTCGCTGGCTGCCAAGGTTTGTTGCAGGTACTTCAGCACACGCAAATTGTTAATTGGGTGAATGTCACAGCTGATCAGATAAGCAATGCTGCGCAGTTGTGCCTTTTGCCACGGGTCACCAGGGATAATCGAGGGCTCGGGATGGGTTTCTTCCAGCCATTCGACAATGGCCAGGGATTGGGATAGCAGCCCTTCATCGGTGCTTAAGGTGGGCAGCAGCCCCAGCGGATTCAGTGTCAGGTAGGGTGCCGAGCTTTGTTCCCCCTTGAGCAGGTTGATGACCGAGTGTTGGCAGTCCAGTCCTTTCAGGTTCAGGGCAATGCGCACCCGATAGGCCGCCGAGGAACGAAAATAGCCGTAGAGTTTCATTGTTATGCTCCCATGTCCGGGTGGGCAGGTAAGACGGTCGCCTGTACTTGACCAAAACCGATGCGGGCAAAGCCCGGCTTCTCGCACCAGCCGGTGAAAATCACTGTATCGCCGTCTTCAAGAAAGGTTCTGCTCTCACCGCCCGGCAGTGTCAACGGAATCTTGCCGCCACAGGAAAGCTCCAGCAGCGAGCCGGCTTCTTCGGGGGTCGGGCCGGACTGGGTGCCGCTGCCAAACAGGTCACCCGGTTGCAGGTTGCAGCCGTTGACGGTGTGGTGAGCCACCATCTGGTTGATGGTCCAGTACGAGTGGCGAAAGCTTGACTGGGACAATTGTGCCGGGGCATGACCCTGCCGACTCATCTGGGCACTGAGCAGGTGGGCTGACAGTTGGATATCCACCGCGCCTTGCTGGCAGTTTTTCTCTGAGTTCAGATAGGGCAGTGGCTGTGGGTCGTCAGCAGGGCGTGCAAAGGGCACAAAGAAGGGCACCAGTGCCTCAAGGCTGATCACCCAGGGCGATACGGTGGAGGCAAAGTTTTTCGCCAGAAATGGCCCCAACGGTTGGTACTCCCAGGCTTGCAGATCCCGCGCTGACCAGTCGTTAAACAGGCACAGGCCAAAAACGTGTTGTTCGGCCTGATCCAGTTGGATGGCTGCGCCGGCATCGTTGCCGGTACCGATAAAAATGCCCAGCTCCAGTTCGTAGTCCAGCCGACGGCAGGGGCCGAAGGCGGGTTCTTGTGCGTCAGGCGCTTTGGTCTGGCCGTAGGGTCGGTGAAAGTTCTGGCCAGAAACAGCAATGGACGATGAGCGACCGTGGTAGCCGATGGGTAGCCACTTGTAGTTGGGCAGCAGTGGGTTATCCGGGCGAAACAGGGAGCCGACGCTGGTGGCGTGATAAATGGAGGTGTAGAAATCGGTGTAATCACCAATCTGGCAGGGCAGACGGTATTCCACACCCGTCATGGGCACCAGCCAGCGGGTCAGGGCTGTCTGCTCCTCAGCCTCACAACGTAGCGCCCGGGAGAGCGTTAGCCGCAACGCCGACCAGTGCGGCAGGCCGAGGGCCATAAGGCGGTTCAGGGTGTCATCGCCACAGGTGGCTAGAGCCCTTGCACACAGGTTGTCGGTAGTCAGGGCATCGCTCTGTGCGACACCGGCCAGGTCGAGAATCTGGTCGCCAATGGCCACGCCAACCCGAAACGGTTCATCGCTGCCCGAGCGTCTGAATACGGCCAGGGGCAGGTTCTGGATCGGGAAATCACTTCTGTCATTGGCCGAGTCAACCCAGCTTAACAGGTTGGCATCGTGGGTTTCATTGAGTGTCAGCATGGCGAGTGTTATCTCTCCGGCTTTGGTTAAGAAATGGCGTTGTTATTGTGCGTTGTGGCTATTGGCCAAAGTGCTTCTCAAGTCCTTGCCAGCAGTCAATATAGTCGCTTTGGCGCGCATCACACTCCAGCGCAAAGCGGGTGGGGGTATAGGCAAAGCGAGACTCAAACATAAAGGCCAGGGTATCGCGGTAGCGCTCTGGTTCCAGTTGGGCATTGCTGGCTTTTTCGAATACCGCCGCTTCCGGCCCGTGGGGGCTCATGCAGTTATGCAGGCTGGCGCCGCCGGGCACAAAGCCTGCCTCCTTGGCATCATAAACGCCATGAATCAGCCCCATAAACTCACTCATCACATTGCGGTGGTACCACGGTGGGCGAAAGGTGTGTTCGGCCACCATCCAGCGCGGCGGGAAAATAACAAAATCCACATTGGCCACCCCCGGCGTGTCACTCAGCGAGGTCAGTACGGTGAAAATGGATGGGTCGGGGTGATCGAAACTGACGGTGTTGATCACGTTAAAGCGCAGCAGATCGTATTTGTAGGGAGCTGTGGTACCTACCCAGGCCACCACATCCAGTGGTGAGTGGTCGAGGCGGCAGGTGAACAGGTTGCCGGCGAACTTGGCCACCAGTTCGAACTCACCATCAATATCTTCAAAGCAGGCCACTGGGTAGTGAAAATCCCGGTCGTTGGCGTAGCCATTGGCACCCACCGGACCCCGTTCCGGCAGCGTAAAAGAGGCTCCGTAATTTTCACAGATGTAGCCCCTGGCCTTACCTTCAGGCAGCTGCACCTGGAATCTAACGCCTCTGGGAATCACCAGGATTTCTCCCGGTGCTACGTGCAGCGTGCCCATCTCCGTCCCGGCCACAATGGCACCTTGCTGGGGCACGATCAGCAGCTCGCCATCGGCGTTGTAAAAAAAGCGTTCGGTCATATCCTTGTTAGCCCGGTACATATGGACTGCTGAGCCGATGTGCATTGGCTGCTGACCGTTGGCGGCCATGGTGACCAGACTGTCGATAAAATCGACACTGCCTGATGGGAACTCCAAGGCATTCCAGCGCATCAGGTTAGGGGCCGGAGGGACTCCGGTGATGGGGCCAGAGCGCAGCAAGTTGTGTGGCAGGGGCTGATAATCGCCCTGAACAACCGACGGGCGAATCCGGTACAGCCAGGTTCTGCGGTTCAGGTGCCTCGGGGCGGTGAATGCCGTGGTGGAGAACTGCTCGGCATAGAGCCCGAGGGGAGCGCGCTGGGGGTTAAACTGGCCAACGGGCAGGGCACCATCCATGGCCTCGGTCTCATGCTCATTGCCAAAACCGTGGAGATACCGCAATTCACCGGACGTGGTCATGGTTGGCTACTCCCCCTCTGCAAGCCATGAGGTTCAGGCTGTGGACAACACAAAGCTATGAGAGTTTAGCCGGTATTCAGCGTTTAGCTCCCCCGGGGTGGGGCAAAAAAAATGCCACGGTGTTCGTGGCATTGTCTGTCGTGGAATGTTGGGCTAGATGCGGGGTCTCTGGGCGGGGTTTTGCGGGTAATCGATGTCATCCAGCTCTGGCAAATCTTCCGACAAATGCTCTTTGATTGAACTGGTCTCAAAATAGTCTTCAATGCCCTGGCGGATGGTGGAAGAATTCAGCCCTTTATGTCTGGTCTTGCATGCTCTGGCTTTCCTGTTTTCATGATTGCTATGCCAGAATACGTCATCCCACTCGTCCTGCTGTGCAGATCTGACTTTGATCATAACTACTTCCTTATGTTGACGATCCTACAAATAAATCTAGTACATTGTTTCGTCAGAACATGCGGTGAACCGATGCCAGTTTGCTGACAATGGTGTGGCCATAGCGGACAATCAGTTCGGGTGTCTGCTGCTCAGGGAAGGCCTCAAAACGGCTGTGGATAAATGACCATGCGGCCCGGGCCTGTCTGGCTGGTCGCTGGGCGTGTGGGTGGTTGTCAAGCTCCTGCTTGAAAGTGGCCATCCGTCGGTCAAAGCGGCTGGCCTGTGCCTTGAGCTGTTGTTGGCTGGTAATGCTGCTTTTGGCCGCAAGCAGGGCGAGGTAGTCTCGCGTCATGTGCTGCATCAGTAATGCTTGTTCCAGGTAGCGAAGCTGGTGGCTCTTGTCGGCATCGCTGCTTTTGTGGCGCAGCAACAGCAATTGACGCTCCATTTTCCCCAAGGCGTACAGCAGGGGTGTGGCCACCGGCGGCTCTGAACTGGCCGGAATGGCATTCAGCCAGGAGATATGTTTGCTGATTATGGGCCACATCATGAGTACCCTGGTCAGTAGCTCCCTTGCTTCAGGGTCTTGGGTCTGGGTAGGCAGACTGTTAAAGCCGTTGTGGAGTATTTGTTGCGACAGCTGCAGCGCTTCCCTGGCGTCCTGGTCGAGAAAGTCTAGCTGTAATCGGTGGATGTTGATCAGCAACTCGTTAAGGTTGATCTCTTGCTGGATGATGGACTCTGGGCGTACGTCTGCCCTAACACTGCTTACCAGTAACAGTACAGATAAAGCAATGAAGGTGGCAGCGTGCAAGGTCATAAGCATCAGGCTCTGGTCAATGAACTCCTCTTGCTATCGGCAACAGGTCTGCTTGCTGCAATGGACTGGCCGATTGCCTTTGTAGTGCGGGTTCAGGCGGAAGAAGAGGGTGGGTAACTGGATAACCGTCGTAAAACTTCGAAAAGTAAACGACGGCTGACAAAATCATCAAATCTGCTTTAGCTGCTGTTTTAATTTCTCCGGCACGCCAGTGATAATCAGCTGGTCGTTGGCCTCATCGTAGCGAACCTGACTGCCGAGCAGTTCGGCATCAAACGACAGGCTCAAGCCCTTGCTTTTGCCGGTGTAGCGCACCAATTGCGTCAGCACCCGGCGCTGGGGTGACATGGGTACGTCCATATCGTAGTCCTGCGTGTTGACAAAGCGGGCAAAGTCATCCGGGCCTGCTTCGCTCAGGTGGCCGGTGAGTTCCTGCAGGGACAGGCTCTCGCCCTCATCCAGACGACTCTGGCAGTAATCGTAAACTTGTCGTTTAACTGTGGTGCGGTTTTGCTCAGACGGTTCTTCCTGGCAGTAAGCTTCCACCGCCTTGACCAGAGTGTCGGCCTCTTCTTTGCTGCTGCTGGTGGCGCAGCAACCAATTACTTCCTGAAAGACGGTGTTGAGGCGTTTGCCGCCCTTGGGCTTCAGGAATGACAGGTAGCGCCCGGCTTGCGGTTTTTTTTGCCAGTCGGTCACGTTGATGCGACAGGCCAGGGACATACGGGCCGTGTCCAGATAAGAGATATCGGCGATGGTCAGCTCGTCAGTGATGGTGATGCTGTTCTGGCTGCTGAGCAGGCATAACAACAGGTAGCGGGTCAGGCCCTGTTGGTAGTCGGCGAACATCACGTAGCCACCGGTGATGGCACCCGCTTCGTTGAGCTGCTGCCCGAGGTGAGTCAGCGTGGTGGTGGTGAACTCGGTAAAGCCCGTTGCCTGCTCTTCGTCAGTTTGCAGGTAGCGCTCCAGGCGCTTGGGGAGGCTGTCGTCCGCCAGATCAGAGAACTGTCCGTAGGACTTATCCGGCTTTTTATTGTAGGTTTGCAACACGTCGTCCAGCACCAGCTCCAGGGTGGGGGAGGTGGTCAGGCTCTGAGAGGCTGGCACGGGCTGAAGTTGCTCCATACCTTGTTCCAGTTTGTGAATAATAATCTGTTTGATGGTCATGATCGGCGTTAAAACATCTGGTGTTGATGGCTGTGTTGGGTCGGTATGGTATAGGGATTACATGGGTTTTGCCTGGTTTTGCCCCGCCAGCAGATTATCCAGGCTCTGCCTGACCTGCCTGTCCAGCGCCTGCTGATTGGGGTTGACTCTGGCCATGAGTTGAATCCCCAGGTAAAGTTTCAGCAGCTCACCGGCAATCACCTCCTGATTGATTACCCCGCTCAGATTGTTCAGGGTGGTCAGAAAACCACTTTGCAACATGCCCATGCCCCGTTGCGCCAGTTCCGTGGCAGCAGGCAGCGTATGCAGCTCGTTGCTGGCACTGACCAGAAAGCAGCAGTTGCGATAGCTGGTCTCGTCCCGGTGGCGATAGCCAGATGTAAAAAAACGGCGCAGTCCAAGTGAGTTGGGGCTATAGGTCAGGTATTTGTCGATCCTTGGTTGCAGCTGCCACTGCAGGTAGTGCTCCAGGACCAGCAGATATAGTCGTTCTTTGTTGTGAAAGTGGTAGTACAGGCTGCCCGGGTGCATTTGCGTGGCGTCTTCCAGGCGTTTCAGTGAACAGGCGTGAAAGCCACTTGACCAGAAAAGGTCAAGGGCATCGCTGAGTACTTGCTGGCGGTTGAATGAGGACGGCCTGCCCATGGAACCCCTGTTTGTGGTTGACGTTGCTGATCATCAAAGTTAGCAGAATTTTCACCAGGTCATGGGCAGTGGTGTAAGCAGCCTGGATATGTCATGATCTTGGGGGTTTTTTCTGAGGTGATAAATCATGTCTCTGACACCATCCTCCATGATTGAGCTGGGTTTTTCCGCTGCCGATTTCACGTTGCCTGATGTGTTCTCTGGCACTGACAAATCACTGGCCGACGTTGCCGGCAGCAAGGGGCTGCTGGTGATGTTTATCTGTAATCACTGCCCGTACGTGATTCATATCGAGCAGGCGCTGGTGGCGTTGGGTAAAGAGTTTCATGGCACTGACCTGGGCATTGTCGCCATCAGCGCAAATGATGTGATCGATTACCCTCAGGACGGCCCGGAGTACATGGCACAAAAAAGTTATGCTTTCCCCTATCTGTACGACCATGAGCAAAGTGTGGCCCGGGCTTACCACGCTGAATGTACGCCGGATTTTTTCCTGTTCGATGGTTCTTTACAGTGTGTCTACCGTGGGCAGTTTGATGACTCCAGGCCGGGCAATGGCAAGCCAGTGACGGGCAATGATTTACGCAACGCCATGACAGCACTGCTGAAAGGAACACCCATCAGCCCTGAACAAAAGTCCAGTATTGGCTGCAATATCAAGTGGCGGGCGGACTAATCGCTGTTTTTTTGCCGATAGTTTTTTTGCCAGGTACCCTCGCCCATATGGTGGATTTGCTGGTCAATCATCCACTCAAAGGCTGTTATCAGAGAGCTGTGTGCATGGGGACAGCCGCAGGCCTGGCGCAGCAGGGTGACAGTGGCTTCGACGGTTGACAGGGCGTTGTCTCCCGGTACTTTGCGGATACGATAGTTGGAGCGCCCAGTGTCGTTGAGGATAATAGCCGGCAGTTGTTGTAGTTGCCGGTTGCAGTAATAAATTCGCCGGGCTTTGCGCCAGGTGCCATCAAGAATAATAATCACTTCTGGTTTCTGCCGGGCTAGCACCTGTGCGCTGTCTTGAGCGCTGCTGCCCGGAAATAGCAAATAGCAGGCTTTTTCTGCCAGCACTTGTTGCAGGTCTTGATGTTCCGAAAAGTCTTCACCCACCCAGAGTTGGCAGTTACTGATGCCCAATTTGGCTATGCGGGCGCTATTTAGCGAGTGTTTCGCTTCTTGTGGGTGCTGCAAAATAACCAGATCGATACCTGCACGTTGTTGCTGGATTAAATGGCAGTAGCACAGGGCCTGCGGCCGCAGGCATTGGGAGCAGGTCGTTCGGGGCATGGTGTTACAGTATAGACGTTAAGTGTCTTGTTTTCTGCCGGGCATGAATCACTGGGTATTGTGCATCTGAAAGATGAGCTTTTCCGCTGTACAGTCAAAGTCGAACATGGCGTGGATAACTGTCTGACCACGTTCATCAACCGTTTCGTAGGATACCTGGCAGTTACCGGAACCTATGTGGGCTGCCTGTGTTCTCAGAGCTTCAAAGCGGGACCAGGCATCAGAGCCGGAAAAATCAAGTGTCAGGACGGTATCATCTGCTTTGATAACGGAGCCGATTTCCACGCAGTCATCGGTCAGGCTTTCGTAGGGGTCATTCTCATTCATGCCAGTCACTCTTGAATAAACAATCGCTGAAGCGTAGTCCCAAAGTCACTTTCCTGTCCTCAATCCGCAGCTCTGTCTGGACCGAACCCTTTGGTGCCAAACTCTGTTGAGTAGAGGATAAATGGAAACAAAGACATGACTTGAGGACTACTCGTATACCCAGAGGATTTCATGTTGATTCGAGGCGGCAAATGAGCGAAGCCCCGGGAGGAAATACTACGTGACCGGGGTGAGCGAATACAGCCAACAACGTAGCAACTTGAAAGGCGACGGGTATAAAACGCAAAAAGCCGGAGAACACTCCCCCAGCTTTTTGTTATTCAATCTGCATACTAGCAGATTCAGAAAAATCACTGACAGTTTTTCATCTGGAAAATCATTTTTTCGGCTGCGCAGTCAAAATCAAATATGGCGCGAATTGCGCTTTGCCCTTCATCATCAATGGTTTCGCAGGAGATCGTACAGTTGCCGGAACCGATGCCGGCCGCAGCGGTCTTAAGCGCCTCAAAGCGAGACTCAGCATCCGAACCACGCAGATCAAGTGTCAGGATTGTGTCGTCTTCTCTGATAACCATGCCGACCTCAACACAGTTGCAAGCCAAGCTTTCGTATGGGTCTTTCTCATTCATGGTGCTTACTCTGAAAAAATAGCCATTCAGACGCAAAAAGCCGGGTTATTTGCCCCGGCTTTTTATTATTCAGCACGCATAATAGCGCCGAATATCGCCTCACACCAGCAGATTCATCACGAACATGGCCAGCAAGGCGTTGAGGATACAGACACCGAACATCAGCGGGTAGCGCTGGCCTTCAACACCCACCACACCAAGAATACGGCCGGCGTACTGAATGGTGGAACCCATCAGGTAGATGGCTGGTGCCAGGATTGCGATGTCCCGGGCGTGCAAGGCACCTTCGTTGAGTAGGCCAACAGCCACCCCAACGCCGCCACCCATGGACATGACGGCTGCCATCAGTACCGCAGCGCCTTCGCCTGGCACGCCGAACAGCGCCATCACCGGGCCAAACACCTTGGCCAAAACATCAAGAAAACCGGTCAGGGTCAGAATCTTGATGATGACAAAGGCCATCATGATATTGGGGATGGTGCTGTTAATCGCAATTCCCCAGCCTTTACGGGCGCCTTCAACAAAGACGTCAGTGATCATCTTGTTACTTTCTGGTGTTGTGCTCATGGTTATCTTACCTCCGCAACTTGTGGTTTCGCTTCTTTCTTGCCCGTTGCGTTCAGGAAGAAGCGCACAACATTGGCACCAACAATTTTGAAGACAAACATCACCACCAGAGCCAGGCCAATGGAGCCGGGAACTGCTGCACCGGTCGTATCGGTCAGAGTGAACAGAATGGCACCAGAGCCGAAGAAGTTGACGATCATTGCACCACCGGAGAACTGGAACGCTGTGAAGATGTCTCGTTCGGTCTTGTTCAGTTCGCCTTCGTTTTCCAGAGCTTTGGTCAAGCTGGCACCCACGTCGGTGGACTGCAAACTGCCGATGATGGCCAGGCCAGTGGAGCCAGGAATGCCCATAATGGGGCGCAGCAGAGGAGTGAGGAGCTTGCGGGCCACGCGCAGGGCGCCGTAGTGTTCAAGAATATTGATCATGCCCAGGGCGAACATGGTGGTCGGCACCAGGCCGAGGGCAAACAGGAAACCATCTGCCGCGCCACTGCCGCCCGTGCCCCGAAAAGCAGCCATGCCGCCGGTGGCATTGCTCATCAGCTTACCGAAGCCGCCGTTGAGGGTGGTAAAGTCAAAGACACCGTACCACTCGCCGGATTTCAGCAGGCCTGAAAAGAAGACAACGGCGAAGGCTAGCGCAATATAGCCCCCAAAGGAGACCTTTTCCTCAACTTTTGTGCTCACTATCATTATCCTTTCCGAATACAGCCGGACAAAAAAAGAGGCTCTTTATATCAACTTGCCGGGAGAAGAGGAAGTGACCAGAACACTTTACACGACAAATTTTGTCAGGTGCTTATGAGTAAATACTATACGCAGTCGGGGAGCAAAAAAGTGCAGACAGAGTCAGCAACACTTCAGGAAAACCCGTCATTGCTGCGACGCAATGTCAATATGCTTGGCACTTTGCTTGGTGATGTTATTCGCGAGCACAAGGGTGATGATTTTTTTAACAAAATTGAAGCAATACGACGATTGTCCAAGGCCGCCCGCAATCACGAAGCTCAGGATGAAATGTCGGTAAGAGGCACAACGGATCAGCAGGCTCTGCTGGAGTTGTTGCACGGTCTGCCGGATGACGAATTAGTGCCTGTGGTGCGTGCTTTCAGCCATTTTCTCAATCTCACCAATATTGCCGAACAGCACTATCAGGTCTCCAGGGAGTGTGAAACCAACTACTGTGTGGTTGATCACTTCAGTGAGCTACTCTGTGCGCTCGAAAAGCAGGGCTTTAGCGAGCAGCAAATTGCTGAAAAAGTGTCTGAACTGGCTGTCGAGGTTGTCCTCACTGCGCATCCAACAGAGGTTACACGTCGTACATTAATCCAGAAGTACGAACAGATTTTTCAATGCCTGAAAGACCTGGAGAGTCAGTCACTGAGCCTGTGCGAACAGCAGCATCTGGAAGAACGCATCCGGCAACTGATCACCCAGGCCTGGCACACCTATGAGTTTCGCAGTAAACGACCAACGCCGATTGATGAAGCCAAGGGCGGCTTTGCCACCATTGAGCACTCTCTCTGGCACGGTGTACCGCAGTTTATTCGCCAGATGGATGAACGGTTGCAACGCTACACTGGTCAGCGGCTTGCCACGGCTGCGGTGCCTGTGCGTTTTTCCTCATGGATGGGTGGCGACCGTGATGGCAACCCGTTCGTCACTGCCGAGGTGACCCGGGAGGTGCTGTTACTCAGTCGCTGGATGGCCGCGGATCTGTTCTTGCGGGATCTGCGGCCGCTGATCAGCGAGCTGTCGATGAACCACTGCAGCGATGAGCTTCGGGCCATCGTGGGTGATTCCCGTGAGCCGTACTGGGTCATCCTGAAAGATCTGCGGGAAAGGCTTCGCCACACCCGGCGCTGGTGCGAACAGGCACTGGCAGGCCAGCACGATGTTGAACCTGCCGCTGAAGTGTTGCTTGATAACGAAGCACTGATACAGCCACTGAGACTTTGTTACCAGTCTTTGCACGATTGCGGCCTTGGCGTGATTGCCGAAGGTCCGTTACTGGATACTTTGCGCCGGGCATACTGTTTTGGCCTGACCCTGGTTAAGCTGGACATCCGCCAGGAGTCCGGTCGCCACACGGAAGTGTTGAGTGAGCTGACCAAAGCTCTTGGTCTGGGTGACTACCAGCACTGGGAGGAGTCAGAAAGGCAGAGCTTTTTACTGCGCGAGCTGCAAAGCCTGAGACCATTGATGCCCCGCCGCTGGTCACCGTCACCTGCAGTTCAGGAAGTAATCAACACTTGTCGTGTTATTGCTGCAGAAGGTGCCAGGGGGCTGAACTGTTACGTGATCTCCATGGCCACCCAGCCCTCCGATGTGTTGGCCGTCGCTCTGCTGCTAAAAGAGTGTGGGGTCAATTTTGATATGCCCATTGTGCCGTTGTTTGAAACGCTGACGGACCTTGATGGCGCAGCGGAGTGTATACGTCACTTGCTGTCTTTTCCCTGGTATCGCGGTTATTGCCACGGTGGCCAGATGGTGATGATTGGTTATTCCGATTCAGCCAAAGACGCCGGTTGGATGGCCGCGGCCTGGGCCCAGTATCGGGCCATGGAAGCGGTGACGGCGGTATGCGCCGAGGCGGATGTGCGACTGACCTTTTTCCATGGTCGTGGCGGTACCATCGGCCGTGGCGGTGGCCCTGCCCATGCAGCGATCCTGTCTCAGCCCCCGGGTTCAGTCAATAATCGGCTGCGCGTAACTGAGCAGGGGGAGATGATCCGATTTAAATTCGGATTCCCGCAGGTGGCTGTCCAGAGCCTTATGCGCTACGCCAGTGCCACACTTGAGGCAACACTGTTGCCTCCTCCGGTGCCTGAAGAGGCATGGCGTGCTGTAATGGACCAGCTCTCGGCAGATTCCGTGCAGGTTTACCGGGGCATGGTGCGTGAAGAGCCAGACTTTGTGCCTTACTTTCGTGCCATTACTCCGGAGATGGAACTGAGTAAACTACCGCTCGGTTCCCGCCCAGCCAAACGCAAAGCCGATGGTGGCATAGAGAGCCTGCGGGCCATTCCCTGGATTTTTGCCTGGACGCAGATCCGCCTGATGTTACCCACTTGGCTCGGTTTTGGTGAGGCACTGCATAATGCCCTTGATGATGGCCAGCGCACTGTGCTGGAAGATATGGCCAGCAACTGGCCATTTTTCAGGTCACGCCTGGACATGCTGGAGATGGTCTTTATGAAGACGGACCCGCAACTGGCCCGTTATTATGAAGAACAGTTGGTACCGGCCAATCTGCACTATCTTGGTGAACGACTCAGACTTATGTTGTCGTCTGCTATTGGTGTGCTGCTGGATTTGAAAGGTGGTGACGAACTGATGTCTTCCCAGCCACAAATCCGTGAGACTATCGCCCTGCGCAACCCGTACACCGATCCATTGAATTTTTTGCAGGCCGAACTGCTTCAGCGTGTGCGTTCCTGCGAGGGGGGCGATGTCTTGATGACCGAGGCCCTGGATCAGGCATTAATGGTAACTATTGCCGGCATTGCCGCTGGAATGCGTAACACCGGGTAGAGAATGCCCACGCTCGTTTATACGACCATGTAATTTTTCTGGTGTATACCCAAAGGATTTCATGTTGCTGCGCGAGGGCAATTGAGCGAAGCCTTTATGCCCTCGGGTGCCGGGAGCGTAGAAATACTGCG
>JAKROC010000280.1 GCA_024509075.1 Endozoicomonas sp.
ATCGCAGAGCAAGAAAACAAACAGCGCACGTCTTCGATGCAGCAAGCTTTGCTTAGATGAATCAGTTTCTGTTTCCGTAATTGATTGAGTTGATAAGGTGATCCGTTCAAACTGCGAAACTCGAGAATTACTTCGAAAAAGAATAAACACAAAGAATGACAATTACTGAAATGAATGCAAAGGCATGCTCTTGTGAATAATGGGGTTCGTAACAAGGTTATCCTGCAAGACTTGAGACCTAAGAGATATGTTACTTACAGATCTATATTTCATGGCATCAAGAATTTTTTTCCCCCATTGAGCTGTCTTTTAGGCAGTGAATAATGAAAGTGGTTGAATTGGGATCAATGAGCTTTGGGGAAATTTTTATCGGTGTCGGTTTTCACAATAACCGTGGAAATTCTCGCGGGCTCATTGGTCGACAGCCATTGTCAATAAGGTTATAGATCCTAAATTTGACGTATCACGTCAGGAATCTGTCGGAGAAAAATTTCTTCGCGTGGAAAGGTTTGCAAATATTAGAAATAGGAACAGCGAAGAGTTTCCCAACTTTAAGACTGGGTATGGTTAAAGGTGGAGAGGCAATGCATTGTCCCACCTGTCAGATTATTTTAGTTAAGAAAGACGGCTGTGATTGGATGAGGTGCAGTATGTGTAGAACGGAGATATGCTGGGCCACCAGAGGACCGAGATGGGGACCTGGGGTAAGTTGCAGACGGGGCTAGTGCTTCCCGCTTTCGTTGTCTGATTGCTTGCGATTCTGTTGTACAGAACAAGATCGATAGTGGGAAGTGCCATACAGCTATATGCTGCACGAGTTCCACGCCTCTTCTTTTACTTCAGTGCTTTGGGTGGTCTAATTGTCCTTACAAGAAAAAAGGCAGAAGATGTTATCGTTACCAAAGATAATTTTTCTATTTGTTATAAGCAGAGGAATGGAACTCGCAGTGCTGGCAGTTTCTGGTGCCCATAGCGCGAGGCCTTTTCGTGTTCATTCTTCTTTTCATGAGTCTGAGTATGCTTGTGATTCTGAACAGGATAAGAAAAAAGAATCAGCTTTCAATTCACATTTTTACCTGAAGGCTATAGCTTGAGATTGGAGGGCAGGGCGTTGGGATGCAACCGGGCATGCTCAGTGTACTTGAACGAAGGACAATGCACCTAAATTTCCAGTTCTGCTCACGTTTAGACTGAGATTGATTATTTTGCTTGTATTTAGGGCACTGGAGACAACTCAGGAGGCTGCAGGTGTCGTGTGGGCGGCAAGAAGTGCCATCCTAAATGCCGAAACTGTCACTAATAGATGCGCATGCATTTCCACATAAGCTGACTCGGAATATGAGCTGATAACCTGTGTCGAGTGGACCAATCAGAACATCAGAAATGCAATATTCGGCGTTGAAAAATTAGCAATTCGATTTATCGCTAGAGGGAGCCCGAAGATATATATATATATATATATATATATATATATGTGTGTGTGTGGTAGACGGAAAAAAACAGCTACATATACATCCCTACAGACCTGTTTCGTGGTTGCCCACTCATCAGGGGATTTTAATGGCAGAATAATGCGATACCATCGCTTATATATTACACTAATTGCTAATTAACATGGGTTATGCAGTGTGAAAAGTGTTAAGTCAGTTGTTGCGTAGGAGTGCTTTGTTTCTGTGTCGGCAGGAAGAGGCGAGTTCGTTACGCTTGTTGAGTGTTGATAGGTCTGGGTGGCAGATGATTAGGAATTTCTCTTTAAGGCATAGGTTGCGTCGTTTGCTTGAGCTGTTGTAGGGCAGGTGGGAAGATAGGATGCGCCAGGTGATGGAATAATTGATGTTGTTGTCTTTGAGTGTCCAGATGTGTTTGCTGAGTTCGGTGGAGTTGCGGTGTTTTGCGTGTCGGAATGATGAGGTGTGGTTGTTGTAGCGCGACTTAAAGTCGTTTGCAGTGAGCCCAATGCATGTGTTTGTCGTGCTGTTGTCTTTACGTGTAATGGTAGCTTGGTATATGACAGATTGTTGGAGGCAGTTTCCGTCTAGAGGGCATGAGTTTTTCTGTCGGCAGTTGCATTTCTTGTTGTTGTTTGCGGTGGAGGTGTCGGTTGTGGCGGTGGCGTTAGACTTTACGTGGGAGTCGAGGATTCTTTTGTTGTGGTTGTCGATGATTTGTTTTGTATTAGGGTACTGTTCTGTATTAGAGTACTGTTTTGTGCTAGAGTGATATATATTATATATATATTAAATATAAATCACTCTAGTCACCTACGCACCTCACGATTTCCGGTGTCAGTAATTGCATTGTTCGTTAATGACACATATTATGACACATTTTACAACGTAATTAAAGTTTTTTTCCCTTCTATTCTCGTTGGTCCAACCAGAAATTCACAATTCAAAGCACTCATTCTTTTTTAAAGACATTTTTAATGTATTTTTTACGGCATTTTTTTGTAAACCATTGGTTTCTAGCAATCAAACTACCTACCAACTGAATAGCCACACATAATATATATATATATAATGTGTGGTAGACGGAAAAAAACAGCTACATATACGTCCCTACAGACCTGTTTCGTGGTTGCCCACTCATCATGGGATTTTAATGACAGAATAACGCAGTGCCATTGCTTATATACTATAATACTAATTGACATAATTGATTTGGTGCGAAAAGTGTCAAGTCAGCTGTTGCGTAGGAGGGCTTTGCTTCTGTGTCGGCGGGAAGAGACGAGTTCGTTACGTTTGTTGAGTAAACGTAACGAACTCGTCTCTTCCTGTATTCCCTGTCGGGGCTCCAAAGGTGCTACTTCCGGCGGATGTCGTAAGCCAAGATCGGTCAATAAGAATCGAGATAGTTACTCGAGTTTCACGCCCTAGGCGATATCTATATATAATATATATATATATATATATATATATATATATATATATATATATATATATATATA
>JAKROC010000281.1 GCA_024509075.1 Endozoicomonas sp.
CCTGCCCCTCGGTGTATTCCTATAATGATTCCAATTCTGCAATTTATTCTGGCGATCGCTGTTGGCTTCGTTGCCCTGTGTCTCAGTGCCAACCGTCTTGTTGAGGTTTCTGCCACGTTGGCATCCCGCCTTGGTATGTCACTACTGACCATCGGTGTCACGGTGGTTGCTTTCGGTACTTCTGCTCCTGAGTTAATGGTCTCTTCGGTAGCTGCGTTTAACGGTGCCGGGGGGATTGCCATTGGTAATGTGGTTGGTTCGAACATTGTCAATATCGGGCTGATTCTGGCTCTGGGTGGTTTGATCTACCCATTAGTGTCCAAGGCGCGGATCGTCTACCGGGAACTGCCTATTCTGTTGGTGACTACCGTGGCTGCCGCTGTGATGTTAATGGATGGTGTTGTCGATCTGTTTGATGGCGTTATTTTTGCCTGCGCTTTTCTGGCGTATACCATTTATTTGCTCAAGACCTCATCAGGGCAGGAGGCGGAACAGGACGTGCCGTCTCTACCTATCAGTACCCTCAGGGCCTTTGTTGAGTCCCTGGTGATGCTGGTCGTCCTGGTGCTGGGTTCGCAACTTCTGGTTTGGGGTGCCAAAGGCGTCGCCCTGGCAATGGGGGTTAATGAGTTGGTTATTGGTATGACGCTGGTGGCTTTTGGTACCAGTTTGCCAGAGCTGGCGGCTGTGGTGGTCAGTGCCCGTAAAGGATTGCACGATATGGCTGCGGCCACGGTAATTGGTTCCAATATTTTCAATATTCTTGCTGTGTTTGGGGTATCGGGCATTGTTGGCCAGGATCTTGTCGTGGACGCTGCGGCACTGCGGGTGGACATTCTGGTTATGGTGGTGCTGACCGTGCTGCTGGTGGCTCTGACCTACTCAGGTAAAGTCGTCAGGAATGAGAAGCGCGATGGTCAGGCTACTGTCTGGACGGTGTCCCGTTATAAGTGCCTGCTGCTTTTGCTGATGTACCTGGCTTATGTCGTCTGGCAGGTTACCAACGCGGTCTGAGAGGGGCGTGGTTTTGGTCAGAGTAGCGGGCGAATTGCTCCTGGCCAAACCCCGCAGCTTGAATAGTGAGGGCTGTCTGTCGTTCACAAGGTGTTCGAGTTTTCCCCGGAATTGATTCCGGGGAATTTGCGTATTAATCCTCGATGTAGTTAGATACTTCAATCAGATTCCCATCCGGGTCTCGAAAGTAGGTGGAAATCACTCTGCCGACAGCGCCGGTTCTCACCACTGGGCCTTCAATGACAGGAATTCCCTTGGCTTTCAGTTGTTCAATTGCCTGTGCCACCGGCGTAGAGATAATAAAACATAAGTCAGCGGAGCCTGCGGTCACGTGCTGCGCTTTTGGTTCAAACTCCTTTCTTAGCTGATGAAGATTAATTTTCTGCTGGCCGAAGCGCAGGGCCTTGCGTCCACCGGCGAATTCCTCTGCTTTCATTCCCATTACTGAGGTGTAAAAGTCAATCGTCGTAGGAATATCTTTAACGGTCAGCACCAGATGGTCAATACGTTCAACATTCATAGCTTTAGCCTCAACCCCTGCAAGCAGGACACATAAAAACAACGGCAACAGTTTCAGAGTTTGCATGCAAAGTGCTCTTTCAGTGAACAATGAAAAGTGAACAGCAGACTGTCTGTAGAGCCAGCTAACTGACACCTTCTGGCAAAAAAAATTTTTATATTGGCATCAGCAAGCTATCCGTCTGTCAAAATAAACTTGGTTGGGATACCTTGAGTATTTTTCGATGTGTGTTTCGTAATTGCTGAAAAGCGATCTATGCTACGGATTCCGGTGTTGATAAGAACTTTTCCAGTTTTTGGTGATCATTTTTTCTCAAAAAAAATGTTATAAGTACAAGGTGCATTTCATGTTCTCTTCAAATGCAGGAATCAACGCAAAACTTTTTCAGCTTTGGCAGCCTTCTGCTACTTCTGGAGAGTCACAGAGACAAACGGTTGCCTGTCAGTCAGAATTTATTGAGTTGCCCGAGGTTCACTGTTACGAGGAGCTGGAAACTCATGCCTCTTTTCCTCAGATAAAATCCTGTTTCCTGAGTGATATTCAGGAAATGAAAGAACGGGTACGTCCTTTTGTTAGCGATCAGTATGACAAATCAATAGATGCTTTTCATAACAAACTGAAAACTTCTCCCGAATATCTCAAAAAAAACCTGTTACCCCTGTACCGGGAGACACGTTTTCAGATTCATCAGTTAGTCATGCAACTTAGTGCCCAACAAAACGATGCAAACGTTGATAGCAGTAACTATATCGCTTCTGTACTTCATGACTGCCTGAACGGTATTGAACTATGCCCTGCTGGTGTCCATAGTCGTTTTAGCCAAAGTTTTCTTGATTTTGAAGCCTCCCAGGCGGGGCTGGGGGGAAAGCTCTTTAAGGTAAGAAGAGAGCTGTTTCGTGGTTTTATTCAATCATTCCTGTTTGAACAACAACGGGAGGAGCTGATTAATATACCAAAAGGCATGGAAGTTCACTGGTTCAACAGCCTTCACAATCTTTTTTGCGAGTCTCTGGGATTATCGTTTATCGTTGATCGAGCAGCACCGACCAGTCTGTGTGATGACCTTGTTCAGCGATTTCTTTCTGCTGTGCCCCTGTCTGTCAATGCCTGCACAATCTTGAGAAAACTATCCTCTGAGTGGGCCGATCAACTGAGGGCAGTCTTCCAGAAAATCGGCATGTCGGCATGGGAAACCAGAACTGTTGCTCCCGGCGAACTGACTTTGGATAGAGCTGAGGAGCTTGAAAGTATGCTCTTCAGGCCGGTCAATTATTTACTGAAAACGACAGAAGGACAGCCGCTTAATCTTTGGGTCTTGCTCGAAGAGTTGGGTGATGGCAATTATTGCTTTGGCCGGTATCGGGAGAAGTTACTGGCCTGGG
>JAKROC010000282.1 GCA_024509075.1 Endozoicomonas sp.
CCTAAAGGGCACAAGTGCAGCCAACAAAGCAGCAATTTGAAAGGCGACGGGTATACTGCAAAATGACGTATATGCAGCCATGGGAAAGAAAATCAATCACCGACACGCATCGCCAGACAGACTCATTGCCAACCCGGTGCTTAGAGTACTGTTTAAAATCGGTGCGCTATTGTGTGTGCTGCTGGCGTTTGTCGGTATTTTTGTGCCACTACTGCCCACCACGCCCTTTTTGTTACTGGCGGTATTCCTCAGTTTGCGCTCCTCGCCGACCATACATACCTGGCTGTTGCAGCACAAAGTGTTGGGCCCGCCATTGCACCAATACCTGAATGAACGCACTATTTCCGCGCAAAACTTCCGTCGCGCCGTTACTCTCCTGTGGCTGACCACCAGCCTCTCCATCTGGCTGATATCCGCAATATGGGTCAAGTGTCTTTTATTAGCCATGGCCATTGGCGTTACTGTACATCTGGGCAAATTGCGAAAAGCCGGAAGCACTCTATAATTTCGTCTCAGGAATCTGCCGCTTACGGTTGTGGGTTGCGGGTTTCTGTGGCGCACGGTTTCCGGGGTTTTGGGCCGACAGCTTCGCTCACAGCGAGAAAACACTGTGCGCCGCCTTGGCGCAGAATGGTTTTCATATCGGCAGAAAAGCTTCGTGTACGGTTGTATTCCTCACTGCGCACCGTGCGCATTAGTCTTGTTGCTTTGCCCAGTTGTTCTGTCTTGTTACTCCACCTGAGTGAGGATTGACGCATGATCGCAACGCCCAGATTGTCCCTGCTTCTGAACTGGTACGCCAACCCCTATCACACCCCGCTCTTTATGGCTCATCACTTGGGTTTCTTCAAAGAGGAAGGCCTGTCCCCGGCGATTATGGAAACCACCGACCCCTCTGATGTCACCGACCTGATTGGCCAGAACCGGGTTGATATCGCCCTGAAAGCGATGATTCATACCTACGCCGCCCGGGCCAAAGGCTACCAGGTGGTTTCTGTAGGCACCTTGTTCCATGAGCCCCCCACCGGTCTGATTTTCCTGAAGTCCAGTGGCATTAAGGAGTTTGAGGATATTCGCGGCAAACGCATCGGCTACATTGGTCACTTTGGCCGGATCATCATTGACGATCTGGCTCGCCGGGCAGGCATCAGGCACGATGCCTTCGAAACAGTACGCGTAGGCATGAACATGACCGATGCCATCATGAACAACAGGATTGACGCCGGCATGGGTATTGGCTGCTTCCAGCAAGTTGAGCTGGAACAGGTAAGTGGTCAGGAGACGGATATTTTACGAGTAGACGAGCTGGCAGGGCTTGGCTGCTGCTGCTTCTGCTCCATTTTATTTCTGGTTAACGAGGTTTACCTGGCCAACAATCAAGACGCCGTTCGTCGTTTTATGCGGGCGACTCTCAGAGGTATGCAATGGACGCTGGAAAATCCGGAGAAAGCCTACGATTTGCTTTGTGAACAGATTCCCAACCTGAGAACGGAAATCTTCCGCAAAATCTATATCAGTTGCCTGCCCTACTTCTCCCGTGACCTGATTAACGTGGATCGGGACTGGGAAAAAGTCGGCCTCTATACGCAACAGCTGGGTATTACCAACGAGCATATGAGTAGCCGCAGCTGCTTCACCAACGACTACCTGCCCGAGCGTCCTTATGCGACGTTGCCACCTTTGGATGGCACTTATATTTCAGAGCTACAGGCATCTTGAATAGCCTGGATGATGTAGAAGGATATACTCTGCGCACTCAGGGATGATAACGATCAGGTGCACCTCGTCTCTGACAGGCTATCTTCTGATGATTGGCAGCCGGTCTGTGTACCCGTCGCCTTTGCCAGTTGCAAGGCTATGGAATCGGCATCTTTCAGCCATGAATATTTGGCTTTTCCTGGCTACGGCCAGCAATGTTTTAGATGCTTCCCGGAAGAGAGATTTTACCCTCGAACCTTGTACCGTCCGACAGGACTGGTGGTGGGATTACCGTCGAAATCAGTGGATTCTCCTAACTATTGACATACTCCCACCACTAAGCCGCCAGGCGTACTTTTCCTGGAACCGCAGGATGTAACTGCGGATGTTTGGGGGGGATTTCGACCCCAACGCTGACTTGGCAGAAGGCCACACAGACACCCACGGACAAGGGCGGCAGGTGGGACTGACCGAGGGTGGGCCGCTACGTTCAGGCCCGTGGGGAGAGTCCAGTAGTCCATACCCGTGAAGACTTTACGGGGCCAGAGGGGGGGCGATAGGTATCGTGCTCTCCTGACGGAGACCATGCAAGCACTTGCCAATTTCGAGGTGGGCGGAGGGTTCACAGGAGCCTCCACCCCCGGTCACTTCGATATAAACGTTGTGCATGAACTTTTCAGGAGACGCACTGCGCTTCAGGAAATCACCGATGTTGTATCCAATGCAAACCCTGACAACGACGCAGGTATGCAGGATTTCTTACAGGGCCTGAACGAAGAACTACGGGCGCTATTGAATGAGGAAATCGACAGGCTGGCTCCAGGAGCGCGCAGTACACCTTAAGTGCTGGATGCTTTCCGGCGGCCGACTCCCTGCGCGAGCCGCCAGAGCAGGCAAAATGCGTTTTAGTGACACTCCCCGCCCTATCGGACGAGGCTTCTGATTTCTCAGGCTGCAACCGGCGATAAACCGGATTTACGCAAGCCTCCATCAGCAGAAACGGAATGCCCTTCCGCCTTTAGTTTCAGCATGCCTTGCTGTTGAATATTTCCGGCAGCATTAATATCCCTGTCGTGTACTGCACCGCAATAGCAAACCCACGACCGGATTTTTAAAGGCATTTCAGCCTGTTTCAAGCCGCAGACAGAGCAGGTCTTTGTCGCAACGCTGAAGGTCAGGAACATGGTCAAGAACAGGCGGCTTGCCAAAGC
>JAKROC010000283.1 GCA_024509075.1 Endozoicomonas sp.
AGGTCTCCGCTACCGTTGGCCATGCTGAACGCTCTGGTGATTTGCGCCGTTTCCTGAAAGCGGGAAAAAAGATCATCATCACCACCGTTCAGAAATTCCCGTTTATCCTTGATGAGATTGGCGATAGCCATCGCAAAAGTACCTTCGCCATTATTATTGATGAAGCCCACTCCAGCCAGGGTGGCCGCACTGCTGCCAAGATGAATATGGCATTAGCTGCCGGAGATGCTGAAGAAGGCGCGGATGAAGAGGAGACCACCGAGGACAAGATTAATAAAATCATGGAAGACCGGAAGATGCTGGCTAACGCCAGCTATTTCGCCTTCACCGCTACCCCCAAAAATAAAACGCTGGAAATTTTTGGTGAGCCTGCTGCACAAGCAGACGGCAAGGTAAAGCATCACCCATTCCACAGTTACACCATGAAGCAGGCCATTCAGGAAGGCTTTATCCTTGATGTTCTGAAAAGTTATACGCCTGTGGAGAGTTACTATCGTCTGGCCAAGACCGTCGAGGATGACCCGCTTTTTGATGCCAATAAGGCTCAGAAAAAGTTACGCGCTTATGTCGAAACCAAAGAACACGCCATTCGAGAGAAGGCGGAAATTATGGTGGATCACTTCCATGCTCAGGTCATGGGGCACAAGAAGATCGGTGGGCAGGCCCGGGCCATGGTCATCACCAATGGCATTAATCGGGCTATTCAGTATTTCCATGCCTTCAGGGACTATCTGAAAGAACGGAAAAGCCCCTATGAGCCCATCGTCGCTTTTTCCGGTGAGAAAGACTTTGGTGGGAAAAAAGTCACTGAAGCGATCTTAAATGGCTTTCCCAGTAGTCAGATTCCAGACAAGGTGCAACAGGACCCCTATCGGTTTCTGATCGTGGCTGATAAATACCAGACCGGTTACGATGAGCCACTACTGCATACTATGTATGTGGATAAAGCACTCTCCAGCATCAAAGCCGTGCAGACGCTTTCCCGGCTTAATCGCGCCCATCCCAGGAAATACGACACCTTTGTGCTCGACTTCTATAACGATGCCGATTCGATTATGAAATCGTTCGAGCCGTACTATCGCACAACTATTCTGAGCGATGAGACCGACCCCAATAAATTGCATGACCTGAAAGGGGATCTGGATGGCTATCAACTCTACACACCGGAACACATTGATGATTTAGTCAGACTCTATTTGGATGGTGCAGACCGGGATATACTCGACCTGATTCTCGATGCTTGTGTAGCAACCTTTAATACTGATCTTGATGAAGACGGGCAGGTTGATTTTAAGGGCAAAGCCAAGGCCTTTGTCCGTACCTATGGCTTTCTGGCCTCCATTGTGCCGTACTCAAATGCTAATTGGGAAAAACTCTCCCTATTTCTGAATTTTCTGATTCCCAAACTTCCGGCTCCCAGGGAGGAAGATCTCTCCCGGGGCATACTGGAAGCCATTGATATGGACAGTTACCGCGTTGAGGTGAAAAGCAGTCAGAGCATCAGTCTTCAAGATCAGGATGCCGAAATAGGCCCGGTGCCAACCAGCGGGGGTGGCCGCAAGCCAGAACCGGAACTGGATCAACTGAGCAATATTATCAGGGCATTCAATGACCAGTTCGGGAGTATCGACTGGAGGGATGGGGACAAAATCCGCAAGATTATTGCCGAAGAAATTCCGGCCAAGGTAGCGGCCGACGCAGCCTACCAGAATGCCATGAAAAATAACGACAAGAAGACTGCCAGAATAGAGCACGATGCTGCCCTGCAACGGGTAATGATTGATCTGCTGGCGGATAATACCGAGTTATTCAAGCAGTTCAGCGATAACCCTTCATTCAAGAAATGGCTGGGCGACGCTACCTTTGGTGTGACCTATCAGCAAGATTCAGGACGAACCTCACCAGGAGCTAATCATGGATGTTAAGTCTGCTGCAAATCATGGCTTTTCATTCACTCAATGTGCTCAGAAAGTGCTTGAGAGTTTTGGTGACCAAAAGCCTATGCATTATAAAGAGATCACCCAGAGGGCTTTGCAACAAGGTTGGCTGGTCACTGCGGGAAAAACACCAGAAGCCACCATGTATGCTCAGGTGATTACCGAGATCAAAAGGCAACAAAAACGTGGGGATCAGCCGCGTTTTGTTCAACACGGCAAGGGTTATGTTGGCTTAAGTCAATGGATGAAACGAGGGTTAGCCTTTCAGATTGAGCAGCATAATCATCAGGTTCGCAAGGCCTTACATGAGCGACTGTTGGCTATGAAGCCTGGAGAGTTTGAAGAACTCATTTCACTTTTGCTGGCAGAAATGGGTTTTGAACGTGTCGAAGTCACCAAGCTCAGCGGTGATGGCGGCATTGATGTCCGTGGAATCCTGGTGGTTGGCGATGTAGTCCGCATCAAAATGGCAGTACAGGTAAAAAAATGGAAACCTAAAAATAATATTCAAGCTCCCGTCGTACAGCAGGTTCGTGGCAGTCTTGGCGTCCATGAGCAAGGGCTAATCATTACTACCAGCAGCTTCAGTCCGGGAGCGGTCAACGAGGCTGGTCAACCCGACAAGACCCCAATCGCATTAATGAATGGTGAGCAACTGGTAACGCTTCTGATGGAATATGGCATTGGCGTGAAAAGCTCAACGCCAGCCCTGTTTGAAATCGATGATGAGTTTGCCATTCAAGATCTAAGAAGCTGATTCCAGCCTGCTTGAGCAGGCTTTAAAAAAATCAGGTTGGGAAAGCCCGGCTCAAACAGGGGCGAAGTGAACAAACAAGCTTCTGTATATTCCCGTCGCCTTTCAAGTTGCTACTTTGTTGGCTGCATTTACGCCCTTCAGGGTATCCATGCAGTCGTCACCCCGGTCACGTAGTATTTCTACGCTCCCGGCACCCGAG
>JAKROC010000284.1 GCA_024509075.1 Endozoicomonas sp.
GCATTGCAAGGAAAAGTTGTCACAACGGCTTTTAAAGAGTAATGCTTCCACTCTCTTAATAAAGAGGCCGACCTTGGGGTGAGGTCTCAATGTCTCTCACCAGCATCAATAAACATTTCCGGCTCCAGCCCAAATCGCTCAGCCAGTTTTTTTACCTGTTTCAAATTCAGTGACCTTTTGCCGTTCAGCACTTCAAAAACCACGCCCTGACTACCAATCTCCGGGAGGTCTGACTGGTTCAGGTTATGCTGCCGCATCAAGGTTTTCAGAAGAGTGACGGTGCCATCCTGCTGATCCCACTGGCTTAAAACCGGATGAGTGCGGTACTCGTAGGCTTCCGTCTGCCGGAGAATTAACTCCGCCAGCAGGTGACGGGGGTCTTCAGGGGCATCCCCGGCACTTTGCAGCAGCGCCTCAATGGTATCAAGGGCGGATTGGTAGGCCGATTCATCATGGATAGGGCCAAGGCAGGGGGCAGCCTCCAGCAAATGGGTAAACCGCTGGGTAAGTTCTGACAACTAGTCCGGTGTATAGCTCATAGCTTGCCTCCCCCCCTGTGCCAGCATAGTTGTCGCCTCTTCTCCCAAGCTTTACTCCTTACCCACAACATTAACAAGATACTCTTCCGGTGTATAAACCGGCAGCTCTGAACCCGTGAAATCTTTTACGTTCCGGGTAATAATGGCGCTCGCACCTGCATTCACCCCGGCGGTATAAAGTACGCTGTCTTCATAGTCTTTGAAACCGGTATTCAGCGCCATCTGCAATACCTTATGGTCAACGGGCGCTATCTGATATATTTGCAACAGTGTTTGAATGGCCTGGCGGCCTGGTATATTGCCAATAGTCTTGCAAGCCAGATAGTGAATAGTCGTCAGCGTAGTAGCACAGAGGTAACCAATACTTTGCTTGCGCTCAACCAGTGCCATAATGAGGGCTGAATTGTCAGCATAAGGCTCTCTTTCCAGCAATACATCAAGAATGACATTGGTGTCTACCAGTATGCTCACAGGTATTTGTCCTCCAGATGCTTTTTATAGTCACTGTCAATCATACTGGCGTTAGCACTTCGAAGCGCACCTTTCAGCTTTTGGGTAAGAGGTGGCAGTGTTTCCTCATTGGCTTCTGCCGTGGTTAAAGAGTCAAAGTAGTCTGCCACCAGCTGTGATAATGATTTGCCATGGTGTGCAGCATAGGCCTTGGCCTTTTCAACCTGTGCTGGCTCCATTCTCAGTGTCAGTTTTTGCATGTTGTTTTCCCTGTCGTACAGTTTAAATTTAATTTACGTCACGCTTGAGAGGTTGGCAAAATTGGTGTTCACGGTTTTACCATTTGCGGGCAGTGGGAAGAAAACCTGGGTCATTTCAGGTCAGATCCTGAACACCCTCCCAAGGGGTCAGTAACTTTGCTCCGGTGTGCTTGAAATCATCAATGTTCCGGGTGACTACGGTCAATTGATGAGTGATGGCAGTGGCAGCAATCATTGCGTCCCGTTCGGATTTGGGGTCAGGAATGTGTAGCTGGGCACAGGCAAGGGCAATGGTTGTATCCAGCGGTAAAATACGGCCTTCAAAGGCGGGTAGCATTTTCTGGTTCAGCCATTGTCGGAGTACCGCCCCCTGCTTCGGGTCCTTCCTCTGCTTTAATAAAATACCCATTCCTATTTCCAGAATGGTTATGGCGGATAGGTAAAGTTCGTTAGGTGTCACTGTTTTGGCCCAATTACCAACAGAAGCGTTGCCTTTACCAGTGCTGCACTTTCTTAATTCTGAAACAACATTTGTGTCAAGCAGATACATTAAGAGAAGTCTCCAGGCTTGAGGATGTTGTCTTTTAAAGGCTCAACCTCTAAATCAATATCTTCTGCGTCAGGCATTGCCAGCAGGTCAATGATATTGGCCGAGTTGCGGGTGATCTCTTTGTAGTGATCGATATTCAACAATACGTGGGTGATATTGCCTCTGTCGGTGATAAATACCGGGTGCTCAAGTGCTGAACGCTTGGCTTCGGTGACATTCTGGTTGAATGTGCGTGATGTAAGGGTTGTTCTACTCACTGTTCTTTCTCCTATTTTATATTTATGTAGTAATGTAGCTACATTCTTGTAGTTTTTAAAGTTTCATATGGCAGTTATTTCAGGACAGTGTTGCTAACTCCGCCCTCCCTGACCCAGGCTTTCGGCCAGCCAGGTTTTGACCACAGCTTGCCGGGCAATACCAAGTCTGGCGGCCTCGCGGTCAAGGGCAGTGATCCTTAAACTCAATCCGATTCACTCATTACCGGCCATCCAGTCGGTCCAGAATGTTCAGGGCTTCCTTTGGGTTGCCTGATTCTGCTCTGGCCAGGTAACGGTTATAGGTATCAAAATCTGCCAAAGCGATGGTTGACAATTCATCAGTTTGTTCAGACTTATCTTCCTGGATTGGTCAGGGAAAAATCATGAAACACCCCGAAGCCAGAAAAACCAGGAAAAACCAGCGTCAAAAACCAGCGTCAGGTCTTTCATCATGCATAACCACCGTCGTTTTCATAAACACCTATGTATGCAGTGAGAAAAGCAAATTGCCCCTGTTGGAAAAACAGGGCAGGTCTTGATTCTGGTCATTGGATTCAATGGCCTGCTTAAGCTTCAGGACTTTTGTGCGTGTAAAGTGCAAACCTGGCCTGTTTCTGGATAACTTTACTTTCTGATAAACTCCCCGAGAATATTACCCCACAAAAACAGGTATACAGGGCATGGATACGGTCTGGCTCTTAAACGTGATCACTCAGGGTGAGGACTCTAAGCACCAGTTAAGCTAATGTCACACGCTCCGATTCTCTCAAGATATTTTGGCCAAGCTTCAGGTCGCCTTAAACGGGCCAAGGGTG
>JAKROC010000285.1 GCA_024509075.1 Endozoicomonas sp.
GCAACAGGGTAAGCCCGCCATCATGCACAATGTGGGCCTGAGCACCACTGTCCAGTAGCTCAGCAGCCAGATTGAAGTGCTGCTGGCCAATAGCGACGCTCAGAGGGAAATTGCCTTCCAGATCCGGTGTGTTCACATCGGCACCACTGGCAATCAAGGCTGCGGCCACATCCTGAAAACCATGCTCAGCAGCCAGATTCAACGGCGTTGTTCCGTCTGCACGGCACCTCCGGACACTGGCGTGGTGACTGAGCATTAAATCCACCATAGCGACATCGCCTGAAATCACCGCCAAATGGAGCGGGGTTGTACCATCACTTCGAGCGGTATCGATACCAACCCCGGCTACCAGAGCTGCCACTGCCAAATCGAGGCTACCATGCTCAACGGCGCGATGCAGGACGCTGTCACCATCACGACAGACGATCTTTGGCGAAGCTCCCGCTGCCAGCAGCTGACTGGCCAGAGCCAAATAGCCACATTTCAGGGCAGCAAGCAGCGCCGT
Organism: Endozoicomonas sp.; assembly: GCA_024509075.1. Classification (GTDB taxonomy): domain Bacteria; phylum Pseudomonadota; class Gammaproteobacteria; order Pseudomonadales; family Endozoicomonadaceae; genus Endozoicomonas. Next base: position 506 of record JAKROC010000285.1, read on the forward strand.
GGCACCATCAGACATTGGCAGATCGATCAACGCGCCGACCTCCAACAGGTAAGTCACTAACCCACAGTGGTTATTGCCGGCTGCGATAATTAATGCCGTGGCACCATCGTCGGCAGCGGCATTGATGCTAAGGCCTCTGCCAAGCAAAATACGTACTATGTGCTGATTACCAGCCTTGCAAGCCTGATGCAAAAGATTGTTGCCACCCCTATCGCAGAATGTATGACGGGCCCCAGCCTTGAGCAGATCAAGCATCACGTCGTGACAGCCACTCTTCACAGCTACGGACAATGCCGTACAACCGCTGTTGTTAGTTCTATTGACCCGGGCATCTTCAGCCAGCAGACAAGCGACCAACGCGCAATTACCACTGGCAGCAGCGAAGTGCAGAGGGGTGTCGCCTTGCTTATTGACTGCATTGACCTTGATGCCTGCCTTGACCAGATCAATAGCCAACTGGTGGTATCCAGACCTGATGGCAGTGATCAGAGGCGAAGCAGCCAGATGATGGCGCGAATTGATACTGGCTCCGGCAGCGAGTAACCTGCTGACCAACTCACGATATCCGCACGATACTCCCAGGTGGAGCAGCGTGGTGCCATTTTTATCAGCGACATTAACATTGGCCCCAGCCTGAATCAGCTGCCCGGCCAATTCAGGAAAACCGTGGCGGATCGCCACAGCCAGAGGGGTGCAACCATCTTTATCTGTAGCGTTAATCCGGGCACCGGCAACCAGCAGTTTGTCGACTAACCCACAATAGCCGTGTGAGGCTACAAAGTGGAGCAGCGTGACACCTTCGCGATCACTGTTGTTGATATTTGCACCGGCTGCCAGCAAGCGGTCAGCCAATTGGAAAAAACCGGATTCGATAGCCATCAAAAGTACAGAACGCCGGTTATTAGCAGACACATTGACGTCAGCCCCCGCATTTATCAGCTGTTCGGCCAATTCATGAAAACCGCAGCGAACCGCCATAGCCAATGGGGTGAAGCCATCCTTGCTTCTGGCGTTAATACGGGCACCCGCCGTCAGCAGTCTTTCCACCATCACTGATGAGCCATTGCCAGCAGCCTTGTGCAAGGGGCTATTGCCAATATGGTCAGTGCCATTAACCTTGGCTCCAGCCTGCAGCAACCGCTCCACTATGGCAGGATCCCCAAGATCAACAGCAAGAGACAGTGCGGTAACATTGTGCTCATTAACAGCGTTGACCCGGATCTTTTCAGTCACCAGAAGCTCATTAACCACGCATAGATGATTATTGAGGGTAGCCATATGCAATGGCGAGCAACCATTGCGGCAAACATCATTAACGTTGGCTCCTGCCCTCAGCAACCTTACCACCAGCTCGTGGTTACCCTGCTGGGCAGCCAGATGCAATGGAGTAGCCCCGTCACGGGCAGACGCATTGACAGAGGGTCTTACCGACAGCAGGTCATCAACCATGGCCAGATCGCCTCGCCTGACCGACAGGTGTAAGGCGCTCAAACCATCGTGGCCGACTGCGTTTACACCAGCCCCGGCACGCAACAAATGAGCCACCATTGACCGTGATCCCTGCTCAACGGCATAGTGAAGGGCTGTTCTGCCATTTTTGTCCACCCCATCAACACAGGCCCCAGCCACCAGCAGTTCCACCATAACCTCGTGACTGCCACTTTTAACAGCCAGAGGCAGAAGGGCGGCACCATCATCATTGGCAATGGCGTTAACCCTGGCCCCAGCCTCAATCAGGTCGATGACCAGCTGGCGATGGCCATATACAACGGCGGCGTGAAGCAGACTGACATTCATGTCAAAAACAAAACTGGGCCACCGCTGGTGCACGATTTCCGGACGTTTTGCCAGCATTTGCAGTAACTCATCACGCTGACCAGCCTTGACAACAGATATTCCGCGGTGCTCAACGTAAGGACTTGTTTCCTCTCCTTCAAGGGGCTGCATGCGCACCATTGGTAAAACACTGGATCGGCACAGGGCACACCGTGCCGTCGCAACACCCTCACTCTTCATCACCTTGTTGATGCAGAACTCGTGAAAGTGATGGTTACAGTCAGTAATCATTACCTTACGACCGTCGTGCATAGCATCAAAGCAGATGGGGCAAATCCCGAATAGTCCCTCGGCATTGTCAGCAACAGGTGTCGTTACAGAGTTGATCATTGGCAACCAGCCTGAGCGGAAACAACTTCAGTTCGACCACAAAACTGACAAGAAATTCTTCTGGATAGAAATATTTATACCCAATGGATTTCATGTTCTCGACTTTAGAGTTTTAAAAGCACAAAAGTTCCGGCGTATAATTTGCTAAAAGCAACCATCCCCAACGGTGAAATCCGAGATGGTTGCCATGCTCACAT
>JAKROC010000286.1 GCA_024509075.1 Endozoicomonas sp.
TCCTGGTAGATCTCGTAGAGAAGTGATGTTTTAAAACTTTTCAATGAGTCAATTTCATTCTCACCCAGACCCTGTGCACGGTATGCAAACACGGCCTTTCCCAAGCTGTCAGTATGGGTAACATCCGTCAGTAATTGTTGCAGTTTTAACAGTTTATTCAGATGAGGGCTGATAACCCGGAGTTGATGTACGCTCAGGTTTGTTCTGAATGTGCCTCGCAGAAATTTTTTCTTCAGATGGTCACTGCCAAGAATATATTCTTCTTGATATATAGATTCAAACTTTTGCCTGAGAAAATGTCGGTCACTGTGATGGGTAAGATTGATAGACAGTGTATTGAACAACAGACAGGGTTGTCGTTCCGCTAATGTGGCAAACAGTGTCTGGCAATGTGCTGATAGATGGATGGGGTTGTTCAGTATTTCCCGGACATTTTTTTTCCCAATGCTAACAAATTGTGTGGAGGCATCACCTGCTTCAGCATCCTCACGGCCGAGCAAATCACCAACAATGCATAAGAAATCGTCATACCACTTGTAAAGTTGTTCGATGTGTTCACTGAGTTTTTTAAAGTGTGTTCGGGAAAGTGGAAAAGTTGTTCTGCCATCGTAATCCTCATGTTGAGAGACGGGAATAGCCTGGCTGCGTAGCAGGTCAAAAATGCCATAGCCAAGGGCGTAATTTCCTGGCGCTACATTGATCACAAAACAGCTGTTGGGATTATCGTCATTGTGTGTGTGGCTGATGGCCAATGTGTATTGTTGTTGGAATCGTTCCGGTATATTGGCAAGGTTGATTAAATTGTCCAGCTTGTTGGCGACACTGTTGGCCAGGCGCTTGTCGCTCTGATACTGGTTGTAAAGCATATCAAGCGCGTTGCCAGTGAGCTGATCGACAGGGGTGGGTTCACCCTTGAACCACTCATTGATTGCCCGACGTTTTTCCATGGTCGCAATTTTAACGGCGAGCTGTTTTGCCTGTTGCAAAATGGCAGCAGTAATTTTTTCCATCTGGCTTTGACACGGATTCGGCTGTATGGTCAGGCGTAATTGGTCTAAAGTCTCTGCAAGCTGCTGCCTCAATAAGGGAAGTCGGCTGAACCTGGTCTGGTCTTGCAAAAGGGTTATAACTGTCGAGTGAACCTTGCAACCAAGGCATTGGCTGATTTTATCAATTGCTTCTTGTGACAGTTCCTCTGGCAATCCTGCCATTGCCATGATGCTGTGGAGCGTGGGTGAAAACTCGCGACTGAAGGCAATCGAGTCGCCAGAGCCATTCTCTTCGAGGAGAGCGCTGGTGGAGTCATCTGCGCAGGTTTCTGCCGATGGCGGGGACGCCTCTGAAGTTGACGAGCCATACCAGGTTTTCAACACCAGTGCCGGGATTGTAATCATCGCACAATAAACCTTTAAACAGTTGACACTGCCTACAATGGTTTGGCCGGTTTGAACAGAAGCACCTGTGTCTATAAAGAACCCACCTGAATCTGCGTTAGACTCCACAATTGAAAAAAGGTTCAATGATTTGGCTATCGAGAAAATTTAGTCACTCGTACCAACTTGTTTCATCAATTTTAATATTGGCTGCGGCCATTCTACAGCTTTGTTTTGTGCACGACTGGGCAGTGGATAGCTTGAGTGGAAAGGTCATTTATACCCGTCGCCTTTCAAGTTGCTACTTTGTTGGCTGCACTTGTGCCCTTTAGGGTATTCGCTCGGCAACTGCTCCATGCGTTGCTTTTATGCCCTTTAGGGTACTACCTCCTGCATCCATGCAGTCGTCACCCCGGTTACATAGTGTTTCTAGGCTCCCGGGGTTTCGCTCATTTGCCGCCTCCAATCAACTTGAAATCCATTGGGTATAGTGCAGGGTCAGTGTTTTTGAATATTCAATATCCCGGTTAAGCGTGACACTGTTCTGCCGTTACTCACTTAACATGGAAATTGACGGGAAAACTGGGTGGGTGACACTGGTCGCCTTTGTGGTCGACGAAGCCGTGGGAACAAAAAAAGTTGTTGTCATAATCAGGATCGAGTATTACTACAATGCACTGGTTACAAGGCGTTGAGCCGGTAGGAAAGAAAAAGTCCCGGCATTTTGCCATCAGGCAGAATATGGTTTTCCTTGACCGATTATTGACTTCGCCTTATATATTGAACCTATTTCTATCCCGGCCTTTCTTGTTCTGACAGTCAGGCACTTTTTGAGTGAGCCTGAATACCCGGTATCACGAGCGCCGACAGCCGCACACAGATCTCACCGGTCAGAACATTGGAACAGATGACAGGACGTGTTAGACAGCATGGGTAAATCGCTAGTTATCGTTGAGTCGCCAGCCAAGGCGAAGACAATCAACAAATATCTGGGCAAAGACTTTGTGGTCAAGTCCAGTGTCGGGCATATCCGTGACCTGCCTGCTGCTGGTGGGCCGAAAAAGGTGGTAGACGCCAAGGCCAGAGCCAAGGCTGCGGCTGAGTCCCGTAAGCTGACCCCCGAGGAGCGTGAGCGACGCAAGAAGATCAAGGCGCGTGAGCAGCTGATTGATCGCATGGGCATTAACCCAGAGAAAGGGTGGGAGGCTCAATACCAGATTCTGCCGGGTAAGGAGAAAGTGGTTGATGAGCTGGCTCGCCTGGCGGAGAAAGCTGACACCATTTATCTGGCGACGGACTTGGATCGCGAGGGGGAGGCTATTGCCTGGCATTTGCAGCAGGCTATCGGTGGTGATCCGCAGCGTTATCGCCGGGTCGTTTTTAATGAGATTACCAAAAAGGCGATTAAGTCGGCTTTTGATGCAAAGGTGGTAGACGCCAAGGCCAGAGCCAAGGCTGCGGCTGAGTCCCGTAAGCTG
>JAKROC010000287.1 GCA_024509075.1 Endozoicomonas sp.
TCAGGGCACAAGAAATTATCTGTGAAGTCAAAAACAATGGCGAGCTGGGTGAAAATGCTTCCAAAAGTTGTTTCAGCACTGAATCGTGAGGAGACACGATTGACTGGAAAGAAACCAGATGACGCAATCAAACAAAAGGTGGTCGATGCAAAGATTTCAACTTCTTATTCAAGGCCTGTTGGCTTGAAAGAAAAGAAACTTGACTCTTCAAAAAATGCCACATATCTCTTTGCCGCTGGTGAGTTAGAGGGCGGTAAAAGAAGAGCAACAGATCCAATCTGGTCTCTAAAAGTTTTCAATATCGAAAAAGCACTTGTGAATGAAAGAGAACCTGTTCTCTACTATCTTAAAGACGGACCGAAGCGAGGATTCGTAAGAGAAGAGCTTCAGATTGTTCCTCCTAAAACTCAGCTACCTCCTCAAGGAATTCGATGAGTTTTTTTCTGTGAATTTTGAGATTTTATCCTGATTAGTTTCCTGATGGCCCAAACACAGTGAATTTTGCGATTGGTCTTGAAAATCAATGCAATCTCAAAATTCATCATTTTTTGTTTGAGATTTCCAATTCTCTTCATTTAACATCATACGTAATGTTAATTTTTTTAATTCCTCCCTCATATCACTATCAAGGAGTTCTTTCCTTTCTTCTTCCTCTCTCCTTTCCACTTCTAACAGAGTTAATGAAAATTCATCGAAAAAAGAAGTTCCCTTCAATTCTATCATTACATTTTCATCATACATTCCCCTATTTATATATTCATCACGAATATCATATAATGTGTTTAAAGCAAAAACCAACAGATTTAATTCTCTTTTCAAGTTTTCATCACCCATTTTTTGAAAGAAATTTAAACTTATCTCTTCAGCATGAATCTCTTCAACATCACACATTTTTTTTAATATACATATTTTAATTTTTAACATTAAGTGACTAGAAGGAAACACGCTTGATTCGCTGCAACTCTGAGTTTCGTGCGTTAAGCACTCATCAGGCAGATTTAATGAAGAAGCAATCCTATCCGCTAGTATATATCATATTTACAATAAGTGGTAAAAACAATATTAAAACAATAGGTAATTATGGCGTGATATTTACAATAGGTGAGAAAGGCGTAACATTTAGGTGAGAAAGGTAGTGATTACAACAGTGGGAAGCGTAGTCTAAGAGCGTAGGATAATGAAGACTATTGTAGTAGGAGAGCGTTAATTGTTCCTTAGGTAAAATTTGTTTTCATGTCGGCACTTGGATATGAGTTTAGAACGTTTGTTTAAGAGATTGCAGTTGCTGTGTTTGATGATCATAAGCTTTTCAGTCAAGCAAAGGTCGCATCGTTTGCTGGAATTGTTGTAGGGGCTGGCTCTTGCGATGATAGACGATTTAATATTAAAGTTAATTGTGTTGTCCTTGAGATGCCTGACGTGTTTCGAGAGTTCAGTACTGCTAGAGTATTTCCTGTGTTTGAATGTTGTCTTGTGCTGTGTGTATCTCTGTTTAAACGTTCCTTTAGTCAGGCCGATGTAGTTCTTTGTGGTAGTGATGTTATTTGTCGAAGACGTTACTTGGGCGTTATAAATAAGGCTGGAGGTTAGGCATTTATTGTCAAGTGGGCAAGTTCCTTTTGATCTGCAGTTGCATAGGCTGTCGTTGCTGCCGTGGGTGCTGTTGTTGGAAAGTGCTTTCTTGTTGTCCTTGCTAATAATGGCTCTCATGTTCTCCATACAACTGTAGCTCACCTTGACGTTGTATTTGTTGAATAAGGTGTGGTATTTGTGGTGTTGGGGGAAGTGTTTGGATACAAGTTTTAGGAAGGTTCTTCCGATGTTGGTTTTCACGTTGCTGCTGAAAGGGGGGTTGTACCAGATAATGTTTCTTTTCTAGTTACTTGGTCGATTTTTTGGAGCGGCAACTTAAAGCTATTGATGCCCAATTGTTTTGTTCGTTCTCTTCGCATTCCAATACCACTTGTGATTTTTTAGTGAGATTTCCAGGGAAGAATGAATTATTGCCTTCGTTATCCTGTGCGAGAGATATCAAATCTCATTTGCGACAACTGAAGGTTGCCCAAACATCTGTTAGGTCGGAAAAAGATCTCATTTTAGCTAGAGTAGGATTCTTTGATGAGATGGGGGAAGTAGATAATTTATGTATATTCCTTACTGTCCAATATCACAAGATCTGTGTCCAATATCACAGATTTAAAAATTAAATAATCTTTTAAAAGTAATTTTAAAAAAATAAAATAATTTTTAAATCTCATTAAAAAAAATTTTTTAAATGATTTTTAAAATTTGCGGTTTATGTAACACCTACGGAAAGGAAAGCATTGGACTGTACAGAGACGACATACTTGCCGTATTCAAGAACACCCCGGGACCATAAGCCGACAAAATTAGAAAGGACATCACTAGACACTTAAAAAACCACGGACTGAACATCACCATTCAAACTAATTTCAAGACTGTCAACTACCTCGACGTCACATTTAACCTCAACAACGGAACATACTACCCATACAGAAAGCCTAACAACCAGCCTTTATACATCAACGCCAAGTCTAACCACCCTCCTAACATTATCAAGCAGCTACCTGACTCCATTAACCGTAGAATTTCTGACATTTCCTGCAACGAAGACGAATTCAACAAAGCAAAGACTATCTATGACACCGCCCTCCAATCAAGTGGATATACAGAAACTCTATGATACAACAAACACAAACGGACTGCACAACCTAGAAGAAACCGCAAAAGAAACATTATATGGTACAACCCCCTCTTTCAGCAGCAACGCGAAAACCCGGCTCGGCAGGTCAAAAAAACAAACGATCCCCAGCTA
>JAKROC010000288.1 GCA_024509075.1 Endozoicomonas sp.
AGGCCATAGCCAAAATGACTGAGCATTTTGTTGGTCAGTTGATGAAGCCCTACCAAGCCCGGAATCCTGGCTATATGGATGGGCCGGTGGAACAGCGTAACAATGACCCGGGCTTTGACCTGTTCGGGCCGCCGGCAGCTGAAGGCGGAGGGGGGCAACCCCAACAAAACATACTGGATAAAGTGTTTAGCACGAATCAGCCCGCACCACCTCCACCGCCCCCCACACCAGCACAAAACACCCCGACACCAAACGGGCCAGCGGCCAGCCAGCCGGGCTATGGCCAGCATTCGCAGAACAGTCCTTATCAAAACAACCTTTACTGGCGTGACCCGCAAAACCGGTACGGACGCTAAGCCCATTTTCGCTCACGGACGAGACTATGAACTGGTACGACTACATTGGTCAGCCTGACTATCAACAAGCTGACGATAAGGAAAGGGAACGCCTGCGCAACAACTACTGGAGCCAGTACGTGGAGCCCCATGTACCGATGGAGCAGTATCTTGACACACGCTCAGCCTTTGACCGGATGACGATGCCCCAGGGCAACCCGAACAGCAGCATGGTTGGTGACGTGGGTGATGCCTTCCTGCACGGCGCCTATCAGGGATCGGCAGACCTGGCATCGGGTGTTGACCGGCTGTTCGGTGGCGATGGCCAGAACCGGATTGCCGACTATCTGCGCGGCAAGGCGAACCAGCAGCTTGATGATATGTCACCGTCTGCCGCTGCTGCCTTGCAGGGCTTTGGCTTTGGTGAACAGGCCGATGGTTCTTATGGCTTTGACGAGGGCAGCAGCTGGGCCGGTGCCGGTCTGAACTTTGCCTCCGGGCTAGGATCGCTGGTGCCGTCCATGCTTCCCGGTGGTATCGCCGGTCGCGGGATCAGCATGGGGGGGAGGGCATTGGCTGGCGTGGGTGCTAGAACCGCCAGTGCTACCAATCTGGCACAGGCTCGCAGCGCCCGGATGCTGGGCGACGGCATTGATAAATGGGGCAACCGTCTTGGCTACGGTCTGACCGGTGGTGCCATGATCGGTGGCTCCACCGCCGAAGGGGCAAAACAGGCAACGCTGGCCAGCAGTTACGATGACCTGAAGGACAATCCCCGCTTTATGGAACTCTACCGGCAGACCTATGAGCAGGCCGGTGGTGGCGATACCCGTCTGCCGTTTGAGCAGGCACGGGCGATGCTGGCGGAAGAAGCCGGGAACGAGAGCTTCCTGCCCGGTGTGGGCGTGGGTGCGTTGTCAATGGGACTCGGCGGTCCGGCGCTGGAAAATGTCATCCTGCGCGGTGCCGGTTCACGGGGAGCTAATGCCCTGAAGGGCTTTATGGTGGAAGGCGCGCAGGAGTTCGGCGAGGGCTACGGTCAGCAGGTGGCCGAGAACTACGGGCGTATCCAGACCGGCCAGAACGTCGGGCTGACCGACAACGCCCTTGGCCAGGGGATTACCGGCACCATGATCGGCGGGCCTGTCGGTGGCACCGTGGGCGCCTTTGGTAAGGTGCGCTCCCCGCAGCAGGCTGAGTACAGCCAGCAGCAGCTACAAGACCTGCTCAGTCAGAACCAGACCTTGCAGGACCAGATGCGCGAACCGAGTGCCGATCAGGACATGCTCAGTGAGCAGTTGCGGGAGAACTCGCAGGCCATTGCGTCACTGGAAAGTGAGTTACGCCATTATGGAGAACTCAGTCAGGCTCAACCGCAGGCACCAGAACAGGTACCAACACAAGCGCCAGTTCAGCAACCGGCAACCGGATCACAGCCAACCAGCTGGGCAGATTTTAATGATCCCGGTGGGCCACCGCCTGCGGGAGTGTCGGGGATTCCGGGCAGTGGGCCGCAGGATTTCAGTCAGTATGACCGTCCGGCTATTGAGCGTCGTCAGGCGCGGCAGGCGCAAGAACAACCCCTGCTACTGCCAACGGATAATGCCATTTACGTTGGCCCCAACAGTCCGTCACAGCGAGGCGAAACCACCTTTGCTGGCCCCGGCTTTGAACAGCAGACAAACGCCCCCTACCGGGTAGCACTTGAACCACCAAAGCCAAGGCTAGACCCGCCTTTCCAGCAACCGCCGAGATTGACGACTGACGGCACTATCTACATGGGGAGCGACACCCCGGCAGCGACAACACCGCCCGGTGGCATTGGCTTTGAACAGCAGACCAACCCGCCATACAGGCCACTGCCTGAGACACCACGGCCACGGCTTGACCCGCCTTATCAGCAACCACCAACGCGCCAGCTTGGCTACACGCCAACCGATTTCACCGTCAACCAGTATGGCGATGCGTCGGCAGACCCGCAGGCACCACGGCAGGCCAGCAGACAGCGCCGTCAGGACCAGTCAGACCGTGCGCCTACCCAGCACCCCGGCTCCACCGAGTACACCGGCGACCCCGACCAGGACTTGGCCAGCTACACCGAACGGATGAACAGCCTTAACCGCCTGTTCCGGTCGTTCAACTGGCGCCGTGGCGACGAGAGCAAAAAGCGCCGGGTACGGGGTTTGATCGAGACGCAGCGCAAGCTGGAAATGCAGGCCCGGAAAAGTGGCCGTGGTATTACCCCGCGCAACATGAAAGAGGCACTGGCCAACCTGAAAGCGATGGTGGACAGTGGCGACGGTATCCGCTTTGACCAGGAAGTCAGGGCCATTGAAGCGGCCCAGCGACAGGAAGGGCTGAGGCTGACACCACAACAAAAGTCCGGCACCCCATCGGGAAAAAAGCCCGCCCTGGGGAAGGGAAAACAACCCGTCATCGCCAATGACCAGGAAATCAACACCCAGTATGCCCTGTATGAACAGTCCGACCTGATTGCCA
>JAKROC010000289.1 GCA_024509075.1 Endozoicomonas sp.
TCCCATTTCCTAATAAAATAGATCCATAGTACTTGTCAGTATGAGACTTTCACCCATACGGTATTGCCTCACTTTACCCACCCGATAAAATAGTGCCCCCGTTTTGCTATGCCGGTTTTGCGACGAGCCATCGTCACAACAATCCATGTTCGTGGTTCTGGCATAGCGGCATTTTTTGCTAATGGCTCACGAGGCACGATGATGAAAGGCCGGCATAACACCCCGTTCACAGACCTGAAGAGGCTCCGTCAGCAGTTTCCTCTACTGTCCCGAACCGTGCACGGTCAGCCCCTGCTTTACCTGGATAATGCAGCAACCACGCAAAAGCCGTTGTCGGTGATTGAGGCGGTGGAGCAGTTCTACCGACAGGGCAACGCCAATGTGCATCGGGCGTCACATTATCTCAGTGCCTGCACCACGCAAGCCTTTGAAGTGGCCAGGGAGATTACCCGGGAATTTATTAACGCTCGATTTGTTGAGGAGATTATCTGGACCCGTGGTGCCACCGAAGCCATCAATCTGGTGGCCAACAGCTGGGGGCGCAGCATTCTCCAATCGGGTGATGAAATCATCCTTACTCGTCTTGAACATCACGCCAATATCATACCTTGGCAACTGCTCACCGCAGCCACGGGGGCGATCATCAGGGTCGTTGAGCTGGATGAGTCTGGTGGTCTGGACATGGAACAGTTTGAGCAACTGCTGTCGGCAAAGACCCGGCTGGTGGCGGTTACCCACAGTTCCAACGCCACTGGCACCATTACCCCCATCAAACAGATCATTGCACTGGCCCACCACGCCGGCGCCCTGGTGTTGGTGGATGGCTCCCAGGCAGTGGCTCACCAGCGGGTTGATGTGCAAGCCCTGGGTGCTGATTTTTATGTTTTTTCGGGGCATAAAGTATACGGCCCCACGGGCATCGGTGTGCTCTACGGTCGGCGTGAGCTGCTGGAGTCCATGCCCCCCTGGCAGGGTGGTGGTGAGATGATCGAATGGGTCAGTTTTGCTGAAACCCGCTTTAATGGTTTGCCGTTCAAATTTGAAGCAGGGACACCCAATATTGCCGGTGCCATTGGCCTGGGCCAGGCGCTAACATTTTTGTCGGGTCTCGATTTTGCCGCATTGCACGCCCATGAAAACCGGTTGCGCCGGTGTGTGGAGCAGGGGTTGGCGCAAATAAACGCCATCCGCCTGATTGGTCAGGCCGAGCGCAAAGCTCCGGTCGTGTCGTTTATCTCCCGGGATTATCACAATCAGGATATCGGGCTGATTCTCGATCAGCAGGGCATCGCCATACGCACCGGGCATCACTGCGCCATGCCGTTGATGGAGAGCCTTAACCTCACTGGCACCGTGCGCGCCTCTTTTGCCCTGTACAATACCAAGGACGAGGCCATCGCGTTGGTCGAGGCCATGGCCACGCTGCATCACAATGGGCTGTTTGCCGTTGCCGGGGAGATAAAACATGAAACGACCAGTCAGACCACCCCAGCCAAGCTGCCGGAGATTTTTGTCCACCAGACCATGGATCTGAACGCCATCACCGAACGTTTGCAGCAGGTGGCCGGCTGGCAAGAGCGCTACCGGCAGATCATGTTGTTGGGCAAAGATCTGCCTGCACTGCCTGAGGACTGGAAGATTGATCAGGCCCGGCTGCACGGTTGCGAGAGCAGTGTCTGGCTGCATTACCACTACCACCGGCCAACCATGCGGCTCTATTTTGCTGCCGATTCCGATGCCAGGGTCATCCGTGGGCTGATTACCATTGTCCTGGCCGCTTTTTCTGGCAAAACCCCGGCAGAGATTGTTAAGGAAGACATCGATGCACGGTTCCGGAAGCTGGAACTATTTACCCACTTAAGCCCATCCCGAGGCAACGGACTCAGAGCTATTGTGCGGGAGATTCAGACCACGGCACGCCGTTATTGCTGATTGTTGGCTGGCGCATGAGTCAGCTTCTCAATGACCCGGGCGGCGGCAACAAAGCCAAAAGTGGCTGTCACTGCGGTGGCAGCCCCGAAGCCGCTGGCGCAATCCATTTTCATGGAGCCTTCGCCCACGGGTTTGGTCTGGCAGACGGTGCCATCGGCCTGTGGATAAACCGCCTGCTCCGTGGAAAAGACGCATTCAACGGCAAACTTTTTCCCGGTTTTATTGAACCCATGATGATCACGCAGTTGGTTACGAACCTTTCTGGCCAGAGGGTCGTGCCAGGTTTTGGTCAAATCGGTGATTTGTACCTGAGTTGGATCCATTTGCCCGCCGGCACCACCGGTGGTGATGATTTTGAGCTTGTTGCGTTTGCAGTGAGCAATAAGGGCGGCCTTGATCCGGAAGCTGTCGATGGCATCCAGCACGTAGTGGAACTCTCTGGTAATCAACGCCGGAATATTTTCTTCAGTAATAAAATCCTCAATAACCTGACACTGACATTCCGGGTTAATCCGGGCGATGCGTTCAGCCATCACCGCCACCTTTGAGCAACCAATGGTGTCCGTCAGCGCATGCAGCTGACGATTGGTGTTGGTGATGCAGATATCGTCCAGGTCAATTAAAGTGATATTGCCTACTGCCGTTCTGGCCAGCGCTTCGGCAGCCCAGGAACCCACACCACCAAGACCGATAACGCAGACATGGGAGTGACGCAACTGCTCAACCGCACGGCTGCCATATAAACGGCGAATGCCGCCAAAGCGGTCGTTAAAGCCTTTGCTGTTGTGGTTATCGGGGGAAGAGGGCATGGTGGGGTCTCACAAAAAACACGTCAAGGGCCGATTATACATCGACCAGTGCAGTGCTCTATACC
>JAKROC010000029.1 GCA_024509075.1 Endozoicomonas sp.
GACCGGCTCAATGACCAACACGACGACATGCTGGCCAAAACCATTGAGCTGGCTGCACTGGTGAAAGCGCTGAAAAAACAGAGCGAGCAACTCTGGCACCTGAGCAATGTCTACACCAACGAACGGGCCCTGGAGCTGGCTCAGGAGCTGATCAATCACACCTTTGCCGAAAAAGTATTCTTCTGCAACTCTGGCGCTGAGGCCAACGAGGCGGCTTTCAAGCTGGCCAGAAAATATGCTTACGATAACTTTGGCCCGGAAAAACACCAGATCATCGCCTTTCACCAGGCTTTCCATGGCCGAACTCTGTTCACTGTCTCCGTCGGCGGTCAGCAAAAATATCGGGAAGGCTTTGAGCCAGTGCCCGCCGGTATCACCCACACTGCCTACAATGACCTTCCTGCTCTGGAGGCGCTGATCAACGATCGTACCTGTGCGGTGGTGATTGAGCCGATTCAGGGCGAAGGTGGTGTCATTCCGGCCAGCAAAGCATTTATGCAGGGTGTACGCCAGCTGTGCGACCAGCACAATGCCCTGATGGTGTGTGATGAAGTACAGTCCGGTATGGGCAGAACCGGCGAGCTGTTTGCCTATATGAACCTTGGCGTCACCCCGGATATCGTCGCCAGCGCCAAATCCATGGGCGGCGGTTTTCCCATTGGCGCCATGTTGACCACCAGCAAAGTGGCCCAGAGTTTTGGCTTTGGCACCCACGGCACCACTTACGGCGGCAACCCCCTGGCCTGCGCAGTGGCATTGGCAGTATTCAGAATCATTAACAACCCGCAGCTGCTGGCCAACGTCAGCAGCAAACACAACCGTTTTCGTCGGCATCTTGAAGCCATCAACCAGCGCCACGGCGTGTTCAAAGAGATACGGGGTAAAGGTCTTTTGATCGGGGCTGAACTGAGCGAACAGTATCACGGCCAGGGCAAAGCCTTCCTTGCTGCGGCTGCCGACGAAGGGCTGATGCTCCTGGTCGCCGGACCAAATGTACTGCGCTTCACTCCGTCGCTGATCATTCCCGACAAAGACATTGATGAGGGCATGGCACGGTTGGAAAAAGCAGTGGCCCATGTGGTAAGCACCAGCTAGACAAACACAGATAACAACAAGAGGTTTGTCCTATGGCCCATCACTGCCTTGCGCCGGACATCTTGCCCTGGCTCGACCGGCTCAATGACCAACACGACGACATGCTGGCCAAAACCATTGAGCTGGCTGAAATCAACTCGGGCAGCCTGAATCATCAGGGTGTCAACCAGGTACTGGCGCAGTTGCAAAAGCTCACTGCCCATCTGTCGGCGGAGCAGGAACGTATAGCCGTCGCGCCCCTGACGGAAGTAAACGATAACGGTAGTATGGTGCAGCACCGCCTTGGTGATGCCTTGCGCCTGCGTAAACGCCCACAGGCTCCCCTGCAAGTATTTCTGTGCGGCCACATGGATACCGTGTTTGCCAAAGACAGTTCGTTTCAGCAGGTACGCTGGCTGGATGATGATACCATCAACGGCCCCGGCGTTACCGACCTGAAAGGAGGAATTCTGGTGATGCTCAAGGCGCTTGATGTGCTTGAGCAAAGCCCATGGGCTGAGCAGATTGGCTGGGAAATGCTTTTCAATCCTGATGAAGAAATTGGCTCCCCCGGCTCAGCCCCGCTGATTGCCGAGGCAGCACAGCGCGTTCACTTTGGCATGATTTTTGAGCCCTGTCTCCCCGATGGCAACCTGGCAGGCCAGCGCAAAGGCAGTGGCAACTTCACCGTGGTCAGCCACGGCAAGGCGGCCCACGCCGGGCGCGAACACCACCTTGGCCGTAACGCCATCAGAGCACTGTGCGATTTTATTTCGGCCATGGACGACCTCAATGGCCAACGCCCCGGTATCACCTTCAACCCGGGCTACATCCATGGTGGTGGCCCCACTAATATTGTGCCTGAACGCTGTATACACCGCTTCAATATCCGTCTTGAGCATCCGGACGACCAGCAATGGTGCCTGACGCAACTGGACAGCATCATTGCTGCTATCAATCAGCGCGAGGGTATCCGGCTGGAGCTACACGGTGGTTTTACCCGCCAGCCCAAGCTGCTTACTCCGGCCAATCGACAGTTGTTGTTTATGGCAAAGGACATCGGCCATGAGTTGGGCATCCCCCTTGAAATCAAACTCACCGGTGGCTGTTGCGATGGCAATAATCTGGCCGCGGCTGGCATTCCCAACATTGACACCCTGGGTGTACAGGGCGGTGCCATCCACAGTGAGCAAGAGTATCTGTACGTCAAAAGCCTTGTACCACGAGCAAAACTGAGTGCGGCTATTTTGTTGAGCTTTGCTCGCGCCAGTGCTTTTGGTGAGCAATTTGACTGGTTAGCAGC
The DNA here is from genome assembly GCA_024509075.1 of Endozoicomonas sp. Lineage (GTDB taxonomy): Bacteria > Pseudomonadota > Gammaproteobacteria > Pseudomonadales > Endozoicomonadaceae > Endozoicomonas. The sequence continues at coordinate 2,378 of JAKROC010000029.1, forward strand.
TTCCAGCGGAGAACAACAATGAAACTGACCATACAGCAACTGTTGGACGCCATGTGGCAGGACTACTCAGCACTGACGCCGGATGCCGACCCCATCCACCAGCTATTTGCTGACCTGAACCAGGGCGTAGTGGTCAACGACCATATCGCCCTGCGCACGTTTAATCTGGACAAAGTTACCCTGGATAAATTAGCCAGACCATTTCTTGCCACAGGCTACCAGCCGATTGATGATTACCAGTTTCCAGCCAAAAAGCTTTATGCCCGCTACTATCAGCACCCGGACGAGACATTGCCAAAGGTATTTATCAGCGAGCTGAAGGTGGCGGAGTTACCTGACCATTGTCAACAAATTATCCACAGCATGGTGGCGCAGGTGCCGGAGCAACTGGTTGAGCAACAGACTTTCTGCTACTCCGGCCGCCCGTGGCAACTGAGCAAAGAGCAATACCAGACTCTGGCCTCTCAAAGCGAGTACGCTTCCTGGGTGGCAGCCCACGGTTTTCGCCCCAACCACTTTACGGTTTCCATCAACCATTTGTCTTCACATCAGGATATCCACAGCCTGAACCAGTTGTTGCTGGATAACGGCTATGCCCTGAACACCAGTGGCGGTCTGGTCAAGGGGTCACCGGCAGTGTTGCTGGAGCAATCATCCACTCTGGCCAAAAACATTGACGTGAAGTTTGACGACGGAGTGTTGAGCATTCCCGGCTGCTACTACGAGTTCGCCCTGCGCCACCCGATGCCGGACGGGCAGCTCTACCAGGGTTTTGTGGCAGCATCGGCGGACAAGATTTTTGAAAGTACTGACGCCCGCAGACCAGCATCATAAAGACGCTTTTCTCTATTCTCAGTGCGGTCTGCTTAACGATTGTGAGCCCTGGCCAAATAATCGGTGGATTGCATCTCCTGCAAGCGACTGATAGTTCTTTGAAACTCAAAATGCAAAGTACCGGATGGGTAAAGCGCCTCCGGCGGCACCTCGCTGGAGATAATCAGTTTGACGCCCTGATCGTAAATTTCATCCACCAAGGCGATAAAACGCCGAGCCTGGTCATTGCGGCTGGCATCAAATTGCGGCAAATCCTGCACAATAACCGAATGGAAAAGATATGCAATCTCTATGTAATCATTCTGGCTGCGCGGTCCATCGCAAAGGTCTGCAAAAGTAAACCAGGCAACGCCATCGCTATGCTTAACGCTATTAATTGATCGTCCGGCAATCTCCATAGGTTGACCAGATACCATCGAAACCGGGTCAGCCAAGTCGGCAAAAATCCCCTCAAGTCTGGCCCGATTTTCATCATTGAGCGGCCAGTGGTAAGTTGCCGCCTTTTCCAACAAACGCAGACGGTAGTCGATGCCACCATCCACATTGACCACGTGAGTATTTTGCTCGATCAGGCCGATAGCCGGCAGAAAGCGAGCCCTTTGCAGGCCGTTGGAGTAGAGCTGACCGGGCGGCACGTTAGACGTAGTAACCAGTGTCACCCCGCAGCGAAAAAGTTGCTCCAGCAGGCCGCCAAGGATCATGGCATCGGTGATATCAGTAACAAAAAACTCATCAAAACAGATCACCCTGGCCTCTTTGGCCAGGCATTCAGCCACCGTCGTCAACGGGTTTTTCTGCCCTGCCAGGGCGGTAAGTTCCTCATGCACCCAGCGCATAAAGTGATGAAAGTGCATCCGCCGTTTTTGAGCAAAAGGCAGGCAGTGGTAAAAGGTGTCCATCAACCAGGTTTTACCCCGCCCCACACCGCCCCAGAAATAGAGGCCACGCACCGGTTTTGGCCTGCGGTTAAACAGACGTTGCAGCAGCGATGGCTTGTGGCACAGCGCCTCATACAACTGCTGCAAATGCCTGACTGCCTCAGCCTGGGCAGGGTCTTGGCTGAAGCCTTTTTGCTGAAGATCTCGTTGGTAACACGCTTGTGGGGTCATGCTGAGTCTTTGCTTTTTGTTTTGCCTTGATTATATCTCTTATCGATGCGCAGGCCGGATAAGATAAACTAAGAACCAGCATTGATAACAAGAACCTTTCCTGATCATGTCTATAAACACCATCAAGCTCATCGTCAATGCCCTGCTGTTCCAACTGGGTTGGTTTGCCTGCACATTGGGCGGGAATACGGTTGCCCTGGTCGCCACCCTGGCAATACTTACAGTGCACCTGCTCTGGGTTGGCAGTTGGGCTAAAGAGAAACAGCTACTGACTGTCACATTTTTTCTTGGCTGTGCCATCGACAGTTTTTTGGGCAATATGCACATTCTGCAATTTCATCAAAACGATGAAAGCCGTATTTTGCCGCTATGGCTGGCCTGCCTCTGGTTGATCTTCGCCACCACTTTGCGCCACAGCCTTGACTGGTCGCGCCGCCATAAACTCGCTGGTGCAGCGTTGGGTTTTGTTGGCGGGCCACTGAGCTACTATGCCGGTGGCAAGTTAAGTGGGGTCGTGCTTGCCCAACCGTTATGGCAAACGTTGCTGTTACTGGCTGTGATCTGGGCAACGGCTATTCCGATGTTGCAATCCTTTTCCCAGGCATGGCTGAACAAAGCCCGCAGCTGGCAGGCTTAGGGCACAGGGTGGTCAATCCAGTTCCACTTCAAACACTTTGTGGGCAAAAATACAGTTGATGTGATGGCTTTTGGCCAACTTCCTGAACCAGTAAAGACACCACTGCTCAGGAGTGACTGATAAGCCAGCAGGAAAGAGACTGACGGCAAAATAGTCCACCGCGACTCTTTGGTCTTTGTCGTCCAGAACGTAAAACAGGATGCCAGACTCAGCAGTAGTACCATCCTCCAGGGTCCATGGTTCGTCGTGAAAAACCATCTCTATGGCAACACGCCACAGATTATCCTTGTTGCGCATCATCAAGCGAAATCTCGCCGTGGCAAAAGGTTCCTCGATGCCGGCATCGAGGAACTGTTCGGGCTCAAGCCAGGATGGAAATTTACGAATAATCAGGTCTTCTATCTTCCGTCCGCCACTGGCGAACCATTGTCGTAAAGCTGCGGCCTGATCGTGCAGCAAATCGTCGATAGAAGAGCATGGTTTAGTGAGTGCCTCCATCTGATTCTCCTGATCCATCAATAGTCTCTATTGTTCTTTAATGCTTATTCAGTCAGATACCATCAATATCCCGCCCTTTTTTTATCACAGAGAAACACCAATAGAAAACCACTGATTTTGTTTTAATAAAGTAAACGTTTTTCGTCTTTGGTATTTTTTGGTACTCTTTTAATCAACCGGCAGGTAGTGCTACAGTAAGTGGTTTCATCCGTTGCAGTGAGTGTTTTGTCTGAAACGGATTATACCCGTCGCCTTTCAAGTTGCTGCTTTGTTGGCCGCACTTGTGCCCTTTAGGGTATTCACCCACCCCGGTCACATAGTATTTCCATGCTCCCGGCACCCGAGGGCATAAAGGCGTCGCTCATTTGCCGCCTCGAATCAACTTGAAATCCTTTGGGTATACAGCACACCAGGCAAGACTGTCCTGCCAGGCAGTCACGCTGACAGCAAAAGAAAATCCGGGGGTCTTGGGCGGGTTTGGGTTGGCAATAGTTCGTCGCAAAAGAAAAAGCCCGACATTGCGGGCTTAGGTTATATCGGTCTGTTGCCGTACTCACCAGAAGGCTTTTTCGGCGGATCGTTAGAAATATTAGACGGCACTTCTTCTATCTTCCCCCCTCTCTTCAGGAAGTCCTCAACTTGTGCGTCGAGGCTTGCCCTGAGTTTTTTACGGGACTCGACCGTCCGCTCTTCGGCGGGTTCGTCACGACTCCCTAGGAATCCAATATCAGCGCCATCAAAACCAGCAGAAGCTTTACTCGGCCTTTTCCGTGCCATCGATATATCCTCCAGATACTGGTGTCGGAAAATCCATTCCGAATTATTATTTTACTGTTTATCCAGATTTTTTAGTTATAACTAACGGTTTCGGAAACGTCAGCCTAGCCTTCCGCCTAACTCAATCTGCCATCTCCGGTTGCGGCGTATAATTACGTATAAACACCAACAAGTAAAGCAAAAAACGAATTTTACCGCTTGAAACCCTGAGCCAGACAACCATAACCGGATCAATTCATCGGCAAAGGAAGAGCAGGGTTTAACCAAATCCACTATCGCTTCAGCCTAAAGCTCTGCCACGTCCCGCAGGTACTTGAACAGTTTTCTGGCCGCAGCCGGGGGCTTTTGCTGGGCCGTCTCTTTTTGTGCATTGCGCACTAGCTGGCGAATATGCTGATGATCAGCTTCCGGGTAATGTTCCAGGTATTGAGTCAATACCGTGTGATGACTGTCGTCGTGAATCAGCTGGTCGCGCCATCTTTCCAGTTGGTGAAACAGTCGGTTGTATTCTTCACTGCTGGCATCAAGCTGATTCAGCAGGGCCATGACCGGCTCCATATCCTGGTCAGTCATCAACTTGCTAATAAAACCCAGGTGACGTTTGCGGGCATTATTGCTGGTAATACGCCGGCTTTCGTCCAACGCTTCACGCAGGCGTTCGTTCAGGGGAATTTTGTCCAGCAGCGCGGGCTTTAGCTCCATCAGGCGAGCGCCAATGTGCCTAAGCTCATTCATATCACGCTTTAGTTCGGATTTGCTGACGTAGATAATCTCTTCGTTGTCTTCATCATCCCAGGCTTCCTGGATACGACGGCTCTTTTTACTCATGGGGGATTGCCATTGATAGGAACCTGCAATTTTCATAAAGTGACTTACGACAGAGCAGTTCCGAGGGTGAAAAAACGGTACAATGTGGCCGCATTTTACTTCAGAACGCTTATTAATAACAAAGCGGATTAGGTGGAACCATGGGCGAATCTTCCAATACTGTGTTGGACCCCCGCGACGAGGAGGCCAGACTCAAAGCTCTGGCCAGCGAGATCATTGATGAAGCGGCACGACAAGGTGCCGACGCCTGCGAGGTCGGCATCAGTCTGGACGCTGGCCTGACCACCAGCGTGCGCATGGGCGACGTGGAAACCGTTGAGTTTAACCGCGACCAGGGGTTGGGCATCAGTGTCTATCTGGGCCAGCGCAAAGGCTCAGCCAGCACTTCTGACGCCAGCCCAAGAGCCATTCGGGAAACCGTCCGGGCTGCCTGCGATATTGCGCGTTACGCCTCAGAAGACCCTTTTGCCGGCCTGGCCGATGCCACCCTGATGGCCAAATCACTGCCCGACCTTGATCTTTATCATCCGTGGGACATTACCCCCCAGCAGGCTATTGAGCTGGCCTTGCAGTGCGAAGACGCCGGTCGCAGCTTTGACAGGAAAATCGTCAATTCCGATGGTGCCAGCGTCTCCACCCACCAAGGCTGTCGCGTTTACGGCAACAGCCACGGCTTTATTGGCAGTTATGTCTCCAGCCGCCACAGCTTGAGTGCCGTGCTGATCGGTATGCACAACGCAGAGATGCAACGGGACTACTGGTATACCGTCCACCGTGATGCCAATGAGCTGGAGTCCGCCGCCGCAGTGGGCAAAGAGGCGGCAAGGCGCACCGTCAGTCGCCTGGATGCCCGCAAAGTGGGCACTACTGAAGTACCAGTACTGTTTGCCCCCGAAGTGGCATCAGGGTTGATTTCGCACTTTCTCGGTGCCATCAGCGGCGGCAGTATCTACCGTCAGGCATCATTCTTGATTGACCATCTTGGCAGGCAAATATTCCCTGAATGGATGCGCATACATGAACAGCCGTTGCTGAAAAACCTGCTTGGCTCGGCCAGCTTTGATAACGACGGGTTAGCCACCCGTGCCAAAGACTTCGTTAGCGACGGCGTATTGCAGCACTACATTCTGGGTACCTACTCCGCCCGCAAACTAGGGATGGAGAGCACAGCCAATGCCGGCGGTGTCAACAACCTCTTTGTGCAAAGCACTGAAGAGCAACACTGCGTTGAGCAAAAAGCTCTGGTGCAACAAATGGGTTCCGGGCTGCTGGTCACGGAGTTGATGGGCCACGGAGTCAACACCGTAACTGGCGACTACTCCCGCGGTGCCAGCGGCTTCTGGGTGGAAAATGGCGAAATTCAGTTCCCTGTGTCAGAAGTCACCATCGCCGGCAACCTGAAGGATATTTACGGCAATATTGTTGCGCTGGGTAACGATGTGGATAAACGGGGCAATATCCAGACCGGCTCTATTTTGGTCAGCAACATGAAACTGGCAGGGCAGTAATTGCTGCCCTGCCTACCGGCGCCAGGAGAGAGAGCACCTGAAGCCGGTGGGCGGGCGGCAGCTAGCCAAAGAAGATCGTTGCCAGACCAAGAAATGAAAAAAAGCCCACCACGTCCGAAATCGTGGTCAGAACAATACTCCCCGCCAACGCCGGATCTATATTGAGTGACTTAAGCAGCACCGGCAGCATCGCCCCGGTAACCACAGCAATGCTCAGATTAATCACCATGGCACAGGCAATTACCAATGAAATCAGCGGGTCGCCAAACCAGAACCAGGCAATGGCAGCCACCAGCGACGCCCACAGCAAACCGTTAAGAAAACCGGCCACCAGCTCCCGACTCAATAGCCACTTGAGGTTGGTCTTGCTCACCTGCCCCAGCGCCATCCCCCGGATCACCAGCGTTAACGCCTGACTGCCCGCGTTGCCGCCCATGCCTGCAACGATCGGCATGAGCACCGCCAGGGCCACTACTTTGTCTATAGTCTCCTGAAACAGCCCGATCACTGACGCGGCAATAAATGCCGTAATCAAGTTAAAACCGAGCCATACTGCCCGTCGTCTGGCAGTGCGCAGAGCAGGGGCAAAGGTGTCTTCATCGTCATCCAGACCGGCCATGCTCATCATCGAGTGTTCTGCATCTTCACGAATAACGTCCACCACATCGTCAATGGTGATACGCCCGAGCAGCTTGCCGTTTTCGTCTATCACCGGCGCTGAAATCAAATCCTGTCGCTCGAACAACTGGGCTACCTGGGTGTCCTCCATATCGGCAGGAATAGGGTCAAGGTCGGTGAGCATCACCTCCCTGACCGTGGCACCCGGCTCTGTGGTCAGTAGTCGGGTAAGCGGCAATCGACCAATGTATTGGTCACGCCGACTGACTACCAGCAGACTGTCAGTGTTATCAGGAATACCCTCATGCCGACGTAAGTAACGCAGCACCACATCCACCGTATTATTCGGGCGGATGGTGATGGTGTCGGTGTTCATCATCCCGCCGGCGGAGTCTTCCGGATAGGCCAGCACCGCCTCAACCCGCATCCGATCCTGACTGTTCATGGAGTCGAGCACTTGGCGAGTTATGGTATCGGGTAGCTGTTGCAAAAGATCAACAATATCGTCTACATCCTGTCCTTCGGTAATTGCCTTGAGCTCGGCAATGTTCATGCGCTCCAGGAAAAACTGACGAACCTCCTCACCCAGCTCCTGCAGTACGTCACCTTCTTGCTCACGGTCAACCAGACGCCATAACAGGCTACGCAGTTTCGGTGGTGAGGACTCTAGCAGATGAGCAGTATCAGCCGGCGGCAGCGAGTTCAGCATAGTGCGCAACTCGGGGGAGACTCCGTGTTCAAGGGCATCATTAAGCTTTTTCAGCTCGACTTCACCGATACTTAATTGCAGCTGCTGACCCATGGCTGGCCTTCTTTAATTGTTATTATCGCTACTCATCTTCACCAAAACGGTCGTCAATCAACTTGCACAGCGCCTTACAGGCCGCCTCTTCATCGTGGCCGTCACAATGCAGCTCCAGCTCAGAGCCTTGGCCTGCGGCCAGCATCATCACCGCCATGATGCTTTTGCCATCGACCTTGCGACCGTTAAAACCAATTTCGATCTGGCTGGCAAAAGCGGACGACGTGGAAACAAACTTGGACGCTGCCCGGGCATGTAACCCCAGCTTGTTAATGATTTTCTTCCGGTATGTAATCATTATTCGCGCAGCTCTCTGTGTCTGACCTGAACTCGTTCCAGCTTACTGCTGAACAGTTCACCCAATGTGTTACCAATATAGACCGAGCGGTGCTGGCCTCCAGTACAACCAATGGCAATGGTCATATAACTGCGCTGGGCGGATTCAAAGCGGGGCAGCCACTTATCAATGAAAGCGGCGATATCATCAATCATTTCGATGACGCTGGCATCATCTTTGAGAAAGTTGATCACCGGCTCTTCCAGACCGGTGTGATGACGCAGAGACTCTACCCAGAAAGGGTTGGGCAGACAGCGCACATCAAAGATAAAATCGGCATCAGAAGGAATGCCATTTTTAAAACCAAACGACTGGAACAGTACAGTCATGCCATTTTTTTCATCCTCGCAGTACTCCTGTTTGATCAGGTCGCGAATCTGATGTACCGACAATGTGGTGGTATCAATTTTCAAATCAGCGGCAATCAGTACCGGCTGGAGCAGCTTTTTCTCCAACTCAATGGCCTCTCTTAGCGAGACCTGGTCATCGCTGAGCGGGTGTTTCCTGCGGGTAGCGCTGTAACGGCTGACCAGTTTTTCACTGTCAGTGTCCAGATACAATACCTGACAATCAATGCCTTTGTTTTTCAACGACGCCAACAGCTCGGGAAAGTGATCCAGGGCACCGGGCAGATTTCTTACATCCACACTCACAGCCATTTTTGGCGGTTCGCAGTGGTGCCCTTCAAGGGTATCTGCCAGCTGACTAAGCATGCTGGCCGGCAGATTATCAACGCAGTAAAACCCCTCATCTTCCAGAGTGTGCAAGGCTGAACTTTTACCTGAACCTGAGCGCCCACTGATGATAATAAGTTTCATAACGTTTCCCTTCCCGGGCTTGGCTTGTGAAGTCATCTTTATACCTCCATGGCGAGCGCCTGATCCAACGTTTTTTGTATCTTGTGCCAGAACCGGTTGACTGCCACCGGGTTGATACCTGTCGCAAGCTGGCACACTCCTAATTAAAACAATTTTTTTTCACTCAGCCTACTGTCAGTCGGCTGGTGATCACGTCATCCATTTTGTCAGTAATAAAGACATGGCTGTTATGCATTAGCCAAAACGAAGCACGTACAGTAAGGACCAATAAACAGCCGGCCGGATAATTCTCATTTCGCCACCCTCAGCTTGTAATAACTGTTAAAGGAGTAACGCCATGTTGGACGTACAAAACCCCTCTCAGCTTGCTTTGGTTCACAGAATATCACCCACAGCGTTGGCTGATGACGCTCGCAGACGCTGTCTTTTCTGGGCCAAACAATTTGTGCGAGCGCATGAAAACCCCACACCGAAATTACCTGCTGTTATGATTGGTTATCCAGATGCCAAAACTGCCAGATATGAGCAAAGTAAAGAACTCTACCTTGAGCGCAAGGCACAAAGCTTGCAGGATTACGGCAAGGCCCTGACACCAATAGCCTGTTCAACGACAGAAAATATCCTGAATAAAGTTAGCACTGGTCTTAAAAGCCTGAAGGATCGGTCGGTTAAACAGTTAGGTATGGTCTGTCGCTTTCTGAGATTGGAATACTTGGCCAATGCCATCAGGAATCACATTCTTCCCAAAGTAGACCTCAGGCAAGCCAAGCTTAATGCTGCCACGCAGCCTGCAATGCTCAATGAACTCAAAGAAGTTCAATTCGCCATAGGTATGGCGATGCCCATACAGCCACGCATTACAGAAAGTTCACCTTGCGCTGGTCAGGCCAATTATGACGAAGCTCTGGCGCACGCCTTGAATGTTCAGGAATTAAAAGAGAGATCACAGGGTGCAGGAAAGGATAAACTGCCGGTTCGCAACAGAAATAACTGGCTCCAGGCAATCAATCAGGTGGAAGAGGCCCGCGCTCGAAAAGATCAGGAACTGTTTATGGACTACGTTAACAACCGCAATGCTGAAGAGGTCGAGAATGCACGACAGAACGCAGCGGTCAAGGCCTCAAAGGGCGGCATCGCCTTCTTGCATCCACTGGAGCCGGTAACGGAAAAAATACAGCAGGCAAAGGTCGCAATGGATGCCAAAATGGCCAAGAAGAATGAGACCACGGACAGCGCCAGTGAACAGCTCAGGATCGACAGCGCCAGTGAGCAGCTCAGGATCGACATCGCCAACGCTGCGAAAAAGCTCGACACCCATAACCGTCACGCCAAAGTGATCGAGCGAGCCAAGATGATCGAGGCAAAAAAACGATCGAGGCAAAAAACAACTGATGCCTGATTAAGTCTTACCCGAGGCTTGCCACACTGCCATCATGCAGTTGTAGGCAGCCTTGCTTGCTACTGAACGCTTTCTCACATTGGCTTCATATCTTAACCGGGGGAGTGTAGGCTCAAATCCCCGTTGAGCGGCAAGTGTCAGGAAAATCTCCCCTGGCGTCAGGTTGTCAGCCCTATGCTCAACACACTACCCACTGATACATTGGTAGAGAGCTTCGCCATCCACAGAGCGTATTTTTTCTAACGTGGCCGACGAGTGAAATCGCTCGGCCAGGGCTTTTAAAATATCCAGATGCTCCTGCTCTTCCCCCTCCGGCACCACCAGGGCAAACACCAAGTCCACCGGCTCACGATCCACGGCATCGAAATCCACCGGCTCGGCCAGACGAATAAAAAGTCCGACCGGTTGCGGGCAGTATTTGCACCGACAATGAGGAATGGCAACGCCCGCCCCCAGGCCGGTGGTACTGATGCGCTCCCGCGCCAACAAGGCGTCGAACAGTTCTTCGGTATTGATTTCAGGGATATCGCTGCTGATGTGCGTGGCGATAAATTCCAGAATTTTCTTTTTGCTCCCCCCCTGCACACCATCAAAGGTGCGCCCGGGGGTTAAGATGCGATGAATAATCATGCTAAATAAGAAGGCAACCTGCGATGTCAGATGGCATGGCCACTGGCTCCTTGCTGCCGGTCCAAGGCTTTCTCTTTCTGTTTAACCAACTGCCGATCGAGTTTATCCGAGAGCAGGTCAATGGCTGCGTACATGTCTTCACTTTCGGCGGTTGCATTAATCTCGGCTCCACGGGTGTGCAAATTTGCCTCCGCCTTCTGCACCAGTTTTTCCACACTCAGCGTCACCTGGACGTTGGTAATATGGTCAAAATGTGACGCAAGACGTTCCAGTCTCTTAATCACATAGTTGTGCAGAGCTTCTGTTACCTCGACATGATGTCCACTGATGTTGACTTGCATGTAGCGCTCTCCTGATCCCATTTCCGAATAGTCACCGGGGCGTGGGATTTTTCGCTCCAGATGATCTGAATTTTAACACCGTCAATGTGCCTTGGAATATCCCGAAACAAAAAAACTGATTCTTCGCCCGATTTACGCACATTTCTAACGCCAGTTGTTGTTTATTATAGGACGCAGTTGTGCGCCTTCCGTGTTACATTAGCAAGCTCTTTGCGCTCATTGGAGGGCGGAATTTTCATGGCTTCGCGGTATTTGGCGATAGTTCGCCTGGCCACTTGAATTCCCTGCCCACTCAATAAAGCAGCAATTTTGTTATCACTCAGCGGTTTGCGTTGTGGCTCAGCGGCAATGAGCTTGCGAATCTGAGCCCGGATTGCGGTGGACGAACACTCGCCACCCTCTGCCGTTGCCACATGACTGGAGAAAAAATACTTCAGTTCATAAACGCCCCTGGGAGTGTGCAAGTACTTTTGCGTCGTCACCCGGGATATGGTTGACTCATGCATCCCAACGGCCTCGGCAATATCGGCCAGCACAAGCGGCTTCATGGCTTCATCGCCCTGTTCCAGAAACCCCTGCTGGCGGACGATGATCTCACCAGTCACCTTCATCAATGTCTCGTTACGACTTTGCAGGTTCTTCAAAAACCAACGGGCTTGCAGCAAATGATCTTTCATAAACACGTTGTCACGGCTGTTATTGGCTCTTTGCACCAGCGAGGCGTAATTGTTGTTGATGCGCAGTTTCGGCAGGGCCTCCGAGTTCAGCTCTACCGTCCAGCAACCATTGACTTTGCGCACGGAAAGATCCGGCACTACGTACTGTGACTCACCCTGACCAATGGCACTGCCTGGGCGCGGGTTTAGCTGGCGAATCAGCGTCAAAGCGTCACGCAGCTGCCCTTCGTGCCATTTGGTGCGACGTAAAATCCGGGCATAATCATGCGAACCGAGTAGCTCCAGATGGCTGCCAATCAGCTTTTCGGCATTATTATAGTGCTGGATTGTGGGTGACAGCTGGCGGAGCTGAGCCAGGAGACACTGGCGCAGGTCGGCACTGGCGCAACCGACCGGATCAAACTGCTGGATGCATTGTTGCAGCGCGGTAATTTCAACCATTGTCAGCCCATCAAGCTGAGTCTGCAAGGTACTGAACAGCTCATCGAGCGAACAGGTCAGGTAACCGTCAGGATTGACAGCCTCAATGATGGCCAGCCCAATCAGGCGCTGGCGATCGCCCACGGCCATCAGCTCCAGCTGCCATTCCAGGTGATCCTGGAGCGACTCCACGGATGATGACTGTGGCTCGCAATCATCACTGCCAGCAGGCAGGCTACCGTAGTGCTCATCCCAGGCTGAATTCATGGATCGTTCCGACGGTTCAGGCACACTCAGGTCAATAAGCCCACCATCGCCTTCTTCGCCCTGCCCATCGTCACTCTCAAGCATAGGGTTAGAGTACAAGGCTTCCTGAATCTCCTGCTGAAGATCCACGGTTGATAGCTGCAACATCCGAATGGCCTGTTGCAGCTGAGGTGTCATGGTCAACTGCTGGCCAAGTTTGAGATGCAGGGATTGTTTCATAGGCCGCTGTATGCTCTCACGTTGTTGCCAGTCCACGGATTACTGATGAGATTGGATTATAAACCCATCATCTTTTTTTAAGCCATATACCCGTCGCCTTTCAAGTTGCTACTTTGTTGGCTGCATTTGCCCGGCAACTGCTCCATGCGTTGCCCTACCTCCTGTATCCATGCAGTCGTCACCCCGGTCACATAGTATTTCTATGCTCCCGGCACCCGAGGGCATAAAGGCTTCGCTCATTTGCCGCCTCGAATCAACTTGAAATCCTTTGGGTATAGAGTGAATTGTGACATTGGTGATCCTCAACTGTTCATGCAAAGTTCGAGCCAGGTGGCCAAATCAAAGACTGAACTGATGCCCAAGATATACGTCCCGCACTTTCCGGTTCGCCAGTACCGTTCTGCTATCCCCTTCAGCAATGATATGCCCTTCGCTGACAATGTACGCTTTCTCACAGATATCCAGAGTTTCTCGCACGTTGTGATCGGTAATCAACACACCAATTCTTCGTTTTTGCAAGTGACGAATAATCGCTTTAATATCACCGACCGAGATAGGGTCAACACCGGCAAATGGCTCATCGAGCAGGATAAACGCTGGGTCTGTGGCCAGCGCCCGGGCAATTTCTGCCCGCCGGCGCTCACCACCTGAAAGAGCCATACCGGCACTGGCGCGAATATGGCCAATATTGAACTCCTTGAGCAGCGACTCCATTTTCGCCATGCGCTGCTTTTTGTTCAGGTCTTTGCGGGTTTCTAAAATAGCCAGGATGTTGTCCTGCACTGAAAGACGACGAAAGATCGAAGCCTCCTGGGGAAGATAACCGATACCGGCACGAGCCCGCTCATGCATGGCCCGAAAAGTGAGGTCTTGCTGATCAATGCTGATTCTGCCGCCATCGGCCCTGACCAGCCCGACAATCATGTAAAAACAGGTGGTTTTGCCCGCCCCGTTAGGGCCAAGCAGACCAACAATCTGACCGCTGTGCACACGCAAGGAGACGTCTTTAACGACATGTCTGCCTTTGTAACTCTTGCTGAGATGTTCTGCCTTGAGGATTGCCATCCGTTGATCTTGCCTACGTCAATATTGCCCGTTCAAGGGGTGCTGCTGTCATTGCGTTTTTGTCTTGGCTGGAGCACCATCTGCACCCGGCCACTATCCCCCTGATCTGGTGCACCCCGGGCGTTAACCGTCTGCCGGGCCAGGTTATAATCAATCTTTTCACCAGTGAAAACATCACCCTTCCGGGACAACCGGGCATTTTTGATCAGCTCAATCTGGTCACCGTCAACGCTGTAACGGATAGTCTCGGCCCACGCCCTGAGTATGCCCTGATCTTCTGGCTGTTGCTCTTCATAGTAAGCGAGGCGCCCCTCACCCACGGCAACGACTTGGGAAATTTCACGATTACTGGTGTAAACCATGACGACATCACCGGTCATCCGGGTAGTGCCCTGAGTCACCACCACATCCCCCCGGTAAATCGAGACGCCTTTTCTGGTATCAACATCTGCCGTGTCTGAGCTGATATTGATTGGCTGCTGCCTATCCTCAGGCAACGCCTGCGCCAAGACCGGCATCAACAACATAGCAAGCAAGCAGTGCCACATACGTTGCTGGCGCGGTGCCCGAAACGAAAAGGGAAGAAATTTAATCATACGTTGTCGTTTTCCAAACCAGTGCTGTTGATCATCGTCAGTCAACGCGCTGCCCGAACTCATGAACCTCCCTTACTCTGGATTTCAAGTACACTCTGCCCAGCTGATACCATGCGGTCATACCGATGGCCCGAGCCTCACCGTTGGCGTTGACGATCAGCACCGGGCGATCAGTATCGGCAACTCCGTCATCAGGAAATAAGGTAATGAAATCTGTATCCATCCGAACCTGTTGTACCAACTCACCTTCCGGATTTTTGTCATCCGGTCGGGACTGGATGATCACGACATTATCCCATAGCTCAAGATCATTGCCACCGGGCAACACCTTCCCATGCACCGCTCGGGAGGTAGTCACCTCACCATCCTCGCCGAAAGTGGTCAATAGCGGCTGTTGTAACAACGTGGTGTCATCGTATGAAAAGTGTGAGATAGTGTCTGACTCCAGCCGGTATTTCAGGGCACCGGAGATGTCATACTCTTTAATCAGCGCATCAGAAACAAAGTAGTCCGCTCCCTGTTCAATCTGCTGCCCAGACCTGCCCACTGGATTGATACCCCCTATTGAGCCGTCGTAAAACCAATAACCAACGGCCAGCAGCAGGATAACCGAAATAATCAAATAATTGCGATACCCCATCCAGGCTCCGTAACTGTTAAACCACACCTGCCTTGAGCAGGTCATGCATATTGATCGCCCCCACCGCATGGCGCTCGCCATCGACGCAGATCAAGGCGTTAATCTTACGATCATCCATGATTTTCAAAGCCTCAGCAGCCAGGATATCGGGCGTAATGGTGGTGCATTTAATGGTCATCACCTCATCAATGATGGTGCTGCGCGGATCAGCCCCCTGATCCAGGGCACGGCGCAGATCACCATCAGTAAAAATACCGACCACCACGCGATTTTCATCGACGATTGAAGTCATGCCCAGCCCTTTATGGGTCATCTCCAACAGCGCCTCACCCAGCTGCACCCCTCTGGGTACTGCCGGTATACGACTTCCTTCGTGCATAATATCTTGCACTTTCAACAGTAATCGTCGCCCGAGCGCACCACCTGGATGGGAAAAGGCAAAATCTTCAGCAGTAAAGCCCCGCGCCTCGAGCAGAGCGATGGCCAGCGCATCCCCCATAACTAACTGCGTGGTGGTGCTGGAAGTAGGCGCCAAATCCAGCGGGCAAGCCTCTTTATCGACGCCAGTGTTCAGATTAACCTCAGCCGCCCGGGCCAAAGTGGAGGCTGGCTTGCCACTCATGCTGATCACGGCCGCGCCCATTCGCTTGAACAGCGGCAACAGGGTCAGCACTTCAGCGGTTTCACCGGAGTTGGAGATGGCCAGCACCACATCTCCCGAGGTAATCATCCCCATATCGCCGTGATTGGCTTCCCCCGGATGGACAAAAAATGCTGGCGTGCCAGTGCTGGCCAGCGTTGCACTGATTTTACGGGCAATATGCCCGGACTTACCCATACCGACCACCACTATCCGCCCCCGACACTCGAGCATTAAACGGCACGCCTTGCTGAACTCATCACCAATGCGGGGTAGCAAAGCAGCTATGGCATCCCTTTCGATCTGGATGGTACGGCGACCAATTTCAACAAAATTCTGGTCCGTGGTCATGTTGCTAAAACCTGTTTTTACACACGATAGAATAAGATGACACGTTCTGTGGCGCAGTTGCGATTTCACGGGCAAGGATAACCTGTCAGCCGCTACTGTAAAACAGTTAAATTAAGGGGATAAAGGAAGTGCCCGAAGAAAGAAGCAGCGCTTCAACAACAGTGTTCCCGGCAGCACTTTGTCGGAATTTCAGCCAGATACCACAGTTTGAGATGATTTTCAGCGGCGGCAAAAGCGACCAATAACTGAGAAAGCTATTGGTCGCTGCCAGTATAATCCGGTAAGGATGAGAAAGTATAAACGACTAAAGCCGTATTACATCATGCCACCCATACCGCCCATACCACCCATGCCACCCATATCAGGCATGGCAGGCGCATTTTCCTGAGGCTCGTCAGCAACCATGGCTGCAGTGGTGATCATCAGGCCAGCTACAGAAGCGGCAGCTTGCAGAGCCGCACGGGTCACCTTGGCTGGGTCCAGGATACCCATTTCGATCATGTCGCCGTACTCACCAGTAGCGGCATTGTAGCCGAAGTTGCCAGAACCGGCTTTCACCTTGTCAACAACCACAGAAGCTTCATCGCCAGAGTTGGTGGCGATCTGACGGATCGGGCCTTCCAGGGCACGCAGAATCAGGTCAACGCCAGCACGTTGTTCAGCGTTAACGGTTTCTACGTTGATGGCAGACAGGGCGCGTACCAAGGCAACACCACCACCGGCAACCACGCCTTCTTCAACCGCTGCACGGGTAGCGTGCAGAGCGTCTTCGACACGCGCTTTCTTCTCTTTCATCTCAACTTCAGTGGCGGCACCCACTCTAACCACAGCAACACCACCGGCCAGCTTGGCCACACGCTCTTGCAGTTTTTCTTTGTCGTAGTCAGAAGAAGAGTTTTCAATTTCTGCGCGGATCTGGTCAACACGTCCAGCGATGTCTGCCTGATTGCCAGCACCGTCAACAATGATGGTGGTATCTTTGGTGATCTGCACACGCTTGGCAGAACCCAGGTCATCCAGAGTGGCAGTTTCCAGAGACAGGCCGATTTCTTCGGAAATCACAGTACCACCAGTCAGAATGGCGATATCTTGCAGCATGGCCTTACGGCGGTCACCAAAACCAGGCGCTTTAACAGCAACCACTTTAACTGTGCCGCGCATATTGTTGACCACCAGAGTTGCCAGGGCTTCGCCTTCAACGTCTTCTGCAATGATCAGCAGTGGCTTGCCAGACTTGGCCACGGCTTCAAGGATTGGCAGCAGATCGCGGATGTTGGAGATTTTTTTGTCAACCAGCAGGATATATGGGTTGTCCAGTTCGCAGGACATGCTTTCCTGGTTGTTGATGAAGTATGGAGACTGGTAGCCACGGTCGAACTGCATGCCTTCAACAACGTCCAGCTCATTGTCCAGGCCACTGCCTTCTTCAACAGTGATAACGCCTTCCTTGCCGACTTTTTCCATTGCTTCAGCAATAATACGGCCAACCACCTCGTCAGAGTTGGCAGAGATGGTGCCAACCTGAGCAATGGATTTGCTGTCTTCACAGGGAGTGGACATCGCCTTGAGCTGTTCAACAACGGCAATAACTGCTTTGTCGATACCGCGTTTCAGGTCCATTGGGTTCATGCCAGCGGCAACGTACTTCAGGCCTTCGTTCAGGATGGATTGAGCCAGGACGGTCGCAGTGGTAGTACCGTCACCTGCCTGGTCGTTGGCCTGGGAAGCCACTTCCTTGACCAGCTGTGCACCCATGTTCTGGAACTTGTCTTTCAGCTCGATCTCCTTGGCTACGGAGACACCATCTTTAGTGATGGTTGGAGCGCCAAATGACTTTTCCAGCAGGACATTACGACCTTTCGGACCTAGTGTCGCCTTGACCGCATCCGCCAGAAGGTTAACGCCCTTGAGCATTTCCTTGCGAGCTTCGTCGCCAAATTTAACTTGTTTAGCTGCCATGGTTGGTGATCCTTACAAAATGTGCGAAATCAAAAAATTACCGTCTGCAGGCGGACAATCAGCCTTCCAAGACGGCGGAAATGTCGGTTTCAGACAGAATGATCAGCTCTTCACCGTCAATCTTCACAGTGTTTGAATCTGCGTACTTACCGAAGATCACCTTGTTACCAACGCTGACGCCAACAGGACGCCTTTCGCCATTGTCCAGATAAGCACCATCGCCCACTGCAACCACGACACCCTGATTAGGCTTTTCAGTTGCAGAACCTGGCAGCACGATACCGCCAGCAGAGGTAGTTTCTTCTTCGACACGACGAACGACCACGCGATCACGCAACGGACGGATTTTCATCGATTACTTCTCCAACAGTTTGCTTGGGTTAATCTGATTTCACGCAAAGCGGAATTCCGCTTTACAGCGCAACCTTCATCATTAGGCGTTCCACTTTGTATGGGTGAAGCTTTTCCTTTTCAAGAGGCAGGCTAAATTTTTTTTCAGCTCAAAAACTGCCCACAGCCTTCATGGCAAACGCCCGTTCTGAGTGGCATTTCCCAGACAGACGACAAAATCAGCGGCATGCAGCGATCCGGCAAGATACCTACAATTCAGCAAACTGGTGATAAAAACACCCAGGCTCACAGTTTCGCCGCTCCTCTCGCCACTTTTTCACTAAACGCCACTCCTCGCCCTAGGGCATGTTGCCAAACCACCGATTGATCAAAACGCAACAAAGCACACGATTGTCAAGGCCATTGCTGCCTTCGAGACTTTTCGGATGAAGATGGTCGGTGTTGGCATCCGGATAACGCAATCTGGCTCGACAAAAATAACAGAGCCCGCGCTGCCTTTCCCACAGCAACTCTCTTCGTGTTCACCTCATACTTATTTTCTGTTTATTTTAAAAAGCAGAATATAGACGTGATTGGGAAAAATTCCTGTTTTATCGGGCAGCGGCGTAAAACCCAGTATTTTCAGTGCTGGCACAGTGGGCTGGCCAGCCAACTTCTTTGTCACCGGGATATTGGATATCCCCTAATGTTGCTATTGCAAACATATTGACGACAGTTACCCCGTCTTTTCAGACCAGCCGTCGGTCAGAGGAGGTGTTAAGCCTGCGCCGTTCGTGTGAGGCTCAGGGTGCACGGGGTCAGGCACTCCCGTTGATTCACCATCGTAAAAAAGCCCCCCAATGTGGAGCTTTTATGCGAAAGCCAAGCTGTTCTGCGGGCAACGAACGATGGAACAGCAACCCTGTTGGGCGATTAAAAGGAATCCCCCAGCGACTATGCCCAATGGATTTCGGTTGCTACACGGCGGCTATTGAACGAAGCCCCGGGAGCGTAGAAATACTACGTGACCAGAGTGAGCGGATGCAGCCAACAAAGTAGCAGCCTGGAAGGCGACCGGTATAAGCATTGGGAGAGAGTGCCGGTTCACCTGTTGTCATTCTGGCTGCCATCGTTGACAAGCATTTTTAAACCGATGTCACTTTGTGGCTTCACTGAGCCTGTTTATGTCCGGTCAGACTGATCGCCCGAGTCTTTAGTGTACTCACCGTCCAGGACACGGTGGTTCTGCCGCTGCCCGCTGCGCAAATCATCCTCGCGACGGTACTCAGCGTCGTAAACACTGGCCCGTCTGATCTGTACACCGCCCAGCTTCAACCAGCGACCGACCAGCAGTCGGCGCAGAGGCGGAATCAGCAGGACAATACCCATAAAATCAGAAATAAATCCAGGGATAATCATCAGCACCCCGCCGAGCACAATGGCCAGATTTTCCACCATCTCCTGGGCGGGCAGCTCACCGGCAGCCATTTTTTCACGGGCTTTTAACGCATTGCGAAAACCCTCGCGACGCACTACTTCAACGCCAACAACCGCCGATAGCACCACCAAACCAACGGTATTCCAGGCACCAATGACGCTGCCAACCTTGATCAGCACCACCATTTCCAGAATGGGAAAGAGAATAAACAGAATAAAAAGGAAGCGCATATAGAGCCCCGTTATGCAATGGAGCTTTTTATATAAAGGCAACGTCGTTTTTTTCAAGGTTGCGCAGACATTGAATTTTCACCGCCCCACCACCGAAGGATCAGAGGCACCGTGGCGGGAGACTCAGATCTCGAGTAAGGTCAAGCGCCAGAGAAGAGCTGAGCCAAATCCCTGTGAATAAAGATCAGCATTGATACAGCCTGTTGAAAATCGCCAGGCAGTCACAGGTTTGGCCAGCTCTCACTGACACAGTGACGTAGAGTAATGGGGGGTGATGCTATAGATTGTGTTCAATTCAAGCAGAAAAATCCAAACGAAAAATCCAGCCGCAATGACCGGTTTTTTTTGGTGGAGCTAAGCGGGATCGAACCGCTGACCTCAACACTGCCAGTGTTGCGCTCTCCCAGCTGAGCCATAGCCCCGAATTGGCATCCCTTAGGCCACTAGACGAAGGGGACGCAAACCCTCAATCTTTCAGACAATTCTGAAAGCCAGTAATTTGGAGCGGGAAACAAGGTTCACTTTCGTCACAAGAGAGTGCGACCTCAACCTTGGCAAGGTTGCGCTCTACCAACCGAGCTATTCCCGCAGTGAAGTTTTATACGACAACTTCAAATTAAACTGGCGTTTCCCAGGGGACTCGAACCCCTGTTACCGCCGTGAAAGGGCGGTGTCCCAGGCCGCTAGACGAAGGGGACGCAAACCTTCAATCTTTCAGACAATTCTGAAAGCTGGTAATTTGGAGCGGGAAACGAGGTTCACTTTCGTCGCAAGAGAGTGCGACCTCAACCTTGGCAAGGCTGCGCTCTACCAACCGAGCTATTCCCGCAGTGAAGTTTTATACGACAACTTCAAATTAAACTGGCGTTTCCCAGGGGACTCGAACCCCTGTTACCGCCGTAAAAGGGCGGTGTCCCAGGCCGCTAGACGAAGGGGACGCAAAACCTTCGATCTTTCAGAACTTAAAACAATTCCGAAAGCTAGATTTGGAGCGGGAAACGAGATTCGAACTCGCGACCTCAACCTTGGCAAGGTTGCGCTCTACCAACTGAGCTATTCCCGCAGCGAAGTTTTATACGACAACTTCAAACAATTAGTGGCGTCCCCTAGGGGACTCGAACCCCTGTTACCGCCGTGAAAGGGCGGTGTC
>JAKROC010000290.1 GCA_024509075.1 Endozoicomonas sp.
GTTTTTGATTACCTGGAACATTTTTCTATTCAATAAGAGCCAAACGAATCAGGAAGAGCTTCACAACTTCGAGCTGTATGTCGCACAGAACTACACCAGTAAAGCCGATCTGGAAAAGATGATTGATGATATGGAAGGGCGACTGGAAAAGCAGCTCAACGCATTTGTTAAAACCATGCAACGAGGAGACTGATCATGGAAAAGCAAATTGACCTGACTGTAAACAACAAGGAATTCAATTTCATCGTGGAGTTGGGCGACTTCCACAGTTTTATTAACGAGATGAGCGACAACAACAAGGTGCAACCTGCCTACGCCTTTGTTACCCGCACCATCAAGCACGACCAGAAAGACGAACTGATCAAACTGATTAACGATAACCCCGGTCTGGAATTAGAACTGGCTGGCTTTTTGGTCACTGAGTACAAGCCCAAAGTCTCTGTGATTGTGGGAAAGCCGAAAGCCGCTGCAAGCAAATAGAACAGGACGGACTGGCCCAGCTGGTACTGCTCACTCAGAAATGGTTCCCGGGGCAACCGGTAACCGAAGAAAAAATGGGCGATGCCCTCTGGCTGGAGAAAGACCAGCAGGAAAAACGAACCATCGCAGTCACCAACGGAATTGCCAGGGCATTCGGCAAGGGCTAGGGAAAAGGAAAGAATATGTCATCATCATTACAGCGCCTTAGCTTTGTGGTCAGCCTGCTGGATCAGGTCACAGGCCCGGCCGGCAAGATCCAGAAAACGCTGAGCAACACAGCTAAATCAGCAAGATCTGCTTTTGCCGAAATAGGCTCGGGTGCGCTGGGTGTCGCTGGCGCTGGCATTGCCATGAAAAGCCTGCTGGACCCTGCTATCCAAATGGACCGTGCATTAGGTGAAGTTCGCTCCCTGGGTGTTGCTGACTCTGCGCTCTCCGATCTAAGCAATACCGCCCTGAAGTTCTCTGTACAGTACGGCAGATCGGCTGCTGAATTTGTGTCTGCGTCTTACGATATCCAGTCCGCCATTGCTGGCCTTTCTGGCGCTGAGCTTTCGGATTTTACCAACTCAGCCGGTGTGCTGGCAGCGGCCACCAAATCAAACACCGCAACGATTACGAACTATATGGGCACCATGTACGGTGTTTTTCAGAAAACCGCCGACGCTATGGGTAAAAGCAACTGGGTAAAAGTACTGGCAGGACAAACGGCAACAGCCGTTCAGATGTTCAAGACGACAGGTGACCAGATGAGCGCGGCTTTTACCTCAATTGGTGCCAACGCGACATCAGCAGGCATTGCCATGAACGAACAAATGGCAATTCTTGGGACACTGCAAGCCACCATGAGCGGATCGGAAGCTGGTACCAAGTACAAAGCATTCCTTGCTGGCGTGGGTAATGCACAAAAATCTCTAGGACTTAAGTTCACTGATTCTCAAGGCCAAATGCTTGGCATGATAGATATTCTTGATCAGTTGAAAGGCAAGTTTGGGGAAACCATGGATGTCGCAGAATCCGACGCCCTTAAAAAAGCCTTTGGCTCTGATGAAGCGGTGAGCTTGATTAAACAACTGATGGCCAACACCGGAGGACTGGCAAAGAGCATTCAAGATTTGGGTGATATCAGCGGCATGAAGAAAGCCGAAGATATGGCTAAGTCGATGGTCGATCCTTGGCAGCGTCTGGGCGAAGGCTTTAACGCTGTGAAAATCGCTATCGGTCGAGGTCTTCTGCCCATTATCAATCCACTGGTGGATAAAATGGCCAGCGCCTCGGCAACAGTTGTGCGCTGGAGCAAACAGTTCCCGGAGCTGACCAAGTGGTTTGGCCTAAGCGTTGTTTCGATACTAGGGCTGACTGCGGCTTTGGCGGCACTCACCATGATTGTCGGGTTTTCCAAAATCGTCTGGTCAGGCATGTTGATTGTGAAAACCGTGGGGGCTGCCCTGGGTGCACTGGTCCCCACCATGGCCACATTAAGGTCTGCGTTTCTCTGGTTGAATCTAGCTATGTATGCCAACCCCGTGCTGCTGGTTGCTGCCGGTGTTGCTGCACTGGTGGCCGTGGTGGCTGCATGCATCTACTGGTGGGACGACCTCAAGGCCGCGTTTCTCGACACCACATGGGGACAGGGATTAATGAGTCTGATCGGCGACCTGATGGACTGGTTCAAAAACCTGCAAGGAATTGCCGGGAAAGCTGTTGGCTGGGTAGTGGATAAACTGAATATGATCCCAGGCATCAACATCGGTACCGAGAGCGCCAACGCCGACGTGGGCACCATCAACCGCGAAATGAAAACCGCCAGCGTTGCTCCCGGCGGAGTCACCAATCACATCAGCAGAACCATGAGCAACAGCAGCAACCGAAACAGCAACGTCACCATCAACACTACTCAGGCGCCCACGTCGCACCTGATGGACAGCTGGATGGCCATGGAGGCGTTCTGATGAGTTTATACACCGACCTGCTGATTGATGAACTGGACCTGGCTACCGAAGGCGGCTACCCGCTGCCGGTGAGCAATGCAGCCAGTATCGGGCAGGACATCAAGCACGCCATTCTGGAAAGTGGCTACCTCACCCGAATGCTGGCTGAGCGAAATCCCGTAAACCGAGCCAACTGGGAACAGCAGATAGAGCTGCTGGCGGAAGAAGACCGGCGCATTATTCCCGGTACTGTGATCCTGGACGAAGGCCGCGCCGGAGAATATGTGCTCGCCGCAGCGACGATTCACCAGGGCAACTTCACCGTAGAGCTATACCATGGCCACATTAAGGTCTGCGTTTCTCTGGTTGAATCTAGCTATGTATGCCA
>JAKROC010000291.1 GCA_024509075.1 Endozoicomonas sp.
AATTTTTCAGAATAAAATCTACAGTTTTCAATTGGTTGTGTTTTTGGACGAGAACTAGTAAGGAATACCTGCCTTATAATGGCTACGGACTTGGATGAACTTTTTTCAGCCAGGTGGATCATGGATTCGCAATTCTTTGAGACGACTTTCATCCATCTGCCAAGGTAGCCACTGGCTTAAATCTTCTGGTGGCTTACGTTCATTAGCAATGCAAGTCTCAAGATAGCCCTTCAACCACAGCTTCTGATTGATCCTCCAGATCTTCAGGCTTGTCAGCACCGTAAAGAACCAGGCCGCCAGCTCCATACTCCAGTCGCTCCCGCTGCCGTAATAGTTTTTCCGGCCAACCACGGGACCTCGCAACGTCTGTTCAGCAATATTGTTATCCATCGGAATGTCCGGATTTTGAATAAACCGGCAGAGCCCTTCCCAATGGTTCACAAGGCTCTCAAGTACCTTTTGCGCTTTTTCAGACAACCGTGGTCGTACCAGTTCTTTATCTCGCTGAGAGGCTATGCGTTCAACATGTTTTTCCAGTCTCAACTGGCGGGTCGGCCACTGCTTTGGGTCTTCCCGTACAAGAAGTCGTTGCTCGTTTAAATAATATAAACGAGCAATTCTATCTACCCAGGCAATGCTCCATTTTTCCAAATCCGGGTCACCACGACTGGCATCAATAAAGTCTCGCCTGACATGAGCCCAGCAGAAGGCCAGAACAATCAATGGATGGTCTTTGGCCAGTTTCTTGTAGGCAGAATACCGATCGCAGACAAGGGTTCCCTCGCTATCTCCAATAACTGATTCAGGGACAGAGGCAGCGCGACTATTACTGATGCTGAAGTAGGCTGCCTCATCGGAAACAAATACCCAGAGCCAATGTTTCTGGCTGCCCTCTGAATCATCACACCACTGCAACCATCGGGTTTCATCGGCATGCATTCGATCACTGTGGCAAACCCGCTCTCTGCAAGCTTCCACGACCGGTTCTATGAGAGCAGGCAGTGTTTGCATTCCCGAAGTAATGGTTCCTGCCGCCAGATCGAGCCCATGCTGTTTGTACGACTGAAGCTGTCGGTTAACCGGAATACCAAAAGCATATTTGTTGATAATTAAATCAACCCAGACAGAAACTCCCAATGTTCCTCTGTTAATCAAACGTGCTGGAGATGGGGCGGTGATAATTGCGGGTGTTTCCGGACATTGGCAAGTCCTGCGATATCGCTTGCGATGGTAACGCCTCTTGTGTGGCCTGACCTCAACTTCTACAACATCACAATGATCACAGCCAGGAAACGGGTCGAAGGGCAAGCGACAGATGGCACAACACTTCTCGTTATCGGGTAGGTCAACGCCCTGATCAACCACCGGCAGGTTCTCATGTTTTCTCCGACCATGGCTCGGGGAACGAGGTTGCTGGCCACGTTTACGAGTCGTCGGTTGTCGTGTGGTATTTTTGCTTTGCTTTTCCTGACTGGGTTTTGAGCGATTTTTCTTTTCAGTTGAACGGCCAAAGACCATGTGTTTCATATGACTCAGCTGAGAATCGCGTTCTTTGATGGTCGCCTTGAGTTGATCGACTTCAGCCTTATTATCCTTTTTCATCAAGGCAATGGTGGCCAGTAATTCCTGCTCACGAACCCGGGTCCGTTTCCACAGATCCCGGTAGTGGTTGACCTGCCATTTGAGGTCAATGAACTCCTGCTTGGTCAAAGTGACTTGAACAAGGCTGAAAGGAGTACAGGGTTGTTCTGAAGTGCATTCAGGCGCAGTGATTTCAAGCATCTATCAAGGATAGCTGAGCAGGGCTATTGATGCTTAAATAATGGATTTAGCGAATGGTTACTTAAATGGTGATTGTTCGTGAAGTAAGTCACTGCTTTGTAACGTTTTTCTGTTAATGCAATCGTTTTTTTTTCGGGAGTTCTGCTGACTCAATTTCTGCCAGTATTTTCTTGGCCGCACCACGTTTGTTTTTCAGGCAGTGAAGCCTATCTTCTAACCAAAGTTTTCTCTGAGATTTGCTTTCAGGAAACAGTGCCTCCGCAGCACCGGCCAGATACTCAGAGGCATGATAAAAGTCGAGTATCTGGGCAGAGGTGTGCTGTGCCAAATAACGCCAGTTTTCTTCGGCGCCATCGGCCACACCGATATACGTCGCTTGCGGGTAGCAACGCTTGAGTTCCGCAATTTCCTCGTCAAGCTTGTTCATAAAGCTCTGCTTGCCGTACTCGGGTGTACTGGAGGTATAAATTGTGTGTAACCTGTCACCATTGGACGAGTAAAGGCTCAAAGTCCCACACATAGCTTCTCGCCAGCCTTCTTCGCAAAGTAACATGCAGGTGCCATCCAGACCTATGGCGATAGTTTCAACTGGCTCTGTAAAAACCGGCAAGTCAAAGCGTGAATCTCTTTGGTCGTCTATTAATGCACCGACTCTGTCGGATAAGTGCTTGATATACGAGTTTGACAGCGTTCTTTGATGGTTGGTTTCAAAATCCTCTTTTACCGCAGGAGCGGGCATTTGGCTGTATTTCCAAGCAAGTACTTTGGCGAACTTGGGAGTAGCAGAGCCAACAATTCCAGCGTGACAATCAAGTGGAGCCAGTGTAGCCCCACCTCTCACTCCCTGGTAAACGGAGCGTTCCATGGGAACACATCCATACAGGGTTTCATAACGTTTCAGGACTTTTCCCTTGTAGCTCCATTTTTGCTGAAACACCCAGTTGCCGGGCAAGCTCACTCCCTTCAGCAATGATGACAGTACT
>JAKROC010000292.1 GCA_024509075.1 Endozoicomonas sp.
TCAATGTCTGATTGTCAGGAGAAATTTTTATATAAACTTTTCTGTCATTGTTGTCATGTTCATGTTGGCTAAATATATCACTTAACAATCTTGCTGTAATTTCTTCATGTGTTTCTTTTCCATAGCTAAATGATGCGGGGTGTGTCCCACCCGCTAAAACTAAGTTAAATTCTGTGTTTTGAATTATATGTGCAGGTCTTACAAAGTTTTTATACTCTGATATAAAACCAAACATACCAATAGTTGGATGATCATTTTTTATGCATGTCGCTATCTTTTTATCCATTTTTGTGTTGCATGCTACTAGACTGTCTGGCCAGACAATCGGGTGTACTGAAACTTTTGCTAGCTTATTTATTGAGTGAATTCTTTTTTTCTCTCGATTGGTGTGAACGATAAAGTGAGCATTTTTAGATACACCATTATTTACTATTTTTTTGTATGATTGATATGTCTTTTTTTTTGCATACTCTTTGAAGATTGATCCTATTGCCTTCAGTATTTTTTTATTCTTGAATTCATCGTAGATAAGTCTTGTTAGGTTTTGTGGCTTTGATTCAACCCTATGCATTGTTATAGAAACAATTTTGCACTCCTTTATAATCTTGCATATAAGTTTCGTTGACTGGGTTGGTGTTGGGCCAAAAAGACCTAGTTCTGCTTGTATGTTTACAGCATCCAGATTTCTAACTTGATCAATTATTAGGGATATAAACTCTTTGCTTTGTTTCTTTTGTATTTCGTATGGTATTTCTACGGGTATGCATTCTATTTCTTTCGGCATGTTTTTTATTAAAGCTTCGGAATAAGCAGCATTTCCGCAGAGAATATTGAAGGACGAAACGATTCCGATTCTTCTCATGATGAATGATTTATGATTTTTCCATGCCTGAGTATTATTGATTTTTTGCAAAACTTTCTTATTAGATTTTCATTGTGGGATGCAAAAATTAGTATTGATGATTTGTTAATATGGCTAATGATTCGTGATTCTGCTTTTTTTCTGAATAATTCATCTCCCACGCTAAAAAACTCATCCATCACTAAAATATCAGGAGATCTCACGGTTGATACGGAGAACATTAATCGCATCAACATTCCTGATGAATAAGTTCGAACTGGTAATGGTAAGAAATCTTTAAGTTCTGAAAATTCTGCAATACTTTTGGTTAATGCTTGGGAGTCTTTATCTGGGATGTTCTGAACCCTCAGTAGTCGTTTGATGTTATCGTAACCTGATAACTCAGGCTCCATACCAGCACCAATCTCTATTAATGGGGCAACTGATCCTTGTCGTTTGATAGTACCTGAGGTTGGCTCATAAATTCCGGATATACACCGAAGAAGGGTTGATTTACCCGCTCCATTATGACCGAGGATGCCGACACGATCACCGCTATTAATTTCAAGATTGATATCAGATAACGCTTTGACTACTGTATTTTTTCGTGAGTTTATTGCTATTCGCCCACCCGTAGCCATCCGTAGTAAGTGATGTTTTATTGAAGTGCTCTCTATGTTGTAAAGTGGGTACTCAAGAGAGACATTTTCTAGTTTGATGTAAGCCATCGATATTCTACACCCAGTATGGGATGCGATAACGGTACTTTTCAATCATTATTGTCATAGCTATAAAGCCAATCAGGAAAGAGGCAGTCATTACTCCGTAGGCAAATAATGGACTTGCCTCTCCAGTAAGTGGGTCTCGGATTGCACTGATCAGATAGGTGAACGGGTTTAACCACATAACTATTGCTTTAAGGCCTAGTTGGTTTGGTTTGTAGATGACTGGGCTAAGAAAGAACAAGATGGTCATCATTGACGTAATGGCTGGTGAGAGATCACGATATCGGGCGCCTAAAAAACCCAAAATTACAGAAATCCAGATTAAGTTACCAATAACCAATATCAGTCCTGGAATTATCAAAAAGGTCTTATAATTCAGGTTCGGTGGATAGAGACAAAGCACAATAAATATAATTAAAATATTATGCGTCAAGATGATAAGATTTCTGATAATGGTCACTAGAGGATATATCAGTATCGGGTTGATTGTGTTTCGGATAATAGGGGCGTTTATGGTAAAGCAGTTTGGTGTCTCCAGTATACATGATGATAAAAATTGCCAGATAACCAATCCAATACATAGCGCTGGAATAAAGGTGGCTTTGTTTTGATTGAAGAGTATGCTCCAGATATAGCCTAGCCCTAAGGCACTAATTGCCGTAGTCATTACTAGCCAAAAGGGCCCAATGACTGATCGGGCATACCGTACTTTTATATCATCCCATGCAAGATTAAGAATCAGTGTTTTTTTTCGATAGGTTTCTGTTAATTCATGGCGAGCATTTTTGAACATACGGCCTCTTATTGTAGTGCGGCATGGTGTATATCAATGTTGTACTGCTTTTTGTTTTGAATTTGTTATAAAGGAAAGATTCTTGCTTGGAAAGTTTGAATAGTTTAATGAAACGCTACCGCCCATCCAATTTATTCTCGGTTGCCAGTTGTTGTCTGGATATAGACCAACACATCGCGCACAGAAGATAAACACGACAAACAACACTAAAGCCGAGAAATGTCTTTTTTGGCAATGACAAAGGGTTAAAAACGCATTAAAATGCGCATATTTAAGGGAAATCACAAAAAGTACATAAGGTCACATGTTTTTGATTTTAAGGATCAGCTCTACTCCCTCTACCAGCTTGGAATGACAGTCTAGCAAAGCATTTAAAAATTACCTTGAATCTGTCA
>JAKROC010000293.1 GCA_024509075.1 Endozoicomonas sp.
TTTCTATCCGTTCCAGTTCCGACTCGATGGCCTCTTCGAGGGCCTCTCTGTCGTCAATGGCATTGAGGTGCCGGTTGAGATCCCGGGTAACTGCGTCCATTTTGGCTCCATTGTTGTTGTTAATATTTAAGTAACAAAAGTTATATTATAAAAATATAACACTAACAAATGTTAATTCATTGTATTTTTGTATGGTAAGTATAAAGTTGATAGCATTTGACAATTGAAACTCTCGGAGAGGTATTAATATTTGGTTTTAAAGTCAGGGTTGGACGATATGAGTGTGGTCGAAAATTGGCTGGGCAGGCTTCCGGCATCTCTAACAAATGAGTTGAAATCATTCACAAAAATAGATGCCCGGTCAGTGCTGATTAACACCATTCCCGCGGGCAAAGGCCGGCCACGGTTTACCCGTCGGGGAGGGTGCTATACACCGGAGGTAACAAAAAAGGCAGAGAAGCAGGCGCACTATTCAGGGCAGCAGCAGAAGCAGGGAGCTTTGATGAAGGGCCAGATCGGGGTGCTGGTACTGGCCGTGTTTCCGGTACCGGTGAGTTGGTCAAAGAAGAAGCGCTTTGCCGCCCTGGCCGGAGAGATCCGCCCTGCGGTAAAGCCGGACTTTGACAATGTGGCAAAGCTTTATTGCGATGCTCTGAATGGTATTGTCTGGGAGGATGACAAGCAGATTGTCGATGGCCGCTGCATTAAAGTTTATGGGCAGCAGCCAGGAGTCTTGGTGTTGAGCTGGCAGTTATAGAGGGCTTCTGAATCCCACGGCAGTGCCCTTGTATATGTTCAGTACATCGCCAGTGTAGGATATTTTCAATTCAGGATAGTGTGGATTAATCACTCTAAAAATATGCTGGTTGGCGTTAATCCGTTGCCAGACTCTCAGCAGCATCTGTCCGTCGATTTCTATCAGCAGTATTTTGCCGGGTAACGGCGTGCACTCCTGGTCAATTTGAATGGTACTGCCATTGGGAATCAGTGTTTTTTCCGCATTCCCCGGGTCTATCATTGAGTCATTGTCCAGCCGGATCAGGAAGCTTTCGCTATCCGACTCGATAATTCGAATGCCTGAGTCTTTCTTAATGGCTTTCTGCTTATCTTCAATCTCCTGATGAAAGGTGTCTATATCATCAAGACTGATAATGGGCAGTGCGTTGGGATTGGGTTCTTCTTCTCCGGTATCCAGCCAGTAAACGCTGACATCCAGGGCCTTGGCGATGGCCATCTTGTTTTCCAGTTTGGGGTTGCGTGTCTGGTTCATCCACATACTATACAGCGCCGAGCTGCAGCCAATCTCCCGGGCAATTTTAGCGTCCGACAGATTCAGTTCCCTGGTTTTTTGCTTTACACGCTCAGTCCAGTGTGTTGCCACGTTTACCACCGTTCCTGTTTTTCCTTGATTTGGTAGCAATGTATCACAGAAGCCGGCTTGCCAATCCCTGAGGTTGTTAAAGTTGTCCATCTGAGTGTTTACAAATATAAACAAAAGTGATTATCGTAACGTCTATAGCTAACATAAGTTAGCTTATGGGATGATAATAATTACAAAAGGATGTTTGACGATGAGCCTGCCTGACAGCAATCCCCGGACAAACTTCGACCGGTCCCGCAACCTGTCCAAACAACCCCAAATGGATTTTCTTACTGCAATGGGAGGTGCAGCATGAACGATGACCGTATCAGCCAAATTAGCCTGAGCCAGGAGAGCCTGAGTCAGGAGAGTTTCGATCAGAAGAGCGCGGGTGAAGAGAGTTTGCCGCTCTACTGGTATGAGATTCCCTGGCCAATCCGTGGTCATCACCCGCACTTTGAAATGACCCACGATATCTATGACGAACTGGTACAAACCTACCCCAGCATCAATGTGGAGCAGGAGCTGATCAATGCTTATGCCTACATGAAGGATCGTTTTGCCGGGTGCAGCGAAGGCCGGTTCACTCGATTCATCACCAACTGGATGGAGAAAAATGAACAGGTAAAGCGGAAGACCAATCGGTGGTTTGGTCGGGGCACGGTTGATGGAGGTTGTGTATGAAAGACTTTGGCAAGGTCTCTGGCCAGTTTTGGGTCAGTGATGATATTCAGTCGCTGTCAGATAAAGCCAAACTGCTGGCGCTTTACTTGCTGACCACCGGGCACGGAAACCTGATTGGTATCTTCAGGATGCCAACCGGCTACATCTCTGGAGACCTCAACTGGGACGAGCCGAGCGTCGAGCGAGCGATTGCCGAGCTAACGACGAGCGGTTTCCTGCTGGCCTCTGACCAATGTCAGTACATCTGCATTCCGCAGTTTATGAAACACAATCCTGTGGACAATATTACCCAGATTGATGCCCGTCTGAAGCTGCTAGTCAAACTGCCGCAAAAATTGCTGGATGACTTGCCCGGAGTGATACCTGTTATCGAAAGAGCGGTCGCAAAAGCCAGTGATTTCAAGGGTTCGAAGCAAACCAGAATGTTGTTGGAAAGTGCTCGGAAGATGCTCGGCAACTGCTCGGCAGAATCTCGCCTAGAGAATAAGAGAAATAGAGAAGTAGAGAATAAGAGAAATCTTTACAAGACATATGTCCGATCTGACGATCGCACGACTGTGGAAAAGCCTGGATCGGGCAAGCCTGATTTCTCTGAATCCTTCGACGAGTGGTGGAGCCAGTATCCGAAACGGGAAGGTGACAAGGGCAACAAAACCAAATCAACCGACTGGATGAACCAGTCATCACTGGCATCAGCGACTGGCTGAA
>JAKROC010000294.1 GCA_024509075.1 Endozoicomonas sp.
ATATAAATTCTATGCTCCAGGGTCTGTAGTTGTGCTCAGTATGAGACTTTCACCCAATGGTAAAACATCAACTGCACGTCATCCTCACGAAGGAGGCCTGTCGAAAAAACTTAAAAGGCTTGAATCACAAAGGTACAAAGGAAGCCTTTTTTTGTGCCTCGTCAGTAAAATCTGTGGGTTATTTTTGGCTCGGGTAGCTCGCCAAGTACGGTACAAGGTCTACCATTGTCGTTAGTATATGTGGGCAGAACGGAGCAATAATGGCCTCTACGCAAGTATCGGAAGGAGTTTAACAGTTCGAACGATAAGTAATACGGCGAGTCGTTACCAAGAATAAAAGGCTCGTTGGTGTTGGCATTAAATACTGTCGTTCACTGAGTTTTGCAGGAAGACGAGCCTTCAACAATGCCTGCCTGGAGTTCCAAAGGGACTATACATTTGCTTCCTGACTGGATCGATACAGGGTTCGCTTTACCCGGACAGAACCAGCGGCAGATTGGTATGTTTGATGATTTTGAGCCTCCCTGCGATAAACGATGCCCTTGACCTCAATAGAATGTTCATTGACGTCCAGTTTTTGAAGGTCTTCTGAGAGAATCTCTTGCTCTGCAAGAGCCATGAGGTTATGCAATTCATTGTCGTAATCCTCCCAGTGGCGCCCCTGGCATGACTGGTGAAGTAGGGGATCTTGCAGCGTCTTGGTTGCAGGGCAGTTGGTGGGAACGGTCAGTGGCTGACATACTTCCAGGGCGGCCTCTCGCAGATGATTCTCTTGTTACATGAAAATCACAGCTGCGTTTTGCCACCTTCCCTGTTTGGGTATTCTGGCACCGGGACATAAGTAGCTAACCATATGAAATCATATGCTCACAACTTTTAAAGCCTGCGGTCGCCCCTTGCCACGACCCAGTACCAACCAACACTGCTTAACCCTCTGAAAAACCACCGCCTGCAATCGCCGACTGACTAAACGTGGAGCATGTGATGAGCGAACACAACCAAAGCATTCACACCGGGCTAACCGGTCGTTTACTGCTGGAAAACTCTTTTCTGAACAAGGGCACAGCCTTTTCCATGGAAGAGCGCAGTGAGCTGGAGCTACATGGTCTCCTGCCACCGCGGGTAGAGTCCCTGGAAGAGCAGTGCCACCGGGCCTATAAATCCTTCTCAGCCAAGCAGACGCCAATGCTCAAGCACATCTACCTGCGCGCCTTGCAGGACACCAACGAAACGCTGTTCTACGCCCTTTTGCAGCGGCACTTGCAAGAGATGTTGCCGATCATCTATACACCGGTGGTTGGCCAAGCCTGCCAGCGCTTCAGTGACCTCTACCGTCGGCCAAGAGGTGTCTTCATTGCCTACCCACAACGGGAGCACATCAAGGCGATGCTGACCAACTTCAAGCGTAACATTGAGGTGATCGTGGTTACCGATGGCGAGCGTATTCTGGGTCTGGGGGATCAGGGCATCGGTGGTATGGGCATCTGCATTGGCAAACTGTCTCTTTACAGCGCGGTGGGCGGCATTGCCCCCAACAAAACGCTGCCGATTGCTCTCGATTGCGGCACCAACAGTCGTCAGCTGCTCAATGACCCAAACTACCTGGGCTGGCGTCACGAGCGCATCAGCGATGATGAGTATTACCCCTTCCTGGAAGAATTCATCTGCGCAGTTAAACAACGCTGGCCTAAAGCCCTGCTGCAGTTTGAAGATTTTGCCATCAACCACGCTACCCCCCTGCTGGAAAAGTACCGGGGCGCGCTGTGCTGCTTCAATGATGACATTCAGGGCACTGCCGCAGTCACAACGGCATCGTTGCTGGCGGCAGCCAGCGCAGCGGGCAAGTCGTTGGAAGAGATGACCGTCGCTTTTCTGGGTGCCGGTTCCGCAGGCTGCGGCATCGCCGAACAGTTGATTCGCCTGATGGTTGGTCGTGGGCTCAGCGAAGAAGAGGCTCGCCAACGTATCTTCATGATTGACCACTGTGGCGTTCTGCACGATGGGATGACCGATCTGCATCCGTTCCAGCAACGTCTGGTGCAGCGTTATGACGACCTCAGCCGGTGGGGCTGTGCAGACAACCCGGGGCTTGTGGAGGTGATTACCCACGCCAGACCGGACGCCATTATCGGCGTATCCGGCCAGCCCGGACTGTTCACCCAAGAAGTAATTGAAACCATGGCGCAACACCATGAGCGACCAATCATCTTCCCGCTCTCCAACCCCATCAGCCAGGTGGAAGCCACACCGGAACAGATCATTACCTGGAGCGAAGGGCGTGCCCTCATAGCCACAGGCAGTCCGTTTGAGCCGGTGGAATTTGGCGGCAAGCGCTATAAGGTGGCGCAGTGCAACAATATTTATATCTTCCCCGGGCTGGGATTGGGTGTGCTGGCCAGCGGTGCCACCAGAGTGTCCGACGGTATGCTGGATGCCGCCGCAGAGCAGCTGGCCACGGTATCTCCGGCAATTACCAACCCGGAAGCCCCTTTACTGCCGGAATTGCACTGCATTCATCAGGTGACCGATGAGATTGCCATTGCCGTGGCCAGAAAAGCACAGGAAGAGGGGTTAGCGCCACCGTGCGAACAAGCTGCCCTGGAAGCCAATGTCAAAGCCAAGCGCTGGAACGCCGAATACCGGCCCGTTTGCTTGTCTGACTCTTGAGGGGCTTATACCCGTCGCCTTTCAAGTTGCTACTTTGTTGGCTGCATTCGCTCGGCAAC
>JAKROC010000295.1 GCA_024509075.1 Endozoicomonas sp.
AGGGAAAAACAGAGTGGATAAATATACCCTTACCCACTCATTTTTCAAAAGAGCCCAGAAAAATACCTATAGACACAGTTTAATCCTGGTTGTTTCGATAAATACCTCTAATTCGATGGGCGGTAGCGTGGGGGATGGCTTGTAAGCCATTACCAACAGACTTTTATGCAGTAGTTATGCAGAATCAGCAGCGGATTTGCGCACTATCCGGCTGACGGTTGTATAGTGCAGGCCAACATAATCAGCAATCTCAGTGAGGCTATAGCCACCCGATTGATAAGCAGAAATAATAGCCTCATCACGATGGTTTGCAGATGCCAGGAAGTGGCTCAGTGGTGGCGCTGTTTTCCGTCTCTGCTTATGGGGCACTTCAGAAAAAGCAGCCTTCCCTCCCAGGTTTTTTGACCCCGATTTTCCTACAATGCATTATTCTGAGAAAAGATAAATAAAACAGGATCAGACTTATGCTACAGGCCGAGCATCTGCGTTTTATGACCCCGCAAGAGTATCTGGCATTTGAAAAACAGGCAGAGCAACGGCACGAATACGTTAATGGTGTGATTATTGCCATGGCAGGGGCAAGCCGGCGTCACAATTTGCTGACCCTGGCCTTTGCCACCCTGTTGCGAACTCACCTTCGGGGCAGTCCGTGCCGGGCATACGCCAGTGATATGAAGGTGAATGCCAGCCATAAAGGCAACGACGTATTTTACTATCCGGATGTGATGGTGGCTTGTAACGAAGCCGACCAGAACGACTATGTGGAAGACCGGCCAACATTGATTGCCGAGGTACTGTCGCCCACCACGGAGGCAAGGGATCGAATGGAAAAGCTGGCAGCTTATACTGCCATCCCCGGTTTGCAGGAGTACGTCCTGATTCACCAGGATAAAGTGTCTGTCGATCTTTACCAGAATACCGGAGATGGCTGGGAGATCTTACGATTGAGACATGAAACCGACACCCTGCAACTACGCTCTATCGGTTTCTCAGTTGCACTCAAAGAACTCTATGAGGACCTGGCGGATACTCTTTAAGAATATGTTCTTTAGCCGCTTGACACGGAGTAACGTGAAAGAGTCTCCCTCCCTGTCATCTCTTACATGAACTGTGCAAGAGGGGTTTAAGACTTTTGATTAAGAGATAATACGATAGGGCGGGTGTCGCAAAAGGCTCTGAACAGAAGGGAACCACGAAGAGCACGAAGAAGAGTCAGGGTGAACGGAGATGGCACACGTCAAACCCATTGAAACCATGTATTAGCTTGGCATAGTGTGCCAGATCATTTTCGCACCAACATTCGGTCACATTATCAGGTACTCTGGAAAAAGCAGTCGCCACCAGGAACAAGCGGTATTGAATGATCGACTTCGAGAAGTTCAAGCAGCATTAGTGGAGAACAATATTACGAACAATCAGGATGCTGGGTTCCATCATGCACGATAAAAGGCCTGGACTCGGCTTTTCCTCCCCCTGACTTGCTAAGATTAAACGCTCATACATCTCTATGTAGAAGCCACCATGCCAAATAACAACGACGATATTCGCTGGATACAGTGATTTGATAACTACCAGCGTGCCCTTGCAGCTTTGCAGGAAGCCGTGGAGCTTTCACAGCAACGCTCCCTGTCAAAACTGGAGCAGCAGGGATTGATACAAGGCTTTGAATTTACCCATGAGTTGGCCTGGAAAACACTGAAAGACTTTCTGGATTACCGGGGAGTTAGCGGCGTAATGGGGTCAAGAGATGCCGCAAGGGTAGCCTTCAGGGAAGGGCTGGTGGTTGATGGCGAACTCTGGATGGAAATGATAAAAAGTCGCAACCTCACATCACATACTTACGTGGAAGCCGTGGCTAACGACATTGCGGAAAAAATTCTGGGTCAGTATTTTTCTGCTTTCTGCGAGCTAAAAGTAACGCTGACAAACTGGCTGGATGATAGCAACTGATGGCCAACCGATTTGGACTAAAGGAACAAACCATAACCGCCATTCGACAGGTTATGGCTGCCTTTCCACAAGTTGATCGAGTCATCATTTATGGGTCGAGAGCGAAAGGCACTTATAAACCAGGCTCAGATATCGATCTGACCTTATTATCGTCCAAAGAGGCAACACTGGACTTAACCATCCAGCTCAAGATTGAAGAAACACTTGAAGAGTTGCTGTTGCCTTACCAGGTTGATCTATCCATTTTGGCAACCATTGACAATCCCAACCTGTTGAATCATATCAAACGGGTTGGTCAGGTATTTTATCAGCGCTCTGATCCAGAATAAGCAGCTGGCCCAAGTGGGGCACAAGGGCGGGCATGATGCACAATGAGAACCCTGAACCCGGTTTTACCGGTTTTTTTAAGATTTAATGAAAGTACCAGTTCACCGCAAACACACTGAGAATAGTAGTAATTGATCCACCAAAGGTAATCCAGAATTGACGGGAGATAGCTGCGATTTCAACCCTTAGATTGCTATCAACCCGATCTATCTTGCTACTCAACTCAAAATAGTGAGAGTCAGTTTTTAGCTGTGTTTGCAAAATAGCCTCTTGCATTACCAGTAGGTCCTGTTTAGTGGCTATATGCTCCGGCGCAAAAGCCTTATCGACCTGATGGGCAAGGTCATCACTGATGCCAATTGATTGGGTGAAAGTCTCATACTGACCGTTTTTTCTGGATTTGCGCTCCACGGGATGCC
>JAKROC010000296.1 GCA_024509075.1 Endozoicomonas sp.
TTTGTTGTCTCCCAAACATATCCTGTCCATTATTGAGAAGCGGGAAAGTGGCTTGCTGCCCGCACGGCAACGAACTCTTATTACATAATGCTTTATCACCAAACGTGTTGCACAGGACTGACCACATAAAAAGTCACCCCGGAGGTTAAACCATGGAACTGCAAAAATATGCCATGCCCTTACTGGACGGAACCATACAAGCCTTGTCTGACTACCAGAACAAGGTTGTCTTGATTGTCAACACCGCCAGTAAATGTGGTTTTACCCCCCAATATCGCGCCCTGGAGGAGCTTTATCAAAGATACCATGACCAGGGGCTGGTAATCCTTGGCTTCCCATGCAATCAATTTGGCCACCAGGAGCCCGGGGACAGCAACGAAATTGCCACGTTCTGCGAGAAAAACTACGGCGTTACTTTTCCGGTGTTTGCCAAAATTGATGTCAACGGCAGCAATGCCGCGCCCATTTATCAAGACCTGAAAACAGAGGCCCCGGGCTTGCTCGGCACCCGCAAAATCAAGTGGAACTTCACCAAATTCCTGCTTAGTCGCCAAGGTAAAATCATCAATCGCTATGCCCCCACCACCAAGCCAGAAGACCTGGAAGAGGATATCTGCACCGCATTAAGGGAAGGCTGACCAAACGGGGGCTAGCCCCATATGCCCCTCCTGAAAAAAGCGTTGAGAACTTGCAACACCCTGAGCTAGCCGACCGTCCGGTGAAATAATAGCTCCTCATCATCGGGAAGAGTTTTACCAGCGACAGGCACACCAGACACCCAAACCTGCGGTTATTCCGTCTGTTGCGACTCTATACCCACCATTCCGACTTCAGGGACAATTCCCTGCCACCAACCGAACACCAAGGCAACTAGTTAGGGCAGACATTAAGCGCCTGCTTCCCGAAGCGGGGAGCAGGCGCTTAATGTCTGCCCAAGAGGTCAACTATAAAACCCGGTAGAAATTTCTCAAGGTAAGTTACCTGAAGAAATAAGGGTTTTGAAATTGAAGGACGATATAAAAACTGCTACGCCCAATATACATTCAGGTGCTTTTGTTCAGTTTCGGTGGGTTCGCTGTACCATCTTGACTTAGCGGTAAACGGATAATGTTCCCCATGAGTCACTGACTTGGATTTATGGGAAAACTGGCGTTTTTCAAGTACGGTGCAAGGCTCACCCCTGTCGTTATTATATGTTGGCAGAACGGCGCGATAATAGTCATCAGGCGAATACGGTAAGGAGCTTAAAAGTCTGAACGGTAAGTAATGTGGCCGGTCATCAACAAGGATAAAAGGCCGGTTGGTGTTGGCATTGTATACAGTCGAGGTTCCATGCTTTTTGCGTATCTTGCACAGATTGGTTAAGTCATCAAGGTAGTTCCATAGCCAGTGGCCAAACACGGGGTTCATGACAGGTGATTCATAAACGACTCTGTGGAAAAAGTGGATTGTTTCTCGGATTTTGCAAGCGAACAGGCCTGTTTTAAATTTCTGATCCAATATTTCTTTTAACAGAATGTCAATGCCTTCCTCATCCAGAATTTCCATGATCAACTGGTGGTG
This sequence comes from Endozoicomonas sp., assembly GCA_024509075.1. Lineage (GTDB taxonomy): Bacteria > Pseudomonadota > Gammaproteobacteria > Pseudomonadales > Endozoicomonadaceae > Endozoicomonas. Next base: position 1,564 of record JAKROC010000296.1, read on the forward strand.
TGAGTATCTTAAATTGAAGCTGTAGAATTTAGGCACCCTTAACTTAGAGTTTTTTGCCTTCAGCGGTCCAAGATCATGACCAAATCCTACAGCGAGATAGAGAAAGTGCCACAGCCACGCATCAGTAAGCTGGTTCTTTTGCAGTGGCTTGATGAAGAACCTTTTGAAATCATCATCGCTGTAAATGAATTTAATGATTGCCACCAGGTGGGTATCCACATCCATAACTTGATGCAGATTCTTTAAGTTCTTAAATGGAATGGCGGTATTGGACTGCGTCCACCAGCATGAGGCTGCCAGAGGAGTGGAGTAAAATGAGTAGTCAGCTGGCCGACCGACTGGAAATGGATAGAGATATTGGGTGTTCAGTGGTACCTGATCTTCAATAATCAACGTTAAGACATTTGGCGGCCTGGTGCTGTTATAGGTCGCAATGATTTCACTCAAGGAATACATCTTCGGCTCGGTGAGATGCTTGATGAACAGTGTCCTGAAGTGATCAAGCGAGGGCTGTATGTATGCTTGTGCGAACTCCTGCTGGGTCAAAGGTGCGGTAATCAGCTCAGGACAGTAAATGCGCTCCGATTCAGAGTAATCCCCCAGCTCCGCCGTCAGGGCGATTAACGGGGCTCCGGCTGCGGTCTGTTCAGTTCTGGCCAGAATCTGACCTTTCAATAGAACTTCACGTGGTCGCTCATCATAAAAAGCCTTAACATTGTCTTTACTGGAGTATTTCCAGCACGGGATATCATCAAAATAATGGAGTCGGGGCAAAGTGGTAGTTCGAGTATTTTTGACGATGGCAATACCGTTGCACTGCGATTCGATACCAACGCGCCGAAAATCTTTTTCCCCATTTATGCCTTCGAGGTATTTTTTGGTGTTGCCAATAGCAGTAACTTCAGCGTGACTCAGCGTTACGGGTAATGGTGTTGATATGCAGGGATTATGATCTGACTCACGGGTTGCGTGTAAACCAGGTCCATCGATGGTTGAGTTAGTCCCCAGGGGACAGGCAATACTTGTTGCTGATATCATCTTTTGTTCCCGCTTTTATGCTTGCTATCCATTCGTTCACAGTGGAATGGAAAAGTTCCT
>JAKROC010000297.1 GCA_024509075.1 Endozoicomonas sp.
TGGGAAAGTCTAACAATAACTTCTTTTATGATATTTTCGTTGCATATTCTGCTCTGCTTTTCAAGCTGCGTCTTAAATACAAACCTAGGCTTCTTTTCAATACCAGCCAAAAGTCACAAGAGATTTTTAAATTAATCAATGCCTTTGCTATATGCTCGCTCCTGGTGGGTCGAGTAAAAAAAACTCAATCATTAACAATACACGAAAAGAACTTACATACGAGAGACCTGTCATGAAAAGAGCTGTAAATTCAAAAGGAAATGGAGTGTATTTCTCATTAGTACCTCTAAGAAGGCCAAACACCGCCAGGAACGAAAAAAGGACAAAAGCTGTTTGGCTTAATGAAAAATTGCCACATCATATTTAGCAGTAATTGTTAATGTGGTCTGTAAATTAAAAATCTTTTATATTTACTCGGCTAATTTGATGGAAATTATCTCAGATTAATCAATGTTTTTGGATTGGTAATTGCTTAACTCCATAATCGCTGCTGAAATTACTTTTTTATCATTTACGTGGTTCTGCTTGCAGCTGTTAAGTTCATTATTGACTCAGTGTATTAACGTTTCAATCGCAAAGAGAAAACTGGCAGATTTACTCGATTGCAATTGGAACCCACAAGATTTTACCGGCTGAGGCCACTTCTGCAACAATCGCCCTTGTCATAAAACAAGTTTTTCCTCTCTTATTTTGCCTCTTCTTTTGCGAAATCTCCGATGGTGAGCAATCTGTTTTCTTCTTTTTCAGGACTCTGACATAAATTTCTTCCTGAGGGTGAATAATAAAACACGATGAAGTTGATTTTACGATCAGATGGTCCAACAGGACAATATTAATTTTCGACATTCATATTAACTCTACCATCATTTCTGGGACAAGGATTTTAGTTTCAAACTATCGTAACTTTAAAATGATTTAACCCGCCGAGGAGTTCCGCTCTTTACAGTTGCAACTCAATAGTTCAGTTTATCCAAACATACAGGGGTTTCAGTAACTTTGTCATAGGCTCGAGGACGTGCCGCATAACTGTTGTACATCATATTACAGAAAATTCATTTTCTGACACAATCAATGCCACAAACTTAAGATGGCACCGCTTGCGAAATTTCGGCAGCAATTGGATCGCAGCGTACGATGGGAAGGTTAGGTGTAATACCAGTACCACTACTTTCCTGTATTTTTCCACAAAATAACGCTTGATGAACGGGTCTGTTAGAAAATTTTATACACATATTAAAACTTTTCTTAGGAGTCGTAAAACCAGTGGGATGCTTTTAGCAACCCACTGGCACTATTTATACTAATGCAAGATTTTTTTCCCTTTTTGAAGTTTGAACTAATGGTTCCTTTTGAAAAAAGATTAAAAAAAAAAACATGATAGAGCCCAGATCAAATATCTGAAATATTCAGATCAAACCCGTTCATCTCGTCCAGTCAGTTTCCAAAACAAACCATCCTCACTCCAGAAAACTAGAGCGTGGTTGTATTTGATTTGATGTTGTCAGGTAACCGTTAATGCCTGGCCCAAGTTTTTCTATTCTACGAAGTTTTTTACTTAGGTCGACTTAACTTTCATACACAAGAGATAACCCTTTTAACGTTTCGCCGTTTGAAATTCCAGGATACAGATTTTGTGGTAAAAGATTTTCTGATCTAAGGAGTGACAGCACGAGCCTATTTCGTCGCATCGTGGGAGGTACCCAGAGTGCACAGGGCGCATGGCCCTGGCAAGTTGCTTTGCTCTTCAATCAGTCACATTTCTGCGGAGGCTCCCTCATCTCTGCTCACTGGGTCGTATCGGCTACCCATTGTTTCCACGGTGAGTAAACTCCCGCGCATGAGGTATTTTTGTGCTCTCTCTAAGATAAGAGTTACTTTATTCTTGGAGGTTTGAAGATGTACTTTCCTTCCTTAGTACTAGCGATATTTTTTCCGACTGCTTGACCTATAGACAAATGGTAAAACAAGAGGCCATTTTTTCTTATGGAGCTATTTTCAATTAAGTGTCGAAAGTCATCCGTAATTGCATTGGTTTTGCTTTACTTTGTTTTATTACCGGTCCAGGAAAACTCGGGCCGTTCTCTCAACCAATCAGATGCCAAACTAAAACCAATTGCGACTCGCTGACTCACGTTTTCCCGCGCCCTAGACAGATTTCTCATTTTACACTTCGTTCTCATTGGTATTTTCCTTTCCTTCGATTAGTCGTTGTGATCACTTTGGTTTTATTTCTACGACACTCCATCGAAGAGTGCTGTAATAGCTATTATGAAATATGCACTCTCAGAGACACTAAAACGGCGAAGTTCGTCACGCAAGTCAAAAAAAATTGGAACAATGGTATTGAGGCTTACTTTCCGTGTTCCTCACTCCACAGTTGTGTATTGCGCGCTAACAACATTTTCTTTTTTTTATCTATTTTATTTTACAACTCGCGTGAGAAAGTTCGTCGAAAATCAGGGGCTGCTCGTATTGTTGGTGATGTCGGACCTGTAACTGTTTCACCATTCTCCGATTTAATTTTCTCTCAAACCTGTCCCCATTAGATTCATATACCTCTACAAAGCCATCAGACTGGAAAGCGGTCCTCGGTGAACATCATTACGGGCAGACTTCAGGAAGGTGCCGCCAACGTTGAGAATATTGGCCACCGAGCGT
>JAKROC010000298.1 GCA_024509075.1 Endozoicomonas sp.
TAAAGGCTTCGCTCATTTGCCGCCTCGAATCAACTTGAAATCCTTTGGGTATAGATGTGGCGCACTCTTCACGATACAACGGCAGACCAGCTTCCTGCCTGACTTGCTGCCTTGGCCTGACAACCTGGGGTTTTGTTGCTACGAGTGATGCCGAGCTATCAGACGGTCTCAGGGCTAGGCCGATCACAGTATCCGCTCTTGCTGCTGGGTAATGAAAGTGAGCAGCTTTTTGGCAGAAAGGTTGTCGTCAAGCAATGTATTCATGAGCCTGAAAGGTAGACCGTAGAGACGATATTTTCCTCAAAAATACTGGTTTTTGAGTGCATACAAAAAATCCCCACACCAAGGCTGCTCGCTCGTTTGGATCCAGGCGACTACGACCACCAGACACTGTACGCATATCGTGAAGTGGCTATGGATGAGGTCAGGGTATCGCTCAGGCAACATATCGGTGCCCCAAGCCAGGCGACAGTCAGCGTCGGTGACCGGGTCGTTAAAGGGCAGTTGATTGGAACCATACCAGATGGGCAACTGGGCTCGATGATCCACGCCCGTATTGCCGGGCAGGTGATCAGTGTCGATGAGCGTCAGGTGGTTATTGCTGCTGACGCTGCGGCCAAGGCTGTGGATGTGAAAATGATCGAAGTACGCCTGGCTATGGCTATTGGCGGTAAGTCGTTTATCGTCATGACCGGCGAATTATCGGCCGTTAATGCCGACGTTGATGCTGGCATTCCGGCGTCAAAAGATGCCGGCACGCTGATCGCCAAGACGGTAATTCCCTCACCCACCAAAGAGTTTTTCCAAAAACTGCTGTGAGCGTTTTTGCCACAACTCACCAATACAACCGACCTCCACTGGAGGCCGGTTTGCCATCAGAAATTGTATTTCAGGGAGTAGATAAAACCATCCTGATAAGTGGCAGAACCCAGCTTATCGTTGGCATAACGGTACTGGAAACCCAGAGTAATTTTGTCATTGACGTTCCACCAAAGGGCAGCGGCTCCGTTGAAGCCACTTTGTCCGCCCACATATTGGGAATCACGGTCAAACTCGTACTCATTCCAATTGCTGAACGCGAAATTCTGATCCATCAGCTTAAAGCTATAACCTAAGACCCATCCTGCTACATAACCGTTAAAGCCGCTGACAGTCTTGTCCATATTGCTGCTTTCGGTGTTGTTGACAGCCAGAAACGGCTGGAAGAAGAGGCTTGCATTACGGTAGCTGAAACCAACACCCAACAACCGATTCTGCTCGTAAAATCCAGAGCCATTCAGGTCGTGGATATGGCCGTACAGGTTCAGGCCGGCAAAACCAAGATTATAACGGATGGTGCCTTTCATGCTGGTGGCACGCCCCTCACTGTTGCTTTTGTGCGGGTTTTCAAGATCAATAAATCCGTAAACTTCGCCCCAATCAAAACCGGCCCCACCCTCAATTTCCAGATAGGTAAAATCGTTTTTGTCAGCACGGTTTTCAGTTTTGTCCGACCAATCCAGGCGGTTAATGCTGATGTTGGCAAAACCATACAGATAATCAGCACTGGCTGAAGCAGAAAACCCCGCTGCAAGAACGGCTGCGGCCAAGGTAGATTTGCGCATGAGACCCATAGAATAACTCGGTATATTTGGTTGGCATAAAAAATGCGGGCAAAGATACCGTGTTTATCAGCACGTAGCAATAATAATTACATAAGCAATAATATCTACATCAGCACAGCTACCAGGGACACAAAAAATAACCGCCAAACACAGATAAAACTGCCTTTCACTACCCCAATCAGGAATATACCGACTCGTAAAAAACACCAAAAATCTGAATGATCGTCCGATGCCTTTCCTTTAAACCGACCACATGTCGCTCCTGATTATTGACCGTTAAGACACTAATCCCATGAAAACAGAAAAACACCCATCTTGCTGCTGGGTTCTGGCAGGGCTTTTTTTTCTGGTTCAAAAATACGCGATCTTGCTTTTTCAGCTCATGCCTTACTTTGTGCTGGATAGCAGCATAGATCATCAGACACAGCATCATCACCATTAATAGGGCCTCAATGCGTTCCACTTTTTTCAGATAGAGTGAAGACACCATGAAATCCGGGCTCTTCAGGAATCGAAAGCCACCTTCAACCTTCTGTTGCGACTTATAGGTAGACAACAGTTCCGTAGCATTCAATCTCTTTTGATCCAGATCATTGGTGCCCAGAATAAAGCAACCCAGTGAGGCCTGCGAACTCTCTCTTTTATCACAGGAAACAAAGCATGCGCTCTGTATAAAATATTCGAAATGATCAGGCTTGCTATTCGACGATGGACGCCCTTTTCGCGAATAGCAGGGCTTACAGATAACCTCTGGTTCCGTTTCACTCTGACAGAGTTTCGCTTGTTTCTGCCACAAAGCAAAAGCCTTCAATGCGTCATCCCGGCACAGAAAAGCCTTTTTGCACAGCTTTTCCAGATCACGAGCCTCTTTCAGCGACTGCTTCTGCATCTTTCTGGTCAGCGTCTTCTATTCACTGATTCTCCGTCATTTATTGAAAAACAAGAACCATCGTTGACTAACATCACCATAGCAGACAGGTACTTCAGCAAAATAATAATCGTAACTATTCAGCCCCAAGTAACGGTAGGTTGCTGTAATTCTCTACAGCTCTA
>JAKROC010000299.1 GCA_024509075.1 Endozoicomonas sp.
TGCCGTCCATTTCGATAAACATGCAGTGATAATTCACCAATGCCCCAGATAATCAGCGAATACTACAAGGCCATTATTGAGTCAATCGGTGAAGACATTCACCGGGAAGGTCTGAGAGACACACCACTTCGTGCTGCCAAAGCGATGCAATACCTGACCAGAGGCTATCACCAGACCCTGGAAGAAGTCGTTAATGGTGCAGTGTTTGAATCGGACATCAGCGAAATGGTGGTGATTAAGGACATCGAGCTGTATTCCATGTGTGAACATCATCTGCTGCCGTTCATTGGCAAGTGCCATATTGGTTATGTGCCCAACGGCAAGGTGCTCGGTTTATCGAAATTTGCCCGCATTGTCGATATGTTCGCCCGTCGTTTGCAGATCCAGGAGAACATGACCAGACAGATTGCCGATGCCATTATGACAGTGACTAACGCCCGGGGCGTGGCCGTGGTGATCGAGGCGCAACATATGTGCATGATGATGCGCGGCGTGGAAAAACAGAACTCCTCCATGACCTCCTCAGTCATGCGTGGGCTAATGAAAGACAACCAGCCAACCCGGGAAGAGTTTTTACGTTTTATTCGGTGACCACTTTGCAGGCTGAAACTACTCAGCCTGGACTCCTTATAGCTGTGAACTACTGGCCCCAAAGCAGCCATAGAGCATTAAGGGACGAGCTTCTAATGATAAGCAACCAACGCCAGAGGCTACCACTGTTATACGACAGCGGAACATCTCTTACAGGCGGTCAATGAGTTTACGGCTCGAATCAATCAGTGCCCAATTACCGCTGCAGGCCGATTGTGGGCGAAAGATACCCTTATTGACGAACTTGAATTCAAGTTATTGAGTGCCAGAAGAAAGGCCCTAATGCATAGGGTTGGAACCCATCAATAAGGTGCCTGGGCCCGGAACAGTTACTGGTAGTCTGGAGGAGCGCCATCACGTATTCGTGACAATATTTGTCTGATTTGATGGTTCAGATCCTCGATATTATCCGACTTGAAGATATGACTTGGGATGACCCCCATACTGGCCAGGTAATGAAGGCTGATAAAATTCTCTTTAAAGGTTAAATTATTGGACGTCAGGAGCTGTTCACAAAACGATGTGGAATTAGCAAGCTTTTCCATCAGCAGATTTTTATTAGCGCCAAAAAGACCACGAAATTGCTTTCGCATGACAATGGTTAGCAGGTTTTGAGCTGTACCATTGGGCATGCCGGGATCCAGGCGAGGATCATTTAGAAGATATTCTGTCAAAGCCGTGTTGTTAAACAAAATGGACTGACTGAGGAGACTGAGACGGAATGCATCGACCGATCGACCAAACACCTGAATAAAGATATTGTAGGATGACTTTGAAACATATCGATCAACCCACCGCCTTGGCATATAAAAATCAGAGCACATATTAAGATCGGTTCTGGGGTCTTTGGCTAACAACAAACACTTATTTGATGTATCCATGGATGACCTTGCCTTCAGATTATGGAATTCCAATAATGTCACCATTTCAAAGTAAGGACAGGAAACAGTTATTCTCTGATTAGGGTTTATTCTGTGGCCGTCAAGCAGCATTTGCAGTGTTTGCGACGAACAGAAATAGACAGGGATAACGCTTATTTTTGCTATTGAAAACGATTTCCAATGCCAGTGCCAGTGTCTCTCTTCGATGGTGTGACAGAGTTTTTCTGTTTTTGCTCCAAGCTCTAACAACCTTTTACATGCTTCCGGTTGATCATGGATGATGGCTTTCATTAACGGAGTTTGATTTTTCGATCTTAGCACTTCAGTTTGATCTGAAAGATTCAAAACCACATGGTCAATCATTGCCACATCACCGGTCTTTGATGCCCTGAGCAAAGCAGCTTGCCAGCCTTTTGTTTTCAAAGTCAGAACATTGATTGCATGGTGGTAGGGGGAGCAACGGTGACCTAAGGCCAAAACTTGATTTTGTTCAGCAGTTGCGGGTTGACTGCCTGTTGCACTCGGGGTTATGAGAGGAACAAGAGAATTGGGTTGGGTGTTCATCATAAATATCCAGCCTGTTAAGTTTGCTGATTCCATGAGGGGTATTGCGCTTTGGATCGCATATTGATCAGGTAGTTCCACTGATTCGGTTTGGTGTCACTATCAACCGCTCTACACCCCGATCATTAAACAGCATATTTTGCTGTACCAACCTAGAATGTGTTATCGCTTTTTTGCCTCTGATGTAATCACTTTCCTCCTTAAGCTTGAAGATACTCGATGCTCCAGATATTACCTCCATAACTTCATCGATATCCTTGTCATTGCCGTCCGTGCAATTATTACCAAGATCCAATTTTTGGATGTCCTCGAATTCCGGGGAATGGGTCAATGCTCAGAAGCTGAACATTCTTAAGAAAATGGTTGAGAGACGGCCGACTAACAAGTTAAGCCGACCGATGTTTTTATGCAGATTTTACGCGGCCCTGATTTTATGCCACCCAGTCGAGGATCACCTTACCAGAGCGGCCAGACCCCATCACCTCAAAGCCCTTCTGGAACTCATCAATGGGAAAGCTGTGGGTCAGGATTGGGGTGATGTCCAAGCCGGATTGCAGCATGCTGGTCATCTTGTACCAAGTCTCGAACATCTCCCGGCCGTAAATGCCTTTGATGACC
>JAKROC010000003.1 GCA_024509075.1 Endozoicomonas sp.
GCAACGCGAATGAAAGGGTTCTGACCACAATCTGCCCGATGGTTATTGGTCTGTTTTCGGATATTCCAGGGTATTTTTGGCGCCTCAGTGATTCCCCTGAGCCAGTCCATAATGATGCAGGTCTACCCCAAAGATCAGCAGGGACGAGCTATGGCACTGTTTTCCATCGGCGTTCTGGTAGGGCCGGTGCTCGGACCGGTGGTGGGTGGAGTGCTCACCGAACATCTGAACTGGCGCTGGGTGTTTTATATCAATTTACCCGTTGGTATGGTCAGTCTGGTCATGATTTTTCGCAATATTCAGATCAGTAATACAGGAAAAGCCAACATTGACTGGTTACTGATCACCACTATGGCCCTGGGTATTGGTTTGCTGCAGATGGTGCTCTCTCAGGGTAATGAGAAAAACTGGTTCAGCTCCAATATGATTCTGTTCTCCAGTATTGCCAGTGCGTTGCTGATTTGCGCCTTTGTCTTTCGCTCGTTGCAAACCCGTGGTTCGATTGCACCGGCGTGGATGCTGGGCAATCGCAACCTGGGGATCTGTTGTTTGATTGTCAGCAGTTTTGCCGTGGGTACATTTGGCGTGCTCCAGCTGCAGCCTATGTTTCTTCAGCAGCTACTTGACTATCCGGTTGAAACTACTGGTTTTATCATGGCGCCCAGGGGGCTTACATCGGCCGCTGTACTGATTATGGTGGCGCCGATCATGGACAGGGCTGACAGTCGGATACTGATTTTTATCGGGCTTACCCTCAATGCCACAGCGGTGTGGCAGATGAGCAAATACTCTCTGGATATTGATCCGTTCTGGGTGATTGTGCCGGAGATTATTCAGGGCGCCGGCATGGGGCTGGTGTTTGCCCCGTTATCGAAGCTGGCTTTTCTGACGCTGCCGGCGGCACAGATTCCGGGCGCCACAGCCATGTTTAACCTCTGTCGAACCATTGGTTCGTCCATCGGGATCGCCATTATCAATACCTATTTCAGTAATGTCGGACAGCAGCAGTGGCACAGCCTGGGCGGGAGTTTATCCAAGGATAACAGGATATTACAGCAGTATGCTGAGAGAGTGGGTGAAACGGTCAACAGCACTGGCTTTCTGGAGCAGATTGCTGCCTTGTTAAAACAGCAATCGTCCCCGCTGGCGTTTGTTTACTCCTTTATGGTGATGGCGTTTATCTATCTGGTGCTGATGCTGTTTCTGCCCCTGCTGCGCAAAAAAGCGCTCTAGATCGCCAACGCCTGGGCTTCAGCATTGCCCAGATAGGTGGCCGGTGTCAGCGCTTTCAGCTCATCTTTCACTTCAGCAGGGAGTTCCAGTCCATCAATGAAATTGGCCAGCGTTTCCCGGGTGATGCCATCCTGACCACGGGTTAACGCTTTGAGTTTTTCGTATGGCTGCTCAATACCGTAGCGACGCATAACAGTTTGGATCGGTTCGGCCAGCACTTCCCAGGCGTTGGCCAAGTCCTGTTCAAGACGGGCAGGGGAGGCTTCCAGTTTGCCAATACCTTTTAAGGTGGCAGCGTAGGCGATCAGACTCTGGCCCAGACCAACGCCCATATTACGCAGTACGGTGGAGTCGGTCAGATCCCGCTGCCAGCGGGACACCGGCAGCTTGGTGGCCAGATGCTGCATGATGGCGTTGGCAATGCCCAAATTCCCTTCGGAGTTTTCAAAATCGATGGGATTTACTTTGTGGGGCATGGTGGAAGAACCCACTTCGCCATCCACGGTTTTCTGTTTGAAATAGCCCAGAGAGATATAACCCCACACATCCCGGTCAAAGTCGATCAGGATGGTGTTGAAGCGGCAGATGGCATCATACAGTTCGGCAATGTAATCGTGGGGTTCAATCTGGGTGGTGTAGGGGTTCCACTGCAGACCGAGACTGGTAACAAACTGCTCGGCGTGTTTGGCCCAGTCCACCTCTGGGTAGGCCGACAGGTGGGCATTGTAGTTACCAACCGCACCGTTGATTTTACCCAGAGGGACAATCTTTTCGATCTGTTGCAACTGACGCTTGAGACGATAGGCAATATTGGCCATCTCTTTGCCCAGCGTGGTGGGGGTGGCGGTCTGACCGTGGGTGCGGGACAACATAGGCTGAGCTGCGTGGGTTCTGGCCAGACTCTCGATGGCGGCGACAATCTTGCGCATCTCAGGCAGGACTGCCTCTTGCATGCCGGTTTTCAGCATCAGGCCGTGGGAGAGGTTATTGATGTCCTCCGAGGTACAGGCAAAGTGGACAAACTCACCAATGGCGCACAGTTCATCGTTACCGGCGAAACGCTCCTTGAGTAGATACTCCACCGCCTTGACGTCGTGATTGGTGGTGCGCTCAATCTCTTTCACCCGTTCAGCGTCGGCCATGGAAAAAACTGAGACCAGGCGCTCCAGCAGGGCATTGGCCTGATCAGAAAATGCAGGGACTTCGATAATGGCAGGGTGGTTGGCCAGGGATTGCAACCAGCGTACCTCCACGGCAACCCGAAAGCGAATCAGCCCATATTCACTGAAAATGGTTCTCAGAGACTGGGTTTTATCACCATAACGCCCATCAATGGGGGAAACGGCGGTCAGTGCATTCAGCTCCATGTTTTCTGCCTTAAGCTCGAAAGGAAACGGCGCATGATAATCCATTGTCGCGCCGGTTACTAACCACCGGCGCAAGCCCTGTGACACATATCTGGGTCAGATTCTTTGCAGGCCATCGATCAGACTTTTCCGGTTGACGAACAGATGCCAGCGGCTGCCGCCACACTGTCGCCAAAGGGTGGCTGAACGGATGCCTGCCAGCAAAGTGGCCCGGATACGATTGGCATTGGCGCGATCTTGCAGGAAGCGGGTATCCCCGGCGACGGTAATGCGCGTCTTGAAAGTGCTGAGGGTATCAAGATAAATACTGGCCAGAGCACTCATCACGTTGTCGTGAAGCAAACCGAAATGGTTGACCTGCTCCTGAGTTCTTTGCAAGCGCTCTGCGATGGTGTTGAGCATTTTCCGGTTGCGGCTGAGTTTTTTTTCCAGATGAATCATGGCCAGCGCATAGCGGATAACATCGCCGGCAATGGCCGAACTATCCCGGCTGACTACCCCTGTGAGGGTCTTTTTCCCCAAGCTCAAGCGATAAAAACCGCCGTACACTTCCGCCACATTATCAGGCGAGGTGACAAAAATACTGTGAATGGAGGGCGTCAGTGTCTCTTCGCTCCATTGCCCGGTTCTGGCCAATTGATCGACCAGCGTTGCAGCCTGAAACACGCCCGCCAGAGCGGCCGCCTGATCTTGAGTGGAATACTTCACCGAATTTCTCGCCAATTATTGTCTCGAATACCGTAAACAAGTCTACGTACATCAAACGCCGGCAGGGGGGCGCGTCTCGATGACGCCACCGCCCAGGCACACCTGGCCATCGTAAAAGACCACCGATTGTCCGGGCGTTACTGCTCTTTGCGGCTGGGCAAAGGTGACCAGGAAATCGCCGTTGCTGGCGTGGCTGAGAGTGCACGCCTGATCTTGCTGACGGTAGCGCACTTTGGCCTTGAGTTGGCAAGGCAGAGCCGGCGGCTCGCCGCTGACCCAGTCAATGTGGGAACAGGTCAGGCCGGCGGAGAAGAGCAGGGGATGATCGGTACCCTGGCCGACCACCAGCACATTGCGGTGAAGGTCTTTTTCCAGCACATACCAGGGCGCTTCATCGGCATTTTTCAGCCCGCCAATGCCCAACCCCTGACGCTGGCCGATGGTGTGGTACATCAGCCCGGCATGCTCACCGATAACCTGCCCGTCCACCGTTTCGATGGCACCGGGCTGGGCGGGCAGATACTGTTGCAGGAAATCCCGGAAGCGTCGCTCACCAATGAAACAGATGCCGGTGCTGTCTTTTTTGTTGTGGGTGATCAGGCCGTGTTCTTCGGCAATGCGCCGGACTTCGGATTTTTCCAGCTCGCCCACCGGGAACAACGTACGGGCAATCTGTTGCTCACCCACCGCATGAAGGAAATAGCTCTGGTCTTTGTTAGGGTCCAGGCCTTTGGCCAGCAAACTGCGGCCATCGCGGTCGATCCGCCGACAGTAATGGCCCATGGCAATGTAATCACTGCCAAGGGTCAGGGCGTAATCCAGAAAAGCCTTAAATTTAATCTCTTTATTGCACAGGATGTCCGGGTTGGGTGTTCTGCCGTGGCGGTATTCGTGGAGAAAGTGCTCAAAGACATTGTCCCAGTATTCGGCGGCAAAGTTGGCCTTGTGCAGCGGAATGCCAATCTTGTCGCACACGGCCTGGGCATCGGCCAGGTCACTCATGGCAGTGCAGTATTCGGAGCCGTCGTCTTCCTCCCAGTTTTTCATAAACAGGCCCTGCACGTCGTAACCTTGCTGCTGCAACAGCAGGGCGGACACGGAAGAATCTACACCGCCAGACATGCCAACAATCACCTTGGTTCCCGCTGCTGCGGTCTGGAAAGAATGCTCTATCACTGAAAAGTATTGCCACCGGTTCAAAAACAGCCAAAGATTTTACCTCCATGAGCAGGCCAGCGCCATAGGCCGCAGACGGCTTGGCTGACCAATTTTATCCACGGGGGAAAACTTCATTTATTACCGCTGGAGGATGGTATATGGTAGTACGCGCTATTGGCTATTTTCGGTGCTTGGCAGGCGAATCCGGTTACTGGCCAGCCTGCTTAAAAAACCAACAAAAGCGTTGATGAGTCTTTCATCTGGCCTAACCGATGATTAGAGAACGGAGTTGAAATGGGATTCCAAAAGATCAAGGTGCCTGCCAACGGTGAGCAAATCACTGTCAATTCAGACCTCTCCCTCAATGTTCCTGATAACCCGATCATTCCCTATATAGAAGGGGACGGCATTGGCGCTGACGTGTCACCCGCCATGCTCAAGGTGGTCGATGCTGCGGTAGCAAAAGCCTACCAGGGCAAGCGCAAGATAGCGTGGATGGAGGTCTACTGTGGTGAGAAAGCCACGCAGGTATACGACAAAGACACCTGGTTGCCACCAGAAACCCTTGAGGCACTCAAGGAGTTCGTGGTCAGCATCAAAGGTCCGTTGACAACACCGGTGGGCGGTGGCATCCGCTCACTCAATGTAGCTCTGCGTCAGGAGTTGGATCTGTTCGCCTGCATTCGCCCGGTGCGCTGGTTCAAAGGTGTGCCCAGCCCGGTAAAAGAGCCGGAAAAAACCGATATGGTTATTTTCCGCGAGAACTCTGAAGATATTTATGCCGGTATTGAGTGGCAGGCAGGCACGCCGGAAGCCGACAAAGTGATCCGCTTTTTGCGCGACGAAATGGGCGTAAAGAAGATTCGTTTTGAGCAAGAGTGCGGTATTGGTGTCAAGCCAGTTTCCAGAGAAGGCACCGAGCGGCTGGTAAAAAAAGCCATTCAGTTCGCCATCGACAACGATCGTCGTTCCGTTACCCTGGTGCACAAAGGCAACATCATGAAGTTCACCGAAGGGGCTTTCAAGGACTGGGGTTATCAGACAGCTGTTCAATACTTTGCTGCCCGGCCACTGGATGGCGGGCCATGGCATACGGTGAAAAATCCCAATACGGGGCAGGATATTGTCATCAAGGATGTGATTGCCGACGCTTTCTTGCAGCAAATTCTGTTACGCCCAGCGGAGTACGATGTGATCGCCACGCTGAACCTCAACGGTGATTACATTTCCGATGCGCTTGCGGCCCAGGTAGGTGGTATCGGTATCGCCCCGGGCGCAAACATTGGTGCACCAACGGCGGTATTTGAAGCAACCCACGGCACCGCGCCCAAATACGCTGGTCAGGACAAGGTCAATCCGGGGTCGGTGATTCTCTCGGCCGAAATGATGTTGCGTCATATGGGCTGGCCGGAGGCTGCCGATCTGATTATCAAGGGGATGGACGGCGCCATTGGTGCCAAAACGGTCACCTATGATTTTGAACGCTTGATGGATGGTGCGACACTGGTCAAATGTTCTGAATTTGCCGATGAAATCATCCAGCATATGTAGCCACTGATCGGCAAAGGCCGAAATCCAGCTTCCGGCCTTTGCCAGCCAGCATTGATCTGTCTTGCGTTGTGAGCACTCGCTAATTTTTCCCGGTTCGGCATTGTGATTTGTGTCAGTATCTTTAGAATGGAGAGTGAAAGCATTGCGGCATTGCCAGCTTTTAAAAACGCGCACTGATTATTTTACTGTCAAATCTCCTTATGCGGTGCCGATCAGTTATTGGTGCTTGTTGTTTTTATGATTGGCAGCAGTAATTACTCTCGGAGCCTCAATTTGAGGCGTTTGTAGCCCGAAAGTAAAGAGTTGAATATTGAGGACTGGCAGTCATAAAACCATGAGTAATTTCGAACCATTTCGTCTAAGCTTGGAGCAAGATGGAGAGCAGCATGAAGGTGGCCTGGACGTTGCTGTCGTTCCGGAAAAAACCAGATTGTCCCCGCCTCCTATGTATCAGGTCTTGCTCCTGAACGATGATTTTACACCAATGGATTTTGTTGTTGAGGTACTGGAGAAGTTTTTCAGTATGCCGGAAGGGAGGGCGACCCAGATTATGCTGGCGGTACACACCCAGGGAAGGGCAGTTTGTGGTGTATTCAGCAAGGATATCGCAGAAACCAAGGCTCAGCAGGTTAACGAATATTCCAGAGAAAACGACCATCCCCTGCTGTGCAAGACAGAAAAGGCCGATTAGCGTTTTCAAGGTTACACCATATGCTCAACAAAGACCTCGAAGCAACACTGAATAATGCATTTAAAGATGCCCGTGATAACCGCCATGAATTCATGACGGTTGAGCATCTGTTACTTGCCCTGCTTGATAATGAGTCCGCAGCCCGTGTCCTGGCATCCTGCGGCATTGACCTCATTAAACTTCGTCAGGACCTCACCGAGTTTGTCAGCTCGACTACCCCTCTGATACCGGATGATGACGGCGAACGGGAAACCCAGCCCACGCTTGGCTTTCAGCGTGTGCTCCAACGTGCCGTTTTTCATGTGCAAAGCTCAGGTAAAAAAGAAGTGACCGGTGCTAACGTACTGGTGGCGATTTTCAGCGAGCAGGAAAGTCAGGCTGTTTATTTCCTCAAGCAACAGGATGTTGCCCGTATTGATGTGGTTAATTTTATTGCCCACGGTATTGCCAAAACACCGGGCCAGGAGCTGGAAGAAATTGGTCGTGAGTTGTCCGACGATATGGATCCAGAAGCTGCCCGGGGAAGCAGCAAGAATCCGTTGAAGTTGTACGCCACCAATCTCAACGAGCAGGCTGCCCTTGGGCGTATTGACCCTTTGGTAGGCAGAGCGGAGGAGATTGAACGCGTCTGCCAGATACTTACCCGTCGTCGTAAGAATAACCCGCTGCTGGTTGGTGAAGCTGGCGTTGGTAAAACAGCTATCGCTGAGGGGCTTGCCAGGCGTATTGTGGATGGCGATGTCCCTGAAGTATTGTCGGAAGCTATCGTCTATTCTCTGGATTTGGGGTCTTTGCTTGCAGGCACCAAATACCGTGGTGATTTTGAAAAACGCTTTAAACAATTACTGAGCGAATTAAAAAAACTCGACCATGCCATTTTGTTCATCGATGAAATTCATACCATCATCGGTGCCGGTGCTGCTTCCGGTGGCGTCATGGATGCTTCCAACCTGCTCAAGCCTATGCTCACTTCTGGCGAGCTGCGCTGTGTCGGCTCCACCACTTTTCAGGAATTTCGGGGCATCTTTGAAAAAGACCGCGCCCTGGCCAGACGATTCCAGAAAGTGGATATCACAGAGCCGGATGTGGCAGACACTTACGAAATCCTACTGGGTCTGAAGAAAAAGTTTGAAGAGCATCATGAAATCGAGTACCGCGATGACGCTCTGAAAGCTGCAGCAGAACTGGCTGAGCGCTACATTAACGACCGTCATATGCCTGATAAGGCCATTGACGTTATTGACGAAGCTGGTGCCTTCCAGCGACTGCAGCCTGAATCACAACGCAAGAAAGTGATCGAAGTTGACGACGTTGAACGCATTGTGGCGAAAATGGCCCGGATACCACCGAAGTCTGTCTCCTCTTCAGACAAAGAGTTGCTCAGCAAGCTGGAGCGTAACCTGAAAATGGTGGTATTTGGTCAGGATGATGCAATCACTTCTCTGGCCACAGCCATCAAACTCTCCCGGGCGGGGCTCAAATCGCCTGAAAAACCGGTGGGCTCTTTCCTGTTCTCTGGCCCGACAGGTGTCGGCAAGACCGAAGTGTGCCGTCAGTTAGCCAAAGCGTTGGGCGTTGAGCTGGTGCGCTTCGATATGTCTGAGTACATGGAAGCTCATACCGTTTCCCGACTGATTGGTGCGCCGCCGGGTTATGTTGGTTTTGACCAGGGAGGGCTGTTGACTGAAGCCATCAACAAGACGCCACACTGTGTCCTGTTGCTTGATGAGATTGAAAAAGGCCACTCCGATGTCTTCAACCTGCTGTTACAGGTGATGGATCATGGTACGCTGACAGACAACAACGGTCGTAAGGCTGACTTCCGCAACGTTATTCTGGTTATGACTACCAATGCCGGCGCTGAGTCCATGACTCGCAGCTCCATCGGATTTTTGGAGCAGGATCATACGACCGACGGCAATGAAGCCATCAAGAAAACCTTTACCCCAGAGTTTCGGAACCGTCTTGATGCCATCATTCCTTTTGCTGCGCTGAATAGCGATATCATCAAGCATGTAGTTGACAAGTTCCTGACCGAGTTGCAGGCTCAGCTGGACGAAAAGCGTGCGCAACTGGAGGTAGATGACAAGGCGCGCAACTGGTTGGCAGAGAAAGGCTTTGACCGGCAGATGGGCGCAAGACCCATGGGGCGTGTTATTCAGGAATATCTGAAAAAGCCCATGGCAGAGCAGATCCTTTTTGGCAAATTGGCTCAACATGGCGGAATAATCAAAGTCACTGTGCGAAAGGGTGAGCTGCACCTGAAGTTTGAGGCAGCCAAAAGCAGAGCTTCAGACCTTGAAGCGATTGATGACGGGGCAAATTAGAGTGAAAAAGAGCGCTCAGGCTTGAGCGCTCCTGCTAGCGGGAGCGGTAGGTGATACGGCCTTTGGTCAGGTCGTACGGTGTCAGCTCTACCTTTACCCGGTCACCGGTGAGAATTCGAATGTAATTTTTGCGCATTTTGCCGGAGATATGAGCAGTCACTACGTGACCATTTTCCAGCTCCACACGAAACATAGTATTTGGAAGGGTGTCGATCACGACGCCCTCCATTTCCAGACTCTCTTCTTTTGCCATTAAAAAACTACCTCGAAGGGTTGGTACGGCTTGATTAAATTGCAGGGCATTCTGCCTGAATTTTTTTGCTAAAGCAAAGCACCCTTTAGCTAGCGCCCGATAAATTATTCCAACTGCTGCCACTGATGATTAATACGCATTTGTGCTGGGCGGTACTCAAGCTTGTAGTCCATTTTTCGACAACCATGAATCCAGTAACCAAGGTGCAGGTAGGGCAGACCCAAGCGCCTGGTCTCTTCGATCAGCCACAAGACGCAGTAGCGCCCCAGGCTGCGCTGCTGAAAATCCGGGTGGTAGAAAGTATAAATAGCGGAAAGACTGTCTTGAAGATGATCCACCACTGAAACAGCCAGTAGCTGACCATGCTCGCGGAACTCATAGAAGGAAGTGAATTCAGTGGCATCAACCAAAAAAGTAATATATTGCTCCACGGAAGCGGGATACATGTCACCATCATGATGACATCGACTGATGTACTGTTGATAAAGCCGATAATGCTCGTCCCGAAAGCATGCCGGCACCTTGCTGGCCTGTAATGATGCATTTCGGTTCCATGTTTTGCGCTGGGTTCTGCGTATCCTGAACGTATTGACCGGAATCCTTATTGGTACGCAAGCCTGACACTGAGCACAATTGGGCCGGTAGATATGCACGCCACTGCGACGAAATCCTGCTGCGGCCAAGTCCGTACACAGCTTCTGATCGAGCACTATGGTTGGGTCCATGAACAGGGTTGTTGCCTGCTGTGTCGGCAGGTAACTGCAATCATGGGGCTGCGTTGCATAGAATGTGATGTTTTTGTATTTACTCATTATCACCCATCATGCCATTGCCACTTCATTTGCCAGTTTGCACAGGCTGAGTCCCTGGGGCAATACATGCCGAGATATTTTATATAGCTCTCCCGACTGATCAGCCTGCCCCCCAGAGATGCAAGGTGTGTTGAGTAGTTCTGACAGTCCACCAGCTGAAATTGCCAGCGTGCTAATTGTTCAGAGAGGGCAACCAGGGCAACCTTCGAGGTGTTGCTCTCTTTACTGAACATGGACTCGGCAAAGAATACCTGACCAATGGCCACGCCATACAGTCCGCCAACCAAGTCGCAGTCACGCCAAACCTCGACGCTGTGAGCATAGCCTGACTGGTGCAAAGTGGTGTAGGCGGCGATCATATCTGCCGTAATCCATGTCCCCTCCTTGGCTTGATAGCATCTGGCGCAGGTCTTGATGAGAGCAGAGAAGTTATGATTAAAAGTAACCAGGTAACGGTTTTTACGCAGTAACTTGCCCAAAGAACGGGATATGTGTAACTTTCCCGGGGTGAACACCATGCGCTGCGACGGCGACCACCACAGCAGGGGATCGCCATCGTTGTACCATGGAAAGATGCCTCCCCGGTACGCCAGCAATAATGTCTCCACATTGAGGTTACCGCCAACAGCCAAGAGCCCGTCCGGCTCTTTGAGGGCGCTGTCCACACTGGGGAAGCAGGTCGCATGCGCTGGCAGAAAGGCTATCGTCTCTGACATTGAGAAATACAGGTTGTTAAATTGTCATTCAGAGTACCCTCACAAACGCAGTTTGGCACATACTTTTTATACGTCGTTATACTCGAATGGCAGGCTTTGGTGTGTACACCTTGTCAAAATAGTCGGCATTACCAACTCATTTTTATATTTCACTTTTCTTATCACGATTTATGTATTAGAATCCGCCACCTAGTCTACTGATTCTGCTTTATACCAGCCGCTTAATGAAGAATAAATCACATCTTCTTAATTTTTCACCCGCTCTAGCGCGTCTATTTCGTGCTGGTAAGAGTCTTTTATTCTTTCTTATCCAATAAAACTCCCTGGAGGTAAACGAATCTATGGGTACCCTGAGCATGGGCGGAAGCATTGATACAAGCAATGAAATGGACATCATCGAGCAGCAACGCCTGGCAGCTCTAATTGAAATCACAGAGCAACATAACCGGGAAGTAAGTCAGCTCAAATCCCGTCTGGAAACCTCTGAGAAAAAAGCTGAAAAAGCAGCAGCTCAGCTGAAGACCATGGAAACTGAGCTAAAAGAGCTGAGAGCCAGCAACCCGGATCGCATGAAGAAACAGATCAAGCGGTTGCAGGAACAAAACCGCACGCTGACCGGTGAAAATACCGGCTTGAAGAGCAAACAAAAGCAACTGACCCAACAATTGAACACTGCCAACCAAGAACTTGAGCAACTTAAAGCTGAAGAAGCTGAAACAGAAACTGAGAAGTAAGAATTCATTGCGCTGGAGAAACCATCCAGTTGCCGCGAGTAGTATCGGTCAGTAGGCGTACGGCGACAGCTCGGCCCATGCATTGGGTTGTTGCCGCAAAAAGCCACAGAAACCGGGCCGACTTTAACAGCCTTTGGTAATTATCAGGCATTTTGACTTATAAGTGACAAATCTTATACCTGCATTTCTGCTACTAATCCCGAATTTTTGAATTAAACTGGGACACTATCGCTATTCAATGCAGGAGTGTACGTATGAATGGTTGGGATATCCGTCAATACGACGGAGTTGATCATATTGAAAAAACCTTCCTGTTCAAGAAATACTCCCGTGCCCTGGCTTTTTGTAATGCCGTGGCATGCCTGGCGGAAAGCCATGTGCACCACCCGCGCATCGTGATTGAATGGGGGTTGGTAACAGTGGCTTGGGGTACCCACCACTCTGATCAGGGCAGCGGCGTTATGACCATTGACCAGGCATTGGCCGGGCGCAGTGATGTACTGTACGAGCAGATTAATCTGAATCTTTGAACAGTGGCTGTTATTAATAAACGGTCTTAGAGAATCATGGATGTTTTTTTGATCTGACCCATACTTAGGTCACTGGTTCGGTCGATTTCCCCCTACGGTTGAACCAGTCTAGGTCAGAGATGACCTTGGTACTTGGATTGTGTACCATTTGTTTCACTCCTAATGGTCTTAGCCCGTGTATTCTTCCCCCAGATTCGCGGGTTTCTTTTTGCCAGAAGTCCCTGCTTTCCAGAATAATATCAGCTAGTTATAACCGCATACTGTTACCGGTCGCTCTCTGCGGTTTTCCGCATGCAGTGCTAAATATTGCCAGGAAAACTTGCCAATATGTACCTTTTGTGTACCACGCTGGGAGCCTTTTATCCATCGACCTTCCAGGCAGATCAGTCAAATAGTGACAACATGTATACCCGTCGCCTTTCAAGTTGCTTGTTGGCTGCATTCGCTCACCTCGGTCACGTAGTATTTCCACGCTCCCAGTGCTTCGCTCAATTGCCGTCGCGTAGCAACATGAAATCCATTAGGTATAGAGACTGATCAAAGGTGCCAGGCGTCATAAAAAACTTTCGATATCCGACTGGCGTATGCTGCCACTGACTGGCATGGCAAATAGCCTGCGCAGCATGTTGATCATTCGCTGCAGTAACCGGGTATGCCATTTTGTGATTACGTGGTGCGCATCATCAATTGCCACCGACCTCTTTATCTGTACCTTCTACCACACCGGCTTCAACAATTTGTTCAGACAAGTTGCCTTCCTGCTGCAATTGCTCAATCTGCTGCGACGACATATAAAAGTCTGCTTCACGACCTTCGAGTACACCTCGACCGTGCCAGGGTAGAAGACGGTAATCGGAGTGATGGCTGTAGTCCAGAAAAGGGTATTTGATGATCTGAAAGTAGGGCGAGTAGTCAAAGTCTCTTGGGGTACACAGTTTCGGGTTGCGCTGAAACAGCTGAACACCGGACTCCCCGTCGTGTTTTACCAGTGGCAAGATGGGAAAGTGGATGAAGCTGAACGCCTCGGCAATCATGGTTGAGCAGACGGTCTTGGTCTCCTGCCCGGGGGAGTACTGAAACAGAGAGGAACCAAGCCGTCTGGGCAGAAAAGAGTAGGGGAAGAAAAATCTGGCCAAGTCCAGAATCTGGCGGACATTGTAGTCCATCCCAAGTCGACTGACTGCGTAATGAATGACCTTTTGACTGTCTTGATAACACAACCCTTTTGGACGACAGATACGCAGATGTTCACCCTGATATTTTTTTAACGGTTGAATCTCTGTGCCGATACCCAGCTCGCTCTCAATGACCAGCTGCTCATCAAAAGAGCCGTCATATGATTTGCTGACCGCCTGACGCACCCGGTCATCCTCAATGTCATGCAGTCGGCCAATATAGAGCATGGCATGAGACCACGGGCTTTGTGTGGTTTGTTTGATCACCTGACTGACCCGGGAGCGTCCCGTCACCAGCAAAACATCACAGGGTTTCACTTCGTGTCGGATGCGCTCAAAATCACAAAGAGGAATGCCTTTTTCCTGAACGTCGTGACTTAACCAGTTTGTCAGGCATCCCGCCATCATCTTGAAAAGATTCATGCCCTGCGCCCGATGAAAAATGTCGTAAGAAGATTGACTTACCAATCGCAATTGCAGATTGCACCGTCTTGATAATTTTTCGGCAGCGAGTGCAAAAGCTCTAATTTCTACGCTTCCGACAGCTCAGGTTAATTGCCGTCGCGCAGCAACATGAAATCCTCTCCTACATATTGGGATAATTAGGGCCGCCGCCACCTTCTGGTGCCACCCAGGTGATATTCTGTGCAGGGTCTTTGATGTCACAGCTTTTGCAGTGAACGCAGTTCTGGGCGTTTATCTGAAATCGCTGCTCCCCCGAAGCCACTACTACTTCGTAGACCCCGGCCGGGCAGTAGCGTTGTGCCGGCTCATTGTATAACAAAAGATTATCGCCCAGAGGAATAGACGGATCGGCCAATCTTAAGTGACAGGGCTGGTCTTCCTCATGGTTGGTGTTGGAGAGAAAAACCGAGCTGAGGCGATCAAAAGTCAACACGTTGTCAGGCTTCGTGTAGTTGACTGGCTCAGCATCAATGAATGGCTTGAGCCGGGCATAGTCCGGTTCCCTGTCGTGCAAAGTAAACGGCAAACGTCCGTTACAGATATTCAGATCTACAAAGGCAAATGCCGCTCCCCAGATATTGCCTAATTTGTGCATGGCCGGGCCAAAGTTGCGCTGCTGATGCAGCTCTTGATGGAGCCATGAATTTTGAAACGCAGAATTGAACGACTGCTGTAGATCGTGGTTCAGGTCAGCAGTTATGGCCTGAAACACCACCTCCGCTGCAATCATCCCCGACTTCATAGCGGTATGAGAGCCCTTTATTTTAGCGCCGTTCATGGTTCCGCCATTGCAACCGAGCAATAGTCCGCCAGGGAAAGCCATTTCCGGCAAAGACTGCAGGCCACCCTTGGCCAACGCTCTGGCGCCGAACGAAATCCGTTTACCACCGGCAAGATATTGCTCGATTACCGGATGCTTTTTGAACCGTTGAAACTCCTCAAAAGGACTCAGGTGGGGGTTGGAGTAATTCAGGTCAGTGATAAGTCCAAGCGCGACCTGATTGTTCTCCAGATGGTAGAGGAAGCCACCACCAGTGGAATCAGTTTCTGATAATGGCCAGCCCGCAGTATGGACAACCAGACCCAGCTGATGTTTTTCCGGCGTTACATCCCACAATTCCTTGATACCCAGCCCGTAGTGTTGTGGGTCACGTCCCTGGTCAAGTTTGAAATGCTCAATTAATTGTTTGCCCAAGTGACCACGGCACCCTTCGGCAAAGAGTGTGTATTTGGCGTGCAACTCCATGCCTGGCTGAAAGCTGGCCTTCGTATCACCGTTGGCAGAGACACCCATATCACCGGTTAACACCCCCTTAACACTGCCATTTTCGTTAAATAATACCTGCTGGGCAGCAAAACCGGGGAAAATTTCCACACCGAGGGCGGTAGCCTGTTCGGCCAGCCAGCGACACATGTTAGCCAGGCTAATAATAAAATTGCCATCATTGTGCATGGTTTTCGGCACAAACAGGTTGGGTACCTTTATGGCGTTTTTGGGCGAGCGCAAGACATAAACTTCATCGCGGGTGACTCTGGTATTCAGCGGCGCCCCCAACTTTTGCCAGTCTGGAAACAACTCTTGCAAGGCGGAAGGTTCAAAGACCGCACCGGAGAGAATGTGAGCACCAACCTCAGAGCCTTTATCCAACACACAGACACTTAGTTGCCGGTCCTGCTCCCGGGACAACTGCATCAAACGACAAGCTGCTGATAAACCAGAGGGGCCAGCCCCGACGATAACGACATCAAATGCCATGGCTTCACGTTCCATGATCAGCTCCCTCCGCCAAAGGAGTATTGTTATTTTCACCACAACTGCCATGGACAGTATACTCATCGTCCTGCACTTGCAACAACAGACGGGTCATCACCGTTGTACATGAAACATACGTTTGAACCCTTATCTGCGCGCTGATAGACTGCGATCACGCAGGTAAGTAAACACCGGCCGTATACCAAGAATAAAATTTGTCCGCCGGCTGTTCGCTGTACCCAAAGGATTTCAAGTTGATTCGAGGCGGCGAATGAGCCAAGCCCCGGGAGCATGGAAATACTATGTGACTGGGGTGAGCGAATGCAGCCAACAAAGTAGGAACTTGAAAGGCGACGGGTATAACTGCTCCAGGTGCCACATAATGCTAATAACAATTAAGGGAGGGCTGCGGATCCATGAAAATACTGGTAGCAGTCAAAAGGGTCATAGACTACAACGTTAAGGTACGAGTGAAGCCCGATCATTCCGATGTTGATCTGACCAACGTCAAAATGGCTATCAACCCCTTTTGTGAAATTGCTGTTGAGGAAGCGGTAAGACTGAAAGAGAAGGGGATAGCCAACGAAATTGTTGCTGTAACCATTGGTGCTGAGGCGTGCCAGGAGCAACTGCGCACCGCTCTGGCTTTAGGGGCTGATCGGGGTGTTCTGGTGCAGACGGATGAGCCTCCCGGCTCTTTGGCTGTAGCCAAACTGCTCAAAGCTATTGTTGATGAAGAAAAACCTGACCTGATACTGCTCGGCAAACAGGCAATCGACAGTGACAATGGGCAGACCGGGCAGATGCTGGCAGCGCTGACTGGTTTCCCCCAGGGAACTTATGCCTCTGAGGTGACAGTTAGCGACGGCAAGGTAAATGTTACCCGTGAAGTAGATGGTGGTTTACAGACGCTGAGCCTGGATTTACCTGCCGTAGTGACCACCGATTTGCGCCTGAATGAACCGCGCTATGCTGCCTTGCCCAACATCATGAAAGCCAAGCGAAAGCCCATCGTCATGAAAACCCCGGCGGACCTGAGCATCATCGTGTCATCAACCTTAACCACGCTGAAAGTGGAGCCTCCCACACAACGACAGGCAGGCATCAAAGTGACGAGTGTCGATGAGCTGATAGACAAATTAAGACATGAGGCGAAGGTGATCTAATGGCCATACTAGTCGTTGCTGATCATGACAACAGAACTCTGGCAGCCCGAACGCTCAATACTCTGGCCGCAGCCAGAGCCATTGGTGGTGAGATTCATTTACTGGTGGCCGGCCACCAATGTGACAGTGTTGCCCAGCAGGCCAGCCTGGTGGACGGCATCACCAAGGTGTTGCTGGCGCAAAACCCAGCCCTGGAACACCAGCTGGCAGAAAACGTCAGCTTGCTGGTTGCTGAGCTGGGAAAACAGTACTCTCATATCCTGGCCTCAACGTCCACTGATGCCCGCAACATGATGCCCAGGGTGGCCGCAATTCTGGATGTTGATCAAGTGTCGGATATTATCCGGGTAGAATGTGACGATACCTTTGTTCGACCCGTGTATGCTGGCAATGCCATTGCCACTGTTCAGTCAAGCGCGCCAATTAAAGTGATTACGGTGCGCAGCACAGGCTTTGACCCGGTAGCAGGCGAGGGCGGGAATGCCCCGGTAGAAACCGTCACCAGCATCCACGATGCTGGTGTTTCCTGCTTTGTCAGTGCCGAGCTGGCCCGGTCAGATCGTCCGGATCTTACCGCTGCGGATATCGTTGTTTCCGGTGGGCGCGGCATGGGCAACGGCGAAAACTTTGCCATGCTTTACCGGGTTGCAGATAAACTGGGTGCCGCCGTCGGAGCTTCGCGAGCCGCAGTGGATGCTGGCTACGTAGCCAATGACATGCAGGTTGGGCAGACGGGCAAAATTGTGGCTCCTGACCTGTATATGGCGGTAGGCATCTCCGGAGCCATTCAGCATCTTGCCGGGATGAAAGACAGTAAGGTTATTGTCGCCATCAACAAAGACGAAGAAGCCCCCATCTTCCAGATAGCTGACTATGGTCTGATCGCTG
The DNA here is from genome assembly GCA_024509075.1 of Endozoicomonas sp. Taxonomy (GTDB): domain Bacteria; phylum Pseudomonadota; class Gammaproteobacteria; order Pseudomonadales; family Endozoicomonadaceae; genus Endozoicomonas. Next base: position 17,528 of record JAKROC010000003.1, read on the forward strand.
ACCTTTTTGATGCCCTTCCTGAGCTGGAAAGCAAACTCTGACTTCACCATAGCACCAGCGTAATTGTTTACGTTGGTGCTGTCTTCTACGGTGGAAAATAAACTATTATTGTCGCTCTTTTCGGGTTTTCGGTGCCGTCGTTTTGTGGCGGTACCATTGGTTGGCACTTGGCAGGCTTTACTGGTGATCCATGGCAGGCGGTGAACAAAGTAGTAATTTCGATCACAAGGCATTTCTGGAAACGGTATCGCACCGGCCAGGCGTTTATGAAATGCTTGATCACAATGGGAAAACGCTCTATGTCGGCAAAGCCAAAAATCTGAAAAATCGCCTGTCCAGCTATTTTCGCGCCAGCGGCCTGACCACCAAAACCCTCGCCCTGATCAGCAAGATTGCTGACATTGAACTCACCGTCACCAACAGCGAAACCGAAGCATTGCTGTTGGAACAGAATCTGATCAAAGATCGCAAACCGCCATACAACATACTGCTCAGGGATGATAAGTCCTACCCTTACATCTATATTTCCGCTGACAGTGACTTCCCCAGGATGGACTCCTGTCGGGGACGCAAGCGTACGAAGGGGCTTTATTTTGGCCCGTATCCCAGTAGTCACGCTGTACGTGAGAGCCTGCAACTACTGCAAAAAATATTTAAAGTACGTCAATGTACAGACACCTACTTCAGAAACCGTACAAGGCCGTGTTTGCAGTATCAAATCCACAGGTGTAAAGCGCCCTGCGTGGGGTTGGTCAGTGAGGAGGAATACCAGCAAGATCTTAACGACACCCGACAGTTTCTTGAAGGTAAAAACCAGCAGTTAATTCGTTCTTTAATCCAGCGCATGGAAGTGGCCGCCGAGGCTCTGGATTTTGAACAGGCAGCGGCAATCCGTGATCAGATCAATCACCTGCGCGTCGTGCAGGAGCAACAGTCGGTTACCAGAGCAGCGGGTAATGTTGACGTGATCGGCTATGCCCAACTGGCAGGCAATACCTGTTTTGATGTGCTGTTTGTGCGTATGGGCCGAGTGTTGGGCCACAAATACTATTTTTCCCAATTCAAACTGGAGGCGGGGCAGGGCGACTATCTGTCCGATTTTATGGCTCAGTTTTACGTCCGGCTGGTTAACAGTCGAGACCTGCCCGGCGAGATCATTGTACCCTTTAAGCTGACCGACTCTGTCGTCATGGAAGATGCCATCCACGCGGTCTCCGGAAAAAAAATCCCCATCAAGCACAGTATTCGTGGTGAACGGCAGGACTGGCTGCGCCTGGCCAACAAAAATGCCCGGCAAAATCTCGACAGTCACCTGGCCAGCAAAAGCCATCTGTCCCAGCGCTATACCCAGCTGCAAAGTCTGCTTGGCGTCGAGCAGTCCATCGGGCGCATGGAGTGCTTTGACATCAGCCATACCATGGGTGAAGCCACCGTCGCCTCGTGCGTGGTATTTGATGCCCAGGGCCCGGTCAACAGCGAATACCGACGTTACAACATTACTGGCATTGAGCCGGGCGACGACTACGCCGCCATGGCCATCGCCCTTGACAAGCGCTACCGCAAGCTGGCCGATGCCGGGGAAGGTGCCCGGCCAGACCTGATCATTATTGATGGAGGCAAAGGCCAACTTGGCAAAGCAACGCAAGTGATCGAAGGGCTTGCCCTGGACATTCCCCTGCTCGGGGTGGCCAAAGGCGTTACGCGCAAACCGGGGTTGGAAACACTACTTTACCAGGATCACGAGCTAGACCCTGCTGGTGCTGAAGCGGCGCTGTTACTGATTCAACAGATTCGTGATGAAGCGCATCGTTTTGCCATAACCGGCCACCGTCAGCGTCGGGAAAAAGCCCGGAAACGCTCAGTCCTGGAGGATATTCCCGGCATCGGCAGCAAAAGGCGCTCTGCCCTGTTAAAGTTCTTTGGGGGCAGAGCCGGGGTCAGCAATGCCACGGTGGACGAGTTAAAGAAAGTTGAAGGCATCAGCCATGCTTTGGCGCAACAAATTTATCAACATCTGCACGATGACTAACCACCACTTTGACTGGGGCAGACTAAGATTGGTTTCACCATCGCACCGGTAAATTCTTGCCCCGGATTTGGTGGCTACTCTTTACGTAAGGTAAATTATCGCAACTTGTGGCACTTAAATGCGGTTTTCAACCATTCGGGCTAGCGCCTGGCGTCAGTACTGTGTAACTTACTCTCTGGAGAATTCACCGGCTTGATCCATGACTATTTATGAACATACCCAATTTTCTAACACTAACACGCCTTGTTCTGGTTCCTTTTCTGGTCATTATCTTCTATTTGCCGTTTTCCTGGAGCTATATCGCCTGTGCCGGAATATTTGCTTTTGCCGCTGCCACCGACTGGTTTGATGGTTACCTCGCTCGCCGCCTGAACCAGAGTACGCCATTCGGTGCTTTTTTTGATCCGGTGGCAGATAAAGTCATGGTGGCCACCGCGCTTTGCCTGCTGATCGATGGCTTCCATGCTTTTTGGATGACTGTACCAGCTTTGATTATTATTGGCCGGGAGATTGTGATCTCGGCATTAAGGGAGTGGATGGCTGAGCTGGGCAAGCGCACCAGCGTAGCCGTAAGCATGATTGGCAAGGCTAAAACCGCAGCTCAAATGACGGCTATTTCCCTGTTGCTGTTATCGCCAGTGCCTATTGATTCGTGGATTGGCTATCTTGGCATGACGTTGCTGTACCTGTCATCGATATTGACACTATGGTCCATGTACGTCTACCTCAAAGCTGCCTGGCCTGATCTGTCACCGTTTGCCAAGCCTGACTGAGGCGACGGAAAGCGGTTGACATGGAAACAAAAAAACCTACAATACGCTTCGTGTTCAGGCGCTGGGGAGTAGTTGACCAGAGTCGTATCATGCAAAATCAGGCGAGTTAGCAAAGCGGTTATGCAGTGGACTGCAACTCCATTTAGACCGGTTCGACTCCGGTACTCGCCTCCATTTTCCAGAGTGTTCTGCAGTGCCGTTGTGGCATTGCATCTGTGTTGAATTATTGCCGCTGTGGTGGAATTGGTAGACACAACAGACTTAAAATCTGTCGGGCATTAGCCCGTGCCGGTTCGATTCCGGCCAGCGGCACCATATCCAGGGCGAGTTAGCAAAGCGGTTATGCAGTGGACTGCAACTCCATATAGACCGGTTCGACTCCGGTACTCGCCTCCACATCACCTGTCTCGTCATTCATCAGTAGAAAAACGCGCTCCAGCGGGTTGGAAATTTCTTCTTCTCCTTGATGAATTCCAGCAGCGATGGCAAAGGCAGATACTTTAATGCTTCTCTGGCCTGGCGAAACCCATCACCATAAATCGGATCAGGGCTCATTTCTATCTGCTTTTTGCGATAAAGTGCCTCTTTGGTGTCGAGATTTTCCAGCCAGATGTATTCCATCAGCACGCACATCCCCTCCTCAACCTGCAAAGGTAAATTTTCGTAGTAGTTGTAAAAAAACCAGGCATGGGTCAGCTCGTGAATCATCACGGTGCGAAAATGCTCTTCCGGCAAGTTGATTTGAATAAGAATACAATCGAAATTTCTGGCCAGGATACGACCTTTTTGGTGGGTAGTGGTGGTACGGGTAACACCAAGAATGGGGTGATTATCGTGGAAGTTGTGCTGACTGGCGGCGTTCAATTCGTCACGCTGGCATAACATGACCGGCGTCTGGGTTGAGTTCAGCTTCAGCCCCACTGAAGCCAGAGCTGAGCGCATTTGTACAGCAATGACATTAGCTCGCTCCTGGGAGGAGACACCATTGAGGCTGCAACGGTTACAGATCACCACGCCATCGGGATACTGCATTCCGCCGCCGGTCAGGTGTTCGCAGACCAATCGGCCACAACTGGAACACTCCGGATGACCTTTGTGGTTGTCGCAAAAAGCGTTGCCCCAAAAATCGACAAAATATCTCTTAGTCAGTGGGTTGCGACACACCGAGCACAGACGTGCCGCTTGCTTTTGGGCGCAAACCGGATGCCAGGGTAGATCATCAAGCACCACGTATTCATCCTTGATGGACTTGCGACAACCCGGGCACTTCAGGCAGTCCGGATGCCACTTTGCACCCATCGCATTAACCCAAAACCCAACAATGAGCTTATTGCAACCCCGGCAAATACTCATGAACTTCCCTGATCCATGATTTTACGTTCCCAGACCATTGTGGAGCGGTCTCTCCCGCTGGCAGAATCGTACAGCACTTTACTCTCGATCAGATATAGTGATCGGCAGCCAATTTTTTCAATCGACTGGCTTCTGAGTGATAGTACTGGCTAGTGGTGTTGATGGAATCATGGCCTGCAAATATAGCAAGGTCTTCGATGTCCATTTTACGGGCCAGATGGGTGAGTGCTGTATGGCGCAGGGTATGGAATGGCAAGTCTTGCAAACGCTGCCTCATGGCTGGGTCAGCCTTGCCCTGACAATAACTCATAAAAGAGCGCCACCAGAAGCGCAGCCCCCTACTCGACAACGACTCAAGATCACTGCCGCAGTTGCGAATTTTTGGTGCCAGCGGGAAATTATCGCCACAAAGTCCGGAATAGCCGTTTAAACGCCGATAGTCGATGATCATTTGCTGCAACGCCTGGTTAATTGGCACCCGTCTTCTTTTTCGCCCCTTACCTAATACGCTGAGGTAGTAGCCTTGGTCGTTATCCGGATATATATCCTGACAACTATGACCAGTCAGTTCAGACTCCCGCAACGCTAAGGCATAGCTCAGACTCAGAATGTAGCGGGTACGACCTGAATCCAGACACTCCCGGCGCGTGCCAGAGGGCAGGGCAGTCAGACACTGCCGGATAAATTGCCACTCCGCATCGTAGAAGTAGCGGATGATGGAGTGACCTCGAGCCACTTTTTCTCCTGAGCGCACCAGGGAGATTGCCGGGTTTCCCGGGGTGTAGCGACTCTTCTCCAGAAAAGAGAAGAAAGAAGAGAGCACATCAATGATCTGGTCGGTACTTTTACCGGGCTTGATGGCAGCGCGGAACATAATGCGTTCTGGTTGACCAGGCAGCATTCCAGCCATTAGCCAGCGCTGGGGTAAATTCTGTATAAAGTGCAAATAAGCCTGTAAATGCTTGAACCGCACATCTCGGTAACCAATGCCCAGTTCCAGATACAAAAAAGCAGTCAGGCGCGTTGTTTCACGCTCGTAGCGTCGCATCGTTTCAGAGGAGCGGCAGCCTGATTTGCTCAGAAACAACGTTAGGGCATCGCTGTCACTGTTGGCTCCGATCAAGTTGTCATGGTTGCCAAGGGCAGGACGGCGGTCAGGGGCGAGACCGACCAGAGGATTTGTAATCACTGTTTCACCTCAGGTGCCTGTACGGGCAGCACTTTTTCATAAGCCTCGGCAGCGCCACGGGCTCGCTCAAGCTCAAGCTCCACACCGGCGAGCTGACAGATTCGCTCTTGTGCCCGGGCCAGCTGTTCTTCCAGTTGCTCTTTGGCCGACTGCAAGGTGCTGCAACGCTGCTCGTTGGTGACCGACTTGGTGGATTCAGCCTGCAAATCGCGTACGCAGCGCAGTAGCTCATCCTGATTGCAGTCCAGCAAAATCATCATTTGGGTGGCCAGTTGTGTAATTGCCTGTACCTTTTCCTGCTCTGCCACAAGGGCGGTTCTCTCTTCGCAAGAGCGTATGTAGGCTTTAGATTTACTCTCCAGGCGGTTGTGCAGTTCAAGATTCTCTTTTTTCAGCTCTTGCTGCTGATCATTGAGTTTATCCACTTTCTTTTCCGTAGCCTGTTTTAGTCTGCGCTCATCATCGACCACCCTGAGCCAGTGGTTGAGTTGCTCCTGATGGCGCTGATCCATCTGTTTTTCCAGAGCGCTTAACGCCTGCTGTTGCACAATTTTTTGTTCCTGCATCTGCGACTGCAGCAGTTTAATCTCTTGTTGTCGCAAGTTTAACGTGCGCTCCACTTCCTGCCGTTCTTGTTTTTCTTCTGCCATTAATTGTTTGAGAGCATCAAGCTCTGAAGCTAACCCCTCATTGCGAGCCTGGAGCTTGTTGCCGGTTGCGGCCAGCTGCTCATTTTCATCAAGCAGTTGACGCATATTTTCCTTCAATTCGTCTATTTCCTGATTGGCGGACTCCTCAAAGCGCTGCTGTTCCTCGGATAACTGATGCTTCCAGCTGGCAATGCTTTGTTGCAAACCCCGAACCAGCTCCACGGGCAGCTCAAGTGCTTGCTCATCGGCAATGACCCCCAAATAGCGCCACTCATTGTAATAGGGCAATACCGTCTGCTTACCCATTTTGGCCAGCCGGGCAATCTTGTCGGCATTGATTCGTTCGCCACTCTCTTTGAGGTGGTCAAGAATGCGGAAAACATGCTGCCTTCTTTGTTGATCCTGCCCTAAATCCTTCATAGTGAGAAAAGCTCCGCTCAAAAGATACTAATAATACCAGTATTATAATACCAGTATTATTAGTATTTAAAGTATAATATTTACTGCCGGTAACTGACATTACCGGCAGTAAATATTGCTCTGTCTGTGAATTACAAGAATCAGGCAGGCGAAAGGGCAAGCACATGAAGCCTGTGTCAGGAGTTACTCAGCAGAATCGTCGTAAACAATCGCTTTCATGCCTGGCGGCTGCGATAGGGCGAGCGGAGAAGCGCAGGAAAAATAGAGGAGGAAGGAAGGGCTCAAGGATAATGCAGAGCCCTTGACACGCGCGGGGTTACTTCAAGTAGCGTGCTTTTTGTTTAACTTTCTCGACCAGCTTTTTGCCCTTGGCAGTCAGAGTCAACTTGAAGTAACGACCATCATCTTCATGCTGCACTTTCTTTATCAGTCCCAAACCAGGCCTGTCATGACGGCCTTCTCCAAGGCGCTTGACACTGACGGCGATATCGCTGGGAGTTCCGCAGGTCAGCTTCTCCGCATTAACCAGATCGGTAATGGTCTCTCCGGGGTTTTCAGCCACCACAAGGAGGATTTGCCACTGGATAACGGTGAGAGGTTGCTCTTGCATCAGCTGGGTTAGTTTGATCAGACCTTTCAAAGTCATTGGCAGTTACCTTTATCTAGTTAGTTTTGCGGTATTTGTGGACTATTAACGTCGTTTATTTTCAATGCTATCAGGCTTCAGACCAGTCTTTTCAACCATTGCGGCGACAGTGGTACTGCAATAAATAGTAGACAGTTTCACACTGTAATAGCAAGTCTCTATACATAGACGTTAAGTATTTCGGCAAAAAACACTAAAACTGATACCTACACAAGCGGTGAATGGCGCAGATGCGCTTGACTCACATGGGTAATCAGACAACAGGTTTCAGAAAAAATTCACTGGGAAAATAGCTATCGGCTGTCGTACCCACGACGGGAGCTTCTGTTCCACATCTATTTTCGGTCGCCACAACAGGTGTCTTATTAATCGACGTCACAGGTCGCAAGATGTAAGTTCTCATAATATATATTATGTTAAATACTAGGATATTCTCTCATCCTTTTATTGATAATCATTCTTATTTGCATCTTTTGACAGGCTGTCTATTCTAAGCCCGACCAATAAAACAAATGATCAGGATGTAAAATGGCCAATCAGCTAAAGAGTCGGCTCTCTTTTGTGTTTCTCTTTCACTTCCTCTCTTGGGATTCGTGTGCGGCATCACATGACATTTCAATTAATTATCTTGGCGGTGGCAAGGTGCCCGCTACCATCTCGGTGGACTGTGCAGAACACAGTGGTGTTTGCCAATCAACGTTAATATTTTTGACCACTAATCAAGATGAAATCTCTGAGCCTTGTGCTATGGATGCCCAAGGTCTCTTTCACCTCAGTAATGATGGCCTGTCAAAACTTGGGGCCATAACCGTACGAAAAGATAATAAGGAAACTCAACTTCCCATTAGTCTTGATTACCAGGAGCTACCATCAGTCTATAAAGAAAATGTGGTAGTCCAGGCGCTGATTACCCATTTGCACCCAGCCTTGATTAATCATGCCCGCAAAGACCTGGATCAAGTGACAGAAATATCAGACTATCTGATCGGCACCAGCAAAAACTCAGAAACACTCCACCTGTTTAAGCCCAAAATCCACACTCTTAATAGCAAAGACATTACGGATCTCGGTGCTGCAATCAATGGCGAGTTCCTGGTATTGGATATTGGCAGTAGTTACTCCATGGTGCTGGTCTTTGCTGCAGATAATACACCGGTGTCTGTTTATGTCCTTGATCGCTGGAAGCTTTACCGGAATCACGCCTTCAAGACTGTCATTGGTTATGGTGATTTGGCCGGTCTTGTTTTACACGGCGTGGATTTTTTGGAGCACTCCAGCACAGCGCTGGATTTGGCTGATCAGAACCACGCATCAGTTCTGGAGCGACTTGCCAGTCTGGTGGGTGCAGGATTTCACATTGCCGAGATTATTGACCACAGCCAGGGTGTTGGAGAATTTATCGGTAACGGGCAGAAACATTACCAGGATCACGATCACGGCCTATGGGCCAATATTTTCGGTGTTATGCACTTGGGCCATACATTTTTTGAGCTGGCTACTGAACATTCCTTGTCCCACGGCATCCAATCGGCGTTGGCACTGGCCAGCTTTGCTTATCATCATGTGCCGCACCACTACTATGAATACCCACTGTCGCAGGTAATTCAATCAGTGATCCACAGGTAAAATGCTCCTTTGCATATATACCCAATGGACGAGTATAAAAGAAACCGGTCGCATTTCAGATAACATACTGCGAGAATCAAACAAAAAGAATCTGAATGATGACCAAGAAGAATAAATTGGCCAATATTAATGGCTCCTGGTTGATCGTCGGTGTTATTGTTGCCGGCATCAGCCTCTATCTAATGACGGCAGATGTCGTTGACATTAATGACTCACGCCAACGCGCCCTCCCCGCTGCGCAAAATCTTCAAAACCAGTCGGTTCCGGTTGTTCACGCCTCGCGCTTTGACCATGTGAACATCAATCGCATGCTGACGCTTTACGGCACCACACAGACCGACCGCACTGTCATGGTCAGCGCAGAAGTGGCTGCCCGTGTTGTTGGCATCACGGCCGAGCGCGGCCAAATGGTGCGCCAAGGTCAGGAAATTATCCGCCTGCACGAAGGGAGCCTGAAGGCTCAGCTGCGATCGGCCAAAGCCAAAGTCCGACAGGCCGAACAGGATTACCAGTCGGCCTTGTCGTTGCAAGAGAATAACTACATTGCAGGAAACCAGATCACCCAGCTCGAAGCTGATCGTGCCGAGGCCATCGCTCTGAGGGCGCAGTTGCAAACAGAGTTGGATAACACACGCATCAATGCGCCCATCACCGGCATTCTTAACCAGCGCATGGTAGAAATTGGCGACTTTATTGATAAAGGTAAGCCAGTGGCTGAGATTCTTGACCTTGACCCACTGGTTATCCGAGTTGACGTTCCACAGACGCATGTTGGCCACTTTTCGCTTGGTCAATCCGCCACAGTGCGTTTTCCCTCGGGCGAAACCAGTACAGCAACCATTCGTTTTATTGATCGTCAGGCCAACCCTTCTACCCGCACGTTTGCTGTTGAACTAAGCATTGCCAACCCTGAGATGACCATTTCTGCTGGACTCAGCGTCAAGGCCGATTTGCTGATGGATCAGGTTCAGGCATTATCTGTCAGCCCTGCTCTGCTGACGCTGGATGAAGCCGGGAAGCCCGGGGTTAAGTGGGTTTCCCCTGACAATCAGGTGCAATTTACTGCCGTTGATGTGGTGAAATCAGAGAGTGACCGTTTATGGATCACCGGCATTCCCGATGGGGCCAGAATCATCACCCGCGGCCAAGGTTTTGTTCGTTCCGGCGACCAGGTAGAGGTGATCTCCCCTGCCCCATCGGAGGGTTAAGCTATGCATTCATTGATCTTCGCGGCGCTCAGCCGCACTCGTGCGGTGTTTATGATGCTGGCATTAATTCTGCTCACTGGGCTGGTCAGCTATCTGACCATTCCCCGGGAGTCGAGCCCGGATATTACCATTCCGGTGATTCGCATTTCTGTTTCCCACGAAGGCATATCACCAGAAGATGCTGAGCGGTTGCTGGTACTGCCACTGGAAAATGAGCTTCGAGCCATTGAAGGTGTTAAAGAGCTGCGCGCCACAGCATCACAGTCCAACGCAACCGTCACGTTGGAGTTTGTTGCTGGCCTGGATACCGATGAAGTGATGGCCGAGGTTCGGGATAAAGTGAATCTGGCCAAGAGTAAACTGCCCCAGGATACGGATGAACCGGTGATCAGCCAGATCTCCTTCGCCAGCATGGCACCGGTGGTGACTGTGGTACTTTCCGGCGAATTGCCACAACGGGCTCTGGTGCAAATGGCACGGGCCTTGAAAGATGAGCTGGAATCGAGAAAGCAAATTTTAGAGGTGGACATTGCCGGCGACCGGGAAGAGGTGGTGGATGTCATTATCGACCCGTTAAAACTGGAAAGTTACGGGTTGGTTCCGGCTGACGTTATTAACCTGGTGTCGCAGAACAATCGCCTGGTGGTTGCGGGCAATCTGGATAATGGCAAAGGGCGCTTTGCGGTGAAGGTTCCCGCAGTCTATGAGACACCGGCAGATATTCTCTCCCAACCGGTCAAGTCCGATGATGACCGGGTCATCACATTTGCTGATATTGCCAGTGTCCGCAGTACCTTTAAAGAAGGTGGCGGTTACGCCCGTATGAATGGCCGAAGCAGCATTGCCCTGGAGATCAAAAAACGCCCCGGAGAGAACATTATTGAGACTGTAGCCCTGACCCGGGCAATCATGGATGAAGCCCAAAAGCGGGCCCCGAAAACCCTCAATGTGGATTACGTGGGCGATCAGTCGGTAGAAGTGGTGGATATGGTCAACGACCTGCAAAACAGTGTACTGGCAGCTATTATCCTGGTCGTAACGGTCATCGTTGGCGCATTGGGCGTGCGCAGTGCGGTGCTGACGGCCATTGCCATTCCCGGTTCGTTCCTGACTGGCATTTTGATCATTGCCCTGATGGGGCTGACCATCAACATGATTGTCCTGGTGGCTCTGATGATCGCCGTCGGTATGTTGGTTGATGGTGCCATCGTCGTCACCGAATACGCCGACCGCAAAATGAGCGAGGGCATCCCGCGTCAGCAGGCTTATCAACAGGCGGCAATGCGCATGGCCTGGCCTATCATCGCCTCCACTGCCACAACACTGGCAGCTTTTTTCCCGCTCATGTTCTGGCCGGGCATTATGGGCGAGATGATGACCTACCTGCCCCTGACGCTCATTGCTACCCTGTCGGCGTCGCTGCTCATGGCACTGATTTTCATCCCCACTATTGGCTCAGTCTTTGGCCGGCCGCGAATTATTGATGAACGGGAAAAACAGGCATTGACCGAGGCGGAAAGTGGTGATTTACACAGAGTGCCGGGCTATGTCGGCGCTTATATTCGTCTTTTGCGCCGAGCCATCCAACATCCAGTCAAAATGCTGTTGCTGGGTATGGCAGCCGTGATGACCATCTACATTGCTTTTGCCAATCTTGGCAAAGGCATCGAATTCTTCCCGGATGTGGACACCAACAGCATAGTCATCAAGGTACGGACAAACTCCAGCAATCTCTCCATTGACGAGAAAGACGACATTCTGCAACAGGTAGAAACCATCGTGTTGCGACAACCGGAATTGAAAACACTTTATGCCCGTACTGGCGACAACCAGGAAGTCGGCACTCTGCGGCTGAACATGGTGGATTGGCAGTATCGACAAAAAGCAGCGCTGGTGGTGGCAGAACTCAATGAAAAGCTGTCTCACTTTGCCGGGCTTGATATCACTGTGGAACGCAAAAAAGACGGCCCACCCCAAGGTAAGCCCTTGAAACTTGTAGTCAGCGCCAACGATCTTGAAGCACTGCACAGCAGTGTCAACATGATCAGGGCGTTATTGATGGATACAGGTGGTTTTACCAACCTGGAAGACGATGGCCCAGCACCTGGTTACGAGTGGCGTATTGATGTTGACCGTACAGAAGCGGCCCGATACGGTGCTGATGTCAGTAGCGCAGGTGGACTGGTTCGGTTGGTTACATCGGGCTTGACAGTGGGTAGCTTCAGACCTGACGACAGCAACGATGAAGTGGATATTCGCATACGTTTTCCGGAATCCGACCGTCACATGGACAGCATCGATCAGCTGCGCCTGATGACACCTGCCGGGCTGGTGCCCATCAACAACTTCACCACCCGGAAAATCGCCCCCAGAATGGACAGCATCAAACGCCTTGATGGCAAGCGCACAGTAACTATTTCTGCCGATGTGGCCGAGGGCATTTTATTGAATAATCTGCTTCCAGAACTTAGCAACCGGCTTGATGCGCTGTCAGTGCCTGAAGAGGTTCGCATCACCATCAAAGGGCAGAATGAAGACCAACAGGAGAGCGGGCAGTTTCTGCTCAAGGCATTTACCATTGCGTTGTTTGTGATGGCTTTAATTCTGGTGACGCAGTTCAACAGTTTCTACCAGGCATTTATGATCATGTCGGCAGTGGTGCTGTCTACCGGGGGTGTTATGCTTGGCCTGCTACTGGCGGGCAAGCCCTTTGGTATTGTCATGTGCGGCCTCGGCGTGATCTCACTGGCAGGCATTGTCGTCAACAATAATATTGTCCTGATCGATACTTACAATACATTGCGCGTCCGAGGTATGAAGGCTGAAGAGGCTGTCTTGCGCACCGGTGCCCAGCGCCTGCGCCCAGTAATGCTGACCACCATTACCACCATCCTGGGGTTGATGCCTATGGTACTGTCCACCAATATAGATTTGTTTAACCATCAATTGGAAATTGGTGGTCCCACTGCTCAATGGTGGAACCAGCTTTCCACCGCCATTGCTGGAGGCTTGGCCTTTGCCACGGTACTGACACTGATTCTGACGCCTTGCCTGCTGGTCATTGGCGGTGTGCGTCAGGATAGAAATAATGCTGGAGACAGCGAGGAGCGTTGAGTGTTTGACAATCTACGACGCTCAGAGAATTACCTAATGGTCTATAGGGTCAAGATGGAACATAACATCAGCATTTGGTAGATATTCCAGTACTGCTCGCTTGGCCTTGGCACCAAGTTCGTGGGCACAATCCAGAGTTATGTCGGCCTTAAGGTCCAGGTGCATCTCAATAAAGGGAATTGAGCCTGACACCCGGGTTCTGACATGGTGAATGCCCAACACACCGTTTATGGACAGAGCCCGCCGTTCAATCTCCTGTAAATCTTCTTCAGGCAAGGCCCGATCCATCAATTGCTGGATGGCTTCCCATGCCAGACTGCGCACGCTATACAGCATGTAGATGCCAATCAACAGTGCCAGAAGGTTATCCAGCTGGCCGTAGCCCAGGCTGGCACCGGCCAAAGCCGTCAGGACGGCAAAATTGGTCAAAATATCAACTTTGTAGTGCAACGAGTCGGACTTGATGGCCGGGGAGTCGGTTCGTTTGATTACATAACGTTGTATCATCAATAGCACCGACGTTGCCATCAGTGAGAAGATCATTACAGCAATACCGGCGTTTTCATTCTCAATAAAGACATCATCCCCAGAGATACGATCCAGTGAATTAAGCATCAGCACAACGGCAGACCCCCCAATAAAGGCGGATTGAGCCAGGACTGCCAGTTGTTCCGCTTTACCATGCCCGAAATGGTGGTTGTGATCAGCCGGTGCAATGGCAATGCGCACAGCAAATAATGTGATCAGCGAGGCGAGAACATCCATGGTGGAGTCGAGCAGCGTGGCCAGCAGGCTCATGGAGCCGGTCATAAACCAGACAACCAACTTAGCCACAATGAGGACACTCGCAGTGGCCACAGAAGCGTGGGTGGCCAGTTTCAGCAGGCGGTTTTTATCTTCACAGACTTTATTAGAAATGGATTCAGACACATTGTTTCCATTGATGTTATTCGCAGACGCCGATGATTTGTTACGATCCAATGAGCAGTTAGTCATGCTGTCCCTGCCAGTAATGGCTGTTAACTGCCCCATGCTAGCCTGAAACCAACAATTTTTGAACACAGGCCAGAAGATTAATGGCAGATGGCATAAACCCTCTCTTGAGCATTTCGTCCAGTTGTTTTGTCCGAGTCCTGATTGCCTGTTCACAAAGGCAGTTTGCGAACGTAGTATATGAGTGCAAACTGAAGTAAAAACTATCTGTTGAAAAGGTGGTCTAAAAAGTGACAGACAGTTAACTGTTCGATGGTTCATAACCATAAAATCAAACAAGGTAACGCAGTAAAAAAACCGGACTATTTTCAGGCTGGTTATATTTCATTGCACGTTAATAAATTACAGCTGGCGGCACAATGGACTTTACATTTTTTAATCAGCTCGTACTTATCCTGACCTTGTCGGCCATCACCATTGCTTTTTTCAAGCGTTTCCAACTACCTGAAAGCCTCGGCTATCTGTTTGTCGGTATTGTTGTTGGCCCCACCACTTCCGGGTTGATTCAACAGGACTTCGATATCGCTCTGCTGGCCGAAATTGGTGTGGTATTCCTCCTTTTCACCCTGGGACTGGAGTTTTCCCTGAAGACCATTATGGCGATGAAAAAGGAGGTTTTTGGCTTTGGCGGCCTGCAAGTACTGCTCACCGGGGCAGGTATTTTCAGTATGCTGGTAACATTTGGCTTTGCAGTTCAAACGTCGCTGGTCTGTGCTTCAGCCCTGGCGCTCTCATCCACCGCCATTGTCTCCAAAGAGTTGACCCAGAGTAACGAGATACGCTCGCGCCAGGGACAGCTGGCCATCAGCGTATTGCTGTTTCAAGATATTGCCGCCGTCCTCTTTCTGATTATGATTCCCGCCATGATCGGTGGTAGCTCCGGTTCAGTAGCCTCGTCCCTTGGCTATACCCTTGCTGAAGGTGTGGTATTTGTGGTCTTTATGCTGGCAGTTGGTAAGTGGGTGTTGCCGCGGCTATTCCACGAAGCTGCCAAGGCCCGTTCCGAAGAGTTGTTTGTACTAATGGCTCTGGTTACTGCCTTGATGGCAGCCTGGCTCTCCCACGCCATGGATTTATCCATGGCTCTTGGCGGCTTTGTCGCTGGCATGATGATGGGCGAAAGCCACTACAAGCATCAGGTTGAGGCTGACATCCGCCCATTCCGGGATGTGCTGTTAGGTCTGTTTTTTGTCTCTGTAGGTTTGATTCTGGATATTGATGTCTTACTGACTTTCTGGCAGGAAATTTTGCTGGGCACTCTGGCACTGGTCATCTTTAAGTTTTTGGTCGTCTATCTTCTGGCCAGAATGTTCACTGAAAGTAAGAATATCTCTTTGCGCACCAGTCTGTCGTTAGCCCAGGGTGGCGAGTTCTGCTTTGCTCTGATTGCCCTAGCTTCCCAATATGGTGAGAGTGGCGGCAACCTCACCTCAGTGGTATTGGCAGTAACCATCCTGACCATGATTATCGCCCCCCTTCTGATTCGCAACAGCAACGCCATTGTCAGTCTGGTCAAGTTTGACAAGTCGGAAGAGAGTATCGACCGGGTAAAAGAAGAAGAAGTGCGCAAACAGACAGCTCATATCCACCATCACACCCTGATTTGCGGTTATGGCCGTGTTGGCCAGACCATAGCTCGCTTCCTGACTCAGGAGAACAAGTCGTTTGTGGCCATTGATGACGATCCAATTCATGTCCGTGAGGCTGGTCTTGCCGGTGATCCGGTGTTTTTTGGTGACTGTCGCAAACTGGAGTTGCTGGTGGCTGGTGGCCTGGAGCGAGCAAGTCAGGTGGTTATCTGTATTGACCGCCCGGAAAATGCCCTGACCATCCTGAAGGTTATCCGAGAGAACTCACCGGATGTACCAGTACTGGTTCGCACCCGGTTTGACAGCCGCTCCGACGAGTTGAAAAAAGCCGGTGCCACCGTTGTTATTCCTGAAGCACTGGAATCGGGCCTGGTCATTGTCAAACACGCGCTGTTGATGCTGGGGATGAACCCGGCTCATGTGCATAAGCGGGTTAATGAAGCGAGGGCCCAGGGGTATGAAATTCTCAACGGTTTTTATCCCGGTCTTAGTGATTACTTGCTGGAGAATGACCACAACACCTACCGCCACGCAGTGACGTTGAGCAAAAACAGTACAGCCTGCCGACAGACCATTGGTTCTTTGGATTTTAAAGGTACTGACGTGTCCATTGTAGAGGTGCGTCGAGATAATATGATCCTGCAGCCCTGCCCAGATATGACCTTGGAGATAGATGATATTGTCATCCTGACGGGCAATAACAGTGACATTTCTCATATTGAGAAACTTTTTCACTGAGCAAAGGACTAATTAAACAATAACACTGAAAAGTTCGGCACTATTTATGTCGGCTGTGTACCAATTAAATGGTAACGGAGTACCACCTATTCAGGATGGTGGGTATGCCAATTATAATGTCTCGCACGCTTTGCTGTGCAGCGTGTCTTTTTTTTCTTTTCGTTCCCACTATCTACGCGCAATCGGCGGATACACCTTATTTGCTGACCAAAGAGTCTGAAATTACCGTGGACACGTCAAGTGAGCAAGCAGTTATCGCGATAGACGCCCGAACACTGATCGACGACCTGCAGGGAAAGCTTCCCATAACTCTTATTCTCAACAATGAGCACGTAACCTTTGACAATGGCGGGCAACAGTTGTTGTGGCACAACCAGGCAACAGTCGGGGAAAATGGCCAGTCAATCAGCAATACACCACTTGTCCATCTCAATCTCGGTGAGCAGTTCGCCGGGCAAAAACTGACCATTCGCATGACCCGGGAGCATGACCTGTCGAAACTTTCGGCACTGGCGGCTTTTTTCCCCCAACTACTGCCCATTATCCTGATGAACGATGTTACCTGGGGGCCATCACCCACCATCTTTTACCATGCGCTGATGCGCTGGAACTTCAAGGTGTTCGAGGGCAACATTATCAAGTCCATTCGCGAGATGGTCATGAGTCACACTTTTGGTCAGCAACGCTCGCTGATGGCTCAGTGCTCCACCGATTTTGTTGAGGGTTTCCTGTTATTTGAAGTGGCTAATTACGGCGAAGCCTCCGGGCCAGTCCGGTCTAAAACAGAGACTTTCCGTACTTTTGTCTCCAGTGCCCCATTCAAACGGATGATGGATTGCATGGCCAGCACAGTGGCAACAACCCTGGTGAATTTCCAGGCCAACGAGCTGGCCAGTGAGTGGCATTACCTGAAAAATTTGGACCAGGAATCCATTAATGGGCTGGCAAAAATCATGGTGGGTTATGGCTTTAACACGTTTGCCATGGAAACAGGCGACTTTTTCAAACTGTTAAAACAGACCATTGGTTTTTCCAACACAATGGATGATGCGTTATTGCAAAGAGACTTGGATCGATCCTTAATCAAAGCGGCCCAGTACTCCCTGCAAAGTGGTTATGAAGAATTCTTCAAGGGACGGCTTAGATACCACAATATCGATGAACGCTACTCATTACCATTGGCTACCGGTGAAGGAGTGTTGGAAATCATCGGTCGGTTGTTTGCACACCAAAGCGCAGATGGCCGGGAAAAATCCCACCACCTGTATGCTTTTACCAAACGGACCGAAGCCATCGGCGTTTCAATGAGCAGGGTAATTGCGTTGCCGAATTATTCAGATTGGCAGCTGTTTTTGCTCGGTGCCGCAGTTCCTGCCCTGGCCTACGGGACTGCCAAACTGTCTACGAGTTATCTGGCCAATACCAATCCTGCCATTCCTCTGATTAACAGTACTTATGAAGCCATGGTTATTGGGGCCTCAACCTTTTTGATTTCTCCGGTTTTACAGCGTTTTGGCGTTGCAACCGCACAAAAAGTGCAAAAGCCTGTTCTGGATTACATTGGCTCAGAGGCGGGCAGCTGGTCGCAGTACCTTATGGCTGACACCATACGCTATCGGATTGATATCTTTACCGGGCAGTAACTGGTGTTGGCGTTAAGACAGCTTTTGAAGCATCGGAACTTGTTCGCAAAGATCGTAAAACCTGAAATCTTTCAAGGCATGAAAAATAACCAGATTATGCTTAATTAAAATATCGAACAAATGTGATAACCCTCGCTACGGCCACACACCAGTGGCTTTTTTTACACGGCAATGGATGGCCACGATCCGAGAAAAAACATGGCCTGTCTGACGTATGAGATAATTAAAAACAGTAAAACCGCATTCTGTCATTGTCGTCCGTTGCGTTGGTGCCAGTCTATCGTACCGCTTGTTGCTTTCATGTTGAGCATGATCTTGCACAACAGCTGTAACGCAGATGCTCATCAGATGCTAACTCCGGGGAAAAACCATGCTGTTGATTTGAAAATCGAAAACAATAATCCGGTTCACCTGCAGATTGACACTTCGGCACTTGATGGGCAGATTCACGGAAATATACCGATAACTTTCCATAGCTCTGACGAACAGATTGTTTTCTCCGATAAAACAGACTCAGATGGTGATCTTCACTGGCACGACAGAGCAGTAAACGTTACCACTAAGGACGGTGTTGCTCAGGCAAACAGTGACCAGTTCATTAACCTTACACTCAACACCACCGAAGACATGGTGGGTAAGCAAGTGCGAGTTTATTTGGAAAAAGAAGAAAATCTCTCCAAGGTGGCAGTTGCAGGTGCTTTTGTACCGCAAATTTTGCCCATCATGGCCATGAACTCAGTTGTCTGGCAGCCTCACAATTTCTGGCCAACGCTGTTACGGTGGAATTATCTGCTGTTGGAACTTGATCTTCTTAAAGTAATTGACAACTTTTTGTTTGATCAGGTTTACGCCCAGAGTCAGACACTGATGACAAAGTGTTCAAGAGATTTTGTGAAGGGCTTTATCACCTACTCCCTGCTGACTAATTACGGTGAGGACGTCGCTGGTGATCCTTTCCGACCAGAGGCTGCTGAGGTGAGTCATAAGCGTCTGGCCAAAAACGAAATTCTCAGCAGCAAAACCGAGACATTCAGAACTTATCTCAGAACTACGCCTCCCAATGCCATGCTCGATTGCGTCTCAACTGTGGTCGCTGACTCTCTTAAATCCATCCACAAAGAGGGACGTTTACCAGAGATAGTCGGTCACTGGTCAATGCTGGACACCTTGAACGATGAAACATTGGAAGGCATCGCCTCGCTTATGGTGGGCTATGGTTTCAATCTGTTCAGTAATGTGCCGGCTGCAGCGCTGTCTCAGCTTCAGAAAGAGGCTGGCTTGGCAAACAGCGATGGCATCGCCAGTGATTTTAACGACGCTCTGAAAACCAGCATTCAGTACACCATTCATAATGGCTACATGAAATTTTTTACCGGTCGGGGGTGGAGTAATACTACTGCCTATACTCTGTCGGCTGGTGCCGGCTTGCTGGAAATTGGCTACCGGTTCCAACAACTCATCAATTTAATTCCACTCGGGGAGAACGAACGCTCTGCACCACTAAACAGGAATCTTCAGCACCATCTTATTTCCATTGGTGAACGAGCCGAGGCCATTGCCTCCACAGGTTATCAGTTGATTCCTGTACCAAAAACCGTTCAGCAATATGCCCTGCCGGTGGCGGCCACCCTGTTGCCCTTGTTCAGTTACTACGCCCTTGACGGCATAATAAACTACTACACCACCGGGGCAGTGAACATTGCCGCACAAAAAGCGCTAACCTCGGCCAGTAACGGCTTGGTGCTCGGAGCGCTGCTATATATCATTCTGCCTCGGGCACAGGCCTATGGTTCCTGGGTGACACAGGCTGCAGCTGACCAAGTCGTGTCCTGGACTGAAGCGCAGAATGATAGCTGGATTGGCTATTTTGCTGCTCGTGATACACATTACAAGATTCGGGTGACCATTTTAGAGCAATAAAGGAGCATGGCGGATGACAGAAAGGAAAGGAACGGGTCTGAAGTCCGTCATACTGAGTACAATATCGGCTGCTTTCGGAGTCCAGAAGAGGTCGAGGCTTGAGAACGATTTTCAACACGGCAAACCAGCACATTTTATCGTGGCGGGAATAGTAGCAACTGTACTCCTCGTCTTGGCTCTTGTGCTGGTGGTTCACGCAGTGCTGGAAAAAAACTGAAGCTCGTATTGTAGTTCTATTGAGAACTTACCCAATAGACAGCAGTAACCACCACCAGGGCAATCAAAGCGACGGCAGCAACGGCGTCAACGGTGCTATCTTTCTTTATTTTCATTTTTAATGTTCTCCATCTGCTCGGGGGACGTACCGATTCAAGTTAATCAAACTTCTCAGACTATGTCCAATGCCAATCCCCCATGGCCGATTAGTGCACAATGCAGGAAATCCTGGCGGCGACGATAAAGAATATTGTGTTCAGGGAAAAGCAGTTTTTTGCATCCACCGCACAAAAACCAAACTGTTGGTTATACTGTGACTTCCATAAATAATCCAAGAATGAGCTTTAATCATGGAAAGCGGTCCCCTGCTCTTTTCCTTTTTTCTGATTTTTACCGGGGCAGCGATACTCGCTACTGGGGCGCTGTTCACTCGTCAACCGTTGTTGGTGGCGTATATTGCCCTCGGTGCCATCCTCGGGCCATATGGCTTGGAAGTGGTAAACGACACCAATCTTCTTAATGATATTGCCCATGTTGGCATTATATTCCTGCTGTTCCTGCTTGGCCTGGACATGCAGCCAAGCCATTTGGCCCACTTATTGAAAAAGACTGCCACAGTTGGCTTGCTCAGTTCATTTCTTTTTGCCCTGGTTGGCTATGGACTTGGGCAACTGTTTGGTTTGTCTTCTATTGAGTCGGTCATCATTGGTGCTAGCATGATGTTTTCCAGTACGATTATTGGCATCAAACTACTGCCGACGACCGTTCTTCATCACAAGCACACCGGCGAGATGATGGTCAGCTTGTTACTGCTGCAGGATTTGATGGCTATCATCGCTTTGTTGCTGCTCTACAACCTGAACCCGGAACACAGTGGCAGTTACAATGAACTGATCATCGCCTTTATTGCTCTGCCAGCCCTTATTTTCAGTGCAATTATGATGGTGAAGTATCTCCTGCTGCCGTTGATGGCGCGCTTTGACCGTTTCTATGAATACCTCTTCCTGATGGCCCTTGGCTGGTGCCTTGGTATTGCCGAGCTGGCACACAGCCTTGATCTTTCCTATGAAATTGGTGCTTTTATTGCTGGTATTAGCATCGCTACCAGTCCCATAGCCCAGTACATTGCCATCAATTTGAAACCATTGAGAGATTTTTTCCTTGTGCTGTTCTTCTTCTCCATTGGGGCCAGTTTTAACCTCGACCTGGTCAGCCATGTGTTGCTCCCGGCCCTGGTGATGGCCGCAGTGGTTGTGGTTATTAAACCGGTGGTTTTTGGCTTCTTATTACGCAAGGCCAGTGAGAACCGGGCTACAGCCTGGGA
This sequence comes from Endozoicomonas sp., assembly GCA_024509075.1. Lineage (GTDB taxonomy): Bacteria > Pseudomonadota > Gammaproteobacteria > Pseudomonadales > Endozoicomonadaceae > Endozoicomonas. Next base: position 38,959 of record JAKROC010000003.1, read on the forward strand.
GGTTGGTTTTCGCCTGGGCCAAACCAGTGAATTTTCAATTCTGATCGCAGCTTTTGCCAGCAGTCAGGGAATTATTGGCTCAATCCCCGCGCACATTATTCAGGCAACAGCGATTCTGTCACTGATTGTCTCCTCCTACATTGTGGTCTTTCGCTTTGAGTCACCCATCGCCTTGTCTGAGCAGTTGCGTCGGGACTAATATACCCGTCGCCTTTCAAATTGCTACTCTGTGGCTGCATTCGCTCACCCCAGCCACATGGTATTTCTGTGCTCCCGGCACCCGGGGGCATAAAGGCTTCGCTCATTTGCCGCCTCGAATCAACTTGAAATCCATTGGGTACAGGATCTGCGCCCATAAAGTGATTTTGATCATGCACCAGTAAAATGGTATCGGCGGGTATCAGTTCAACCGACAACTGCCGGAGCCAATCAATCTGTCTGCCAGCGCCATCGACAGCAAGAGTCACTTCCCCCAAAATGTTGACAACGACGATGGGTCTTGCCAGCAGCTGGGCAGCAAAATAAGCATCAATCTGGTCTGCATAACAGCCAGGAGTACCAATTTCTTCGAGTCCCGAATGGAATTTTGAAAACTGGACGTCATCCCCGCGCAGGCGAGCGTAAGCTCGACCTTCAATGGCGGTAAAACCTGGATCTGCCTTTGGATAACATTGTTGCCAAGTCCCGGCAAAGCTCGCCACGCGCATCCGCAATTCCAGTGCATTGGTCACAGCTGCCGGGCACTGATGAGCGATGGCATCGTAGAAACAGTTGCCATCTCGTGAGCTTGGGTAGAGTCGATATCCATGACGGGTAAGCATTTGATGAGCTCGTTGCTCTTGTTCCGTGAGAGCCTTGTGTGATTGTTTGTTCGTATGAATCGGCGGAGATGCATTGAAAATTTCAGTAGCAAAGGGATAGAGTGCCATTTCGCTTTTGCAGCGAATATAGCCATAGACCGCACCGGCTAGTACGACTGTAACAGCTCCCGCCACAAGCGCAGCGGTAAAGGTGCTGGCAATAAAGAAGGATGCAGCAAATCCTGTCAGCGCACCCACACCCAGTACCGCAACCCCGGCAATAACCCGGGCAGTGCGTGACTGAGCCCAGTGTCTTACTTTAACAGAGGTGTTATTTTTCGGGGGCTGAGACTGTTGCTGAGCTGAGACACCAACGGGATTCATTCCTTTTTGTACTTTTTAGGGTTATTTTATTACTACCTGGTTTGATTATTATCCAGCTGGATAGTTCAAAAATAACCCAGCGGCAAATCAAGAGAAAAAGCGGCTACTGTTGAACCTTCCCCACCACTTCATTAATGTATGATCCAGTGCAGATTCGGCAGCCATGCCAAGCTTGTCGACGATACCTTTTTTCGTCACGTATTCAACCTGAACCAGGTCAAACTGGTCAACTTTCTGGTAGATATATTCATCACTGGTGCTAATGTCATCAATCAGCTGCAATGCCAATGCTTTTTGACCATACCAGATTTCACCTGTGGCTACTTTGTCAATATCAACCACTTCCCGTTCAGTTTTGACAAATTCCTTGAACAGTTCGTGGGTGTCTTGCATATCCCGAATAAACTTCTTGCGTCCTTTTTCTGTGTTTTCGCCCAGTATGGTCAGTGTGCGTTTATATTCACCAGCGGTGTGCAGTTCAATATCAATATCGTGTTTTTTTAACAGGCGATGAACATTGGGCAACTGAGCCATTACGCCAATAGAACCAAGCACTGCGAATGGTGCAGCAACAATATGACTGGCAACACAGGCCATCATATAGCCGCCACTAGCGGCAACTTTGTCTACGGTAACCGTCAGCTTGACACCTTTATTCCGGATTCGCTTCAGCTGTGAAGCTGCCAGGCCATAAGAGTGAACCAGGCCACCACCACTTTCCAGACGAACTACCACTTCGTCGCATTCTGCATTCGCCAAGGAAAGCACGGCGGTAATCTCTTCACGCAGAGACTTGACTGATGAGGCTTTGATGTCACCATGGAAATCGAGGACGAAAACCCTGGGTTTGATCACCTTGGCATCAGGATTTTTCTTATTTGCTTTCTTTTCCAGCTTGACCTTCTCTTTCTCCTCTTTTGCGGCTTTTTTCAATTGATCTTTGTCAAGCAGTGCCTGTTTCAGGTCAGTTTGCAAATGCTCGTAGTGTTCATTTAATTGGGTAATCTCCAGATGCCCTTTGTGCATTTTTTTGGTTTTCTGGCCCAATGCTGCGACCAGAGCAGCAATAATTGCCAAGCCACCAATGATGGTGACCGTCTTAGCGAGAAATAAAATAAACTCTGCCAGGTACTCCAAAAGATTCTCCTTAAACGCTGCACACACACCGTGACGTAAATGATTTTGGCCAAACAACCGTACTTTACACTACGCCAGAGTTGCACGACAAAAATATTATTAGCAATTTCGGGATTGCCTCTTGCTGACCCATAGCAGACACTCCCCCATTCCTTCACCACGCATAAGAGTCCAACTACCATGATTGCTGACTTCTCATGTATCCACTCCATAGTAGTCCTGACTGGAGCAGGTATCTCTGCTGAGTCCGGCCTGAGCACCTTCCGCTTAAAAGATGGTTTGTGGGATAACCACAAGGTGGAGGATGTTGCCACACCAGAAGCATTCCGACGCAACCCAGACCAGGTGCACAAGTTTTACAATGCCCGACGTCGTCAGCTCAACTCCGTTGTGCCAAATGCGGCACACAGGGCCTTGGCCAGGTTTGAACAACACTTTGCTGGTAATTTTCTACTGGTCACCCAGAATGTTGATGACCTTCACGATCGTGCTGGTTCGAAAAACCTGATTCATATGCACGGTGAGCTCCTGCAGTCGCGTTGCACAGACTGCGGCATCATTGAGAAAATTGTTTACGACTTGAGTACAGAGAGTGTTTGCGTGAGGTGTCAACGTACAGGAACCATCCGCCCGAATATTGTCTGGTTTGGCGAAATACCTTTGGCAATGGAGACAATTTACGATGCGTTGTCTCAATGCGACCTGTTTGTCAGCATAGGCACCTCTGGAAATGTCTACCCCGCTGCCGGCTTTTTCCAGCAAGCCAAAATGGCCGGAGCGCAAACCATTGAGCTGAATCTCGATCCCAGCGAAGGTGCCAGTAGCTTTGATGATTGCCATTACGGACTGGCAACAGAACTGGTGCCTGATTTTTTTCAACTTCCTTGAGCATCGTTGACACCCTCTGCCAATACTCATAATCTCGTAGATGCCACTCACATAACTAAAAAACAGGGGCAACCAGTCATGAGCACCGTCAGCGAAATCATTGATTCCATGCAGGCACGTTTTAATGCTGAAGCCGCCAACGATATGGATGAGGTGTTTCAGTTTGATCTTGAAGATGCCAATAGCTGGCATCTTGTTGTAAAAAATGGCACTTGCGAAATGATTGATGGTGTCCACGATGATCCGAGCGTTACTCTGATCATGGACACTACCACTATGCAGGCCATTATATCTGGCAAAATGGATGGTATGCAGGCGTTTATGACTGGTAAACTCCGGGCAGAAGGCAACATGATGCTTGCCACCAGACTCCAATCGCTGTTTCCGCTTTAAGCATTGAGCTACTTTGTTAGCTGCATTTATGCCCATCGGGTGTTGTCGAGTCAGCGGCAGGAACCTCTCTTTCCGCACTGGCTCGAAGAAGCCACTAATTGTGACTCCAACTCTCTCAATCCCGGCGTGCGGATTTCCCACACCGGGCCCTTCGATATTTGGCTTACAGCACCGACTTGGACTTAATTTCCCAAAAGGTAATTCTGATCCTCGGACCCAGTAACGGCATCACCTGCTTCAGTTGTGGTGATTATTTTTGAACTAAACATATATGATTGTATATTATCATAAAAAAAAATGAACTAATTTCCCGGCAATGGTAAAATCTGGCGGTAGCTCCGGCAGGTTATGGCGATGAAACCACGCAGCAGAGCATAGCTCATCGTCGTCCAGAACCAACTCGCCGCACTCATACTCCGCATGAAAACCCATCATCAGGGAGTGGGGAAAGGGCCAGCTCTGGCTGAAACAATATTTGAGCCTGCCAAGGGTTAGCCCGGTCTCTTCCTGTACTTCACGATGGACAGCCTGTTCAGCACTTTCGCCGGGCTCAATAAATCCCGCCACCAACGTATGCATAGTGGCATCCTTGCCATGACGATGATGCCGCACCAGCAGCATTTCATCGCCTCTGGTGACCAGTACGATGACGCACGGAGAAATGCGTGGATAGGTATGGTGGCCACACTGCGGACAAAGCATTGCCCACTCCCCCACCTTTGGCTGTTTGCGATGCCCACAATAACCACAAAATGCCAGCTCATTGCGGGACGTCAGAATCTGCAGGCTATGGCTGAAATGGGCATATACGGTCTCTGATAAAGACAACAAAGATCGTATACTTTTCCTGGCCATCCCAGCTTTTAGCCAAGACAGCTCCACAACCGCCACTGGCACATCATCAAGGTATCCGGTAACGATTGCCGTTTGGTAATCAGCAAATTCATCAAGACTGCACCACAAGTGGCCGCCCTGGTCATTGATCACCACCTGCCCGTCATAAATAACCAGCCAAAGCTGTGCACTGAGTGTTGGTTGAAACCCCGGCAAAGCGTGATAACAGATATCTGGAACAGCTATACAATCCAAGTAGCCCCCCCTGGACATTGCCAAAAGTAGCACCATTAGCATGGTTGTGCTGGTGGTGAAAAATCAGTCAACCCAGAAGCAGTTGCCAGACTTCTTCTGGATCTGCTCCAGCTTACTTTGATGATTTGCCAGCTCTGCATCACTGGTGGTGATAACCCGTAGCTTCGGTTTGTCGGCACTAAAGCGTCGAATGGCACTGCTCTCCTCCTGAGCATCTGTACTTTCTTCACTGCTGCTCAACGACAACGCAGTCTGCCCACCGGTCATGGCCAGAAAGACCTCAGCCAGAATCTCGGAGTCCAGTAAGGCTCCGTGCAATGTTCGGGACGAGTTATCGATAAAATAGCGCTTACAGAGAGCATCCAGGTTATTTTTCTGGCCAGGGTGTTTCTTACGGGCCAGGACAAGTGTGTCAATCACGCCACAGCAGTCTTCCACCAGCGGAGCACCACGGCGCAACAGAGAAAATTCATGATTGATAAAACCGATGTCGAACGGCGCATTGTGGATGATCAGTTCGGCACCGCGAATAAACGACAGAAATTCATCGGCGATAGCGCGGAATAGCGGTTTGTCGGCCAGAAACTCATTGGTAATCCCGTGGACATTAATGGCTTCCTGTTCAACTACCCGCTCCGGGTTAATATAAACATGGTAGTGATTACCGGTCAGTTTACGGTCGATCAGCTCAACGCAACCGATTTCAATAATTCGATGCCCCTGTTTTGGGTCAATGCCGGTGGTTTCGGTATCCAGAATGATCTGCCGCATGGATTGGGGTTCTCAAAAGGTGATTAGAGGATTAGCGCTGATGCGCAGAAGCACCAAGACATGCCAGCTGGTCAGCGATTTCATTCTCACGGTGACCGGCGTGACCTTTGATCCAGCGCCAGTCGATATCATGCCGACTGTTCTGCTCATCAAGCAATTGCCACAGATCCTGATTTTTTACCGGCTGCCCCCCCGCCGTTTTCCAGTTTTTGCGTTTCCAGCCTGACAGCCACTCAGTGATGCCTTTACGAACGTACTGAGAGTCGGTGGTAAGGATGACAGTACAAGGTTTGGTCAGAGCTTTAAGCCCTTCGATGGCAGCCTTCAGCTCCATGCGGTTATTGGTGGTTTGACGTTCACCGCCATACAGTTCTTTCTCGGTTATGCCGCAACGGAGCAACACTCCCCAGCCACCTGGTCCAGGATTTCCTTTACAGGCCCCGTCGGTAAAAATTTCCACTTTTGGCTTCAAGTGAGCTCCTGTTATTGCCTGAAATGATTTTTTCTGATCCGACCGGCACCCGGAGGCGAAAGAGGCTGGCCAACAAAACGACTGCGCACGTCAGACCAGCGATTTCTCAGTGGCATCAAGCCAACAGTCTGGCGCGTGGCAATCATCATGTAAAAACAACCTAACGGTAATTGGGACTGTGCCAGATGCTGCTCAACAAGGTCACCGCGCAAACCAGTGAGGAATCGCTTTAAAGGAAGTACGTAACCACCATAAACCACTTTTTCCACACAGAAGTTAAGCAGTGCCAGCCAGTCTTTAAGCCGTGCTGGCGAGATAAAATGTACATCGCGGAGCAAACGACGCTGGCCAGGCACACAGCTGCGCACTATATTGATCAAACCAAAGGGATTAAATCCGATGATCACCAACTTGCCATCGGGAATGATGGCATTAGCGGCTTCACTGAGCAACCGGTGTGGGCTGCTTGCCACCTCCAGAGTGTGCTGTAGCAGTACCAGGTCCAGACTGCCCGGTGAAATTGGCCAATAGTGTGGATCAGCGACTATTTGTGGTCGCACAGAACCTTCCAGACGGTTACAGTCCAGAATAAACTGCCTGCGAACGGGGCTGGCGCTCATCAGGTCCGCCTGCCAGGATACCGAGTACTGCCCGGCGTAGAAGCCAAATATTGTATCCAGCTCCTGTTCAAGAAGGCTCTTCTCACAACCGGTCAATATCTTTCCTGAATCAGTCTCCAGCCATTGGCGCAAATCATCCAAACGCTCAGAAAGGCTGCTTTTGGTCTTTTTGTGAAATGGTCGAATCATGCAAACGCTTGTACCACAAATTGTATCGACAAATCATACTTACTCACCAACAGTAATCACTTGGCTACTATTGCAGGTTACCGATTCACCTCAAAAGCAGTCGGTGTTTTTTTTCCGGAGGATCATGTTAACTTCTCCGTCGCCGAGTATACACAGAAAAAATTAGTCGTTGAGGATATTCAGATCGATGTTGATAATATCTCCCATACCCGCATTTAAGGATAACTATATCTGGATGCTGCACACACCAACGAGCAAGGATGTTCTGGTGGTTGACCCGGGCGATGCTGCACCTGTGGAGGCCGTACTGGCTGCTGACGGGCTGAATCTGGCCGGGATCCTGATCACCCACCACCACTACGATCACACTGGTGGCATTGGTGAACTGACCCGAAACCGCGCCATCGCTGTCTATGGTCCTGACAATCCAGCCATCCCTGGCATTACCCATCCGGTGAAAGACGGTGACACCGTCGATATAAACGACATTGGGTTCACTATTATCGCAACCCCCGGCCATACCCTTGACCACATTGCCTACTACACTGAGTTCGGGGATAATCCAGCTATTTTTTGCGGTGACACGTTATTTGTTGGTGGTTGCGGCCGATTGTTTGAAGGTACTGCACAACAGATGCATGCCAGCTTGTCACGCTTGGCAGCCCTGCCAGGCAATACTCGCATTTATTGTGCCCATGAATACACCCAGGCCAACTTGCAATTTGCCCTTGCGGTTGAACCTGACAATCGAGCGTTACAACAACAGGTGCAGGCGGTCACCAGACTTCGCACAAATAATCAACCAACAGTGCCATCAATACTGAGCCAGGAGCTGGCCACTAACCCATTTTTGCGATCTGACCAACCGGCAGTCATTAAGGCAGCCGGTGATCGAGGGGGTGATGTCAACGCCAGTCCTGTCCAGGTACTGGAGATAATCCGGGCATGGAAAGATCATTTTTGATGGTGAGATTGCCGGCTTATAACACTCAGAACTAACATATGACCAAAGCCTACTATCTGCAAAACCAGACAGGCAACCGACTTGGCTCGGCTGCCAGCAAACACCCATTGGCTACTGTAGCTCTTTCCCTGCTGTTAACAGGGTGTCAATGGGTGGATTCCTCAGCGCTCTCTGCCAACAAGAGAGAAACAAGGTCTGAAGTTGCAGAGATCGAAGAAATTGCAGAGATCACTGAGGCTGCACAGACCGAACAAGCTGCCGGGATTGCTGGCGTTGTGAAAATCGACGAGGAAACACCAACCACTGAGGTTGTCGCATCATTGGAAGAGCCTCAACCGGCGGCGGTTGCACCTGCCGTCGTCAATGATCTGTGGGTTCGCATTCAGTCCGGTCTTGGCCTGAACCTGGATCAAAACAATAGCCGCATTCAGGCTGAACTGAACTGGTATAAGAGCCATCAATACTATTTCAGCCAGATTGCCAAACGTTCGGCACCTTATCTCTACTTTATTGTCAAAGAAGCAGAGGCCAGGGAGGTTCCTCTGGAGCTCGCCTTAATGCCCATCGTGGAAAGCAGCTACGATCCTTTTGCCTACTCCCACGCCGGTGCTTCTGGTCTTTGGCAATTTATGCCAGAGACGGGCGAGCATTTTGGTCTGGAGCAAAACTGGTGGTACGACGGCCGTCGAGATGTGGTGCGCTCAACACGGGCTGCGCTGGACTATCTGCAAAGCCTGCACAAACGTTTCGGTGACTGGGAGTTGGCACTGGCTGCTTTCAACTCCGGCCCCGGACGTGTCAGCCGGGCGGTACGCCAGAACCGGGAGCAAGGTAAATCCACTCGCTTCTGGGCCCTGGACTTGCCCAGTGAGACCACCGCCTATGTGCCAAAGCTGATTGCGATCAGCAAAGTGATCAGGAATCCGGCCAAATACGGGATTAAGCTGCCAGCCATTCCCAACCGACCCTATTTTGCCAAGGTGCAGATCGGCAGTCAGCTCGATATGGCCAAAGCTGCGCAACTCTCAGGCGTCGATATTGACGAACTGTATCGGCTTAATCCCGGCCTGAACCGATGGTCCACACCACCCGATGGCCCCCACCACTTGGTCATACCCGTGAACCATGCCGAAGATTTTCGCACCAAACTGACTACCCTCTCACCGGAGGAGCGCCTGAACTGGCACCACTATACCGTCAAGGCTGGTGACAATCTGAGTGTGATCGCCGAGCGATTCAGCACCAGCGTAGAAGCATTGCAAGACATCAACAAGCTGAAAAGCTCCATCATTCTGGTTGACCAGCGTTTGCTGATGCCCATGCCCGCCAAAGCTTCCGAAACGTATGCCCTCAGTGCCGACCAGCGCCTGGCCCCAAAACAGAATTCATCGGTGGCAGGCAGCTACAAGATAGAGTACCGGGTCAAGTCCGGCGACAGCGTCTCATCCGTCGCACAAAAATATAACGTCGATGTTAATGAGCTGGCACGCTGGAACGATATGTCTCCACGACAGGGGCTGCAACTTAACCAGAAGCTGGCTATCTGGAAGAAAAAAAGTGCCCGACATACTGTCATGAGAAAAGTCAACTATAAGGTTCGTACTGGTGATTCGCTGTCAAAAATTGCTACAAAATTTAACGTCAATGTCGATCAGATACGTGACTGGAACACCGATCTGAACGAGGGGTACATTCATCCAGGACAACTGGTCACCCTGTTTGTCAATGTAATCCGGATAAACTATTGAAGATGGCTGGTAACTTCCGCCTTTCAAGTTGCTGTTTTGCCGATCCACAGCAACCCGAAAGTCATTGGGTATAGCAACAAAACCGGGGAGGGCAGGCGTTTGGTAAAACACACACTCCCTGCCCTGCTCACCGTCATATTGCTTAGTCAGAACCTGTTGGCCGCTGATGGCCAGCAGGAATTGAAGCACGCCATCAGCCTTTACGGCACGCCCAAGTATCCCGGAAATTTTCAGCATTTTGATTATGTGAACCCACAAGCCCCCAAGGGGGGCAGTCTGCGCCAGGGCATTATTGGTCACTTTGACAGTCTGGTGCCTTATATCGACCGGGGCACCGCCGCTGCCGGCAGCTACCTGATGTACGACACTTTACTGGCAAGGTCCCGGGACGAGCCGTTAAGCAAGTATGGTCTCATTGCTCAGAGTATCGAACTGGCACCAGATAACACTTGGGTCGCCTTTAACATCAATCCACGGGCGCGATTTCACGACAATACCCCAATAACCGCACACGATGTGAAATACAGTTTTGATCTGTTGCGGGCCAAAGGTTCAACATTTTACCGACACTTCTATCAGGATGTTGACCGGGTTGAAGTCACCAACAACCACCGGACACTGTTTCTGTTCAAGCATGGCGATAACCGGGAGCTGCCACTGATTCTCGGGCAAATGCCCATCCTGGCCCGTCATTACTGGCAAACCCGTGACTTTGCCGCCCCCGGCATGGCCATTCCGGTGACCAGCGGCCCTTACCGGCCAGTGCATATTGAACCTGGCCGCTCCATCACCTTTGCCCGGGTTGAAAAATACTGGGCTAGGGATCTGCCGGTCAACCGGGGCAGACACAACTTTGACCGTATTCAGTTCGAGTACTACCGCAATAACAGTGTGCTGATCGAGGCGCTGCAAAAAGGTGAATATGACTTCAAAGTCGTCAATGACCCGAGAGTCTGGCATACGCAATTGCACGATGAATCCCTGGCCAAACATCATTTTCTGCGCTCCTCGCTGCACAACCGGAACCCGCAAACACTAACCATCACTTACAACAGCCGCAGGCCCATGTTGGCCGATGCCAGGGTTCGCCAGGCACTGGGTTATGCATTGGATTTTCACTGGCTCAACCGGAATCTGTTTCACGATATGTACTTCAGAGCCAACAGCGTCTTTGCCGGAACAGAACTTGGCGCTTCGGGGCCACCGTCTGAGCAAGAGCAGTCACAGCTGGCAATCTGGCCAGCCGAACTTCCCCGTGAGGCAATGACACAACCCTGGGTGCCCCCTGGGCAAGGGTTGAACCAGAGAACGCGCAAACACAAAGCACTGACGCTGTTGCAACAAAGTGGCTGGTCAGTGCAGCAAAACCAACTGGTTAACCATCAGGGCGAACCACTGGAGTTGCAAGTGCTACTGTCGTCTGCCGACCATGAGCGTATATTTATCCCCATGCAGAAAACCCTGCAGACCATGGGCATCAAACTGAAAATCCGCACCGTTGACATTGCCCAGTACATGGAGCGTCTGCGCAGACATGATTTCGACATCATTCTGAACACGTTTACCCATACCCCCTCGCCCGGAAATGAACAGGCCAGTTTCTGGGGCTCTGACACGGCAAACCTGTACGGCTCGAAAAACCTGGCTGGGGTAAAACTGAATTCGGTCGATACATTGACGCAGCGAATTCCCCGTGCCAGTTCACGCCAGGAGCTGTTGACCCTGACCAGGGCCATGGATCGAGTCCTGCTGTGGAATCACTACGTGCTGCCATTGTGGTTCCAGCCTGACTGGCTGATTATCCATAAACAACAGCTACAGCACCCGCTGAACCCAGCTCCCTACGCACTGGATTTGACCACTTGGTGGTACCAGCCGGACTAGGAAAGAAGGTACATCATGGGGTTAAGAAAAGGATTTTTCTTGTTGTCTCTGCTGTGGTTGATCAGCGCTGATGGCTACCACCTGGAGCAAAAATCGACCATTGCCCACGGCCTGAGCTTTCACAATACCCTCAAGTACCCGAAAGGGTTCAGCCATTTTGACTACGCCAACCCTGATGCGCCCAAAGGTGGCACACTGCGTAAGGGGGCAACAGGAACTTTCACTACCTTCAACACCTTTGCCACCAAAGGCACTTGGGCCGACGGCAGCTACTTCCTTTACGATCCACTGATGTTCCGGGCCGGTGATGAACCCTATTCGGTCTACGCTCTGGTGGCCGAAGCCATTGAGTACCCGGACGATTTTCGCTGGGTCATCTACCACCTCAACCCCAAGGCCCGTTTTCATGATGGCCAGCCAATTACCGCCCACGATGTGGTGTTTACCTTTGAGTCGCTGCAAAAGCGTGGCCCCCCTCACTACCAGCACCTCTATAACCGGATAGAAAAAGTAGAAGCGCTTTCCGAGCAAGCGGTGCGCTTTCGTTTTGCCGAGCCACCCGCCAAAAGCCTGGTACTGCGCCTGTCACAGTTGCGGGTACTGCCGGCCCACTATTGGCAACAACCCGGTAATGACCTGTTTCGCTTCACCCTCAAGCCACCGATGGCCAGCGGCCCCTATCGCATTAAAACCGTTAATCCAGGTCACTTTGTCAGTTATGAGCGGGTACCCGATTACTGGGCAGCCGACCTCCCGGTGAATCGGGGCCGGCACAATTTTGACCTGATCAGGACGGATTATTATCTTGACGATGCCGTGGCCCTGGAGGCATTTAAACGGGGTGAGTATGACCTGCGTATTGATGCCAACCCGAGAAACTGGGCCACTGCCTACCAGCAAAAGAACTACCCGATTACTGGGCAGCCGACCTCCCGGTGAATCGGGGCCGGCACAATTTTGA
>JAKROC010000030.1 GCA_024509075.1 Endozoicomonas sp.
AGCGCAAGCCCAGTAAAGGGCAAGTGTTGCTTAATGGCCGGACAGACTGGCCATTAGATGGAGTCTGTCAAACACTCAGCAAGCAATACGCTGGAAGTGCTTGGGGTTGGGGTCGAAGTGGATGGCCGCTCGTTGCTTCGGGGCATTAACTTTGTCCTGAAGCCTGGTGAGGTGGTCTCGGTGCTTGGCCCTAACGGTGCGGGCAAAAGTACCCTGATGAAAGTGATCAGCGGCGAGCGCAAGCCCAGTAAAGGGCAAGTGTTGCTTAATGGCCGGACAGACTGGCCATTGAACCATCAGGCCTTGATGCTTGGCGTGCTGCCTCAGTCGTCGTCGCTCAGTTTTCCGTTTACTGCCGAAGAGGTGGTGTTGCTTGGGCGGATACCGTGCAGTAGTAATCACGAGGAGAACCGGGCGATTGTCCGGGCTGCCTTGGAAAAAGTGGATGGCCTGCACCTGCAAAACCGCCACTACACCACGCTCTCTGGTGGTGAACGACAGCGGGTACATATGGCTCGGGTGTTGGCGCAGATTTGGGATGAGTGCGTTCATGGTCAGCGTTATCTGTTATTGGACGAGCCCACCTCGGCGCTGGACCCGGCCCATCAGCAGCTGACGTTGAAGATGGCCAGACAAGAGGCCGACCAGGGTATGGGGGTGATGGTGATTATGCACGATCTGAACCTGGCTGCTCGCTATTCGGATCGGATTGTGATCCTGAAAAATGGCCAGATGGCCGCAGAAGGTTCACCCCATCAGGTGTTAACACCGCACATAATAAGACAGGTGTTTGATATTGATGTGAGCGTTTCAAATCACCCTGCTTACGATTGTCCGCTGGTGGTTAACCATTAGAGGGCCGGCACGGTAGAAAATATCAACTGATCATTATTCGGGGAAAGCACCCCGTTGACCGCTATCCTCGCCCTCACGAGGATGGCAGCGGCCTTTATCGATACCTTGGGGAGGCTGTCTCAAAAAGGAACGAAACACCTACAAATTTGACCGGCAAGGCGTCCTGCCCCACCTCTCAAACGAAACCAGGGCCGTTATTCCCCAACTACAAGGCTGCCTTTGTCTTCCTTCCATGATTCATGTCGCCGACCAAACATGGTCTCTCGGGGTTCTTTGACAAAAGCCATGCCAGCAATCCGAGGCTCACAGGGTTCTTGGTGATCAATCATGGCAAAATAGAACGGTCTGTCAATCGTTATGACAGGTTCAATATCTTGACTCTTCCTGGTACTTGTCGCAGCAGCCTCGGTGCCAACCTTTTCATCCATGATCATTACGGCCTGATGGGCTACTGCAGCTTCGGGGCAGTCTTTTTCATAATACATGTTAATGTGCGACCTAGGCAGGAACAGTTGCGCAGTGCTCATACTTTTATTGGACAATATTTCGCAAAATCCCTGAATGAAAACATCCTCCATCTCATCTGAGGTAACGCTCCGGAATGGCGGCATGACGAACACAGCTTTAAAGCCCTCTTTACTGACGGGTACACCGATAAAATCAAACCCATCAATATTGGCACGTGATAAAAGGCTGGGAGAGTGTGCCGATTTCAACCAGTTGATGTTTGGGGGGCGCTTGCCGTACCAGTCGGGGTAGTCTTCGCTGGAAACCGCTTCAAGTGGCTGGCATGGGACTTCCAGAGAAAGCCAGGTCGCCATGTAAAACGAGTGTTCGGGGTCCTTTTTAAGCATTCGGGATGAAAACAGATCGTTGACAGTGCGACCAGTACCTCTGCCGATGTGGTTGTTAAGGCTCAGGATGTTCAGTTTATCTACTTTGTCAGTGCGGGTATGGGGAACACCCAGTTTTTTTAGTACTTTATCAACGTGTTTACTGTTGGATACAACGTAGATTCCATATGAACGGTCGTCAGAAACTGGCAAGCTTACCTTTTTGATCTTGCCTCCCGAGGCACCATCGGCCTGTGTTTTTTGCGTTACTTTCCCGATCAGGTCTGTTGATCTATTGACAAGAAGGGGGGCTGTCATGATGTTGTCATCGGGAAACCAGCCTCCAGCCAGTTCTTTGAAAGTTCTGAGATCCGAACGCAGGAATTCAGATTTCACCGTTCGAGATAAAAATGCGCTCTCCTCAGGCTTTCCTGAATTCGACGACTTTTGTAGAGAATTCTTCAGTGATAGCACACATTTGTTAATAATATTCACGTTATTTTCCTACTATTTTTGTCATTCGCACTCGGTGGCCATATTTCCAATGGCTCTTAATGCAATTCTGATCCAGTCAGGAAAAAAAAGTTCGATGAAGAAAAAATATATTTTGGTCGTAAGGACAAGTTAAACGCTGAATGGAACGCAAGGTAAATGATTCACGGTGTTTGTTCTTAAGCAACTATCAATTGATTTTGAACCACGAAGAAGGAATTTTCCTTTGTGTGCTGCGTGGTTCCTATTATTGCGGGTGATTCAAGTCTCAGTGTGACGTGATCTTACTTCTTGGTGCCACTCCTCTGACAAATTTCTCAAACACTTTGGCGATATACTTTTCCATTGAGCGCAGACCGGGGTCCACGTCTGTGGCAATAAAGTTCCTGATCATCTCATGGCCCTGGGCTGGCAGCGTGAAACCCGCCATCGGGCCACCAGCGGACTGGTAACGTAGCTCTTTGTTGGGAATCATCAATTCATTGGCAATCGCTAATTTGGTTTCCTGATCGAATCCTTTAAATGTTACTTTATCGAGCCTGGAGGCGATGGCTCTTAACTCCGGATCATGGGTGCTCAATTCATGAATATCGCGGTTACCAGCAAGAATGATGGTGTCTGGCAAAATAATATCGGTTTTCAGGTAGGGGCTGTAGAAAGACCGGTTTACTGGGTCGAGCAGTTTCAGCATAAACGATAGTACGTCTTTGGTTTTTTCGTTGCCGGAGATGAATAGCCGGTCAAACTCATCAATCAACAGAACCTGATTGCGATGATTAATGTCTCGGCTGGAAGCGGTACGGGCAACAATGGCATCAAGAATTCGGCCAGCTTTAGCATCTGCACTTTCGAAGGGTGTGCCGACAATATCGTCAATAGTGGCGCCGTCAAGGGTGACTACGGCGAGGTTAGTGCCCATGGCTTCTGCCAATTGTTTGGCTGCAAAGGTTTTGCCTGTGCCTGGCTCACCAAAAAAATAGACTGGGTAGTGGCTGTCACGCAGGTCAAAATCACTCTGTTGATAAATCAGCTCTGAGTGAGCGATCAGTTTCAGTTGCTCCGTCAATTCAGGGGAATAATATCGCAGGAGATAATCAATTTTCTCCTCATCATAGGTCAGTTTTTTTGAGTAGAAAGGCAGTCTCAGTGCTTTATCGAGAATTTTCTGCAAGCGGCTCAGAGCTTCGCTGCTGGGGCTGCGCCAAAAGTTGTAGAACAGTTCATCTTCAATGTAGTGCTGGGTGCGCTGATCCAGAAAGTGTTTTTTCTCGCCGTAATCCAGTACCAGGTTTTTTTCCGCCAGGGCCGGGACAAAAAGTCCATAATAGGCATTCATTCCAAAAGAAGCCAGGGAGGCAGCGGCCACCGTACCAATAAAGGATAAGGGCAACAAACCGGCAAACAAGGTTAGTGGTCGGGAGTTTTGAAAAAAATTATAAATGGCATCGCTATGGTTGTTGGCTACCTTACCGCCCAAATAAAGAGCCGAATAAAAGGCCAGATAAGGCATGGAGAAGTAGAGCGGATATTCGCGCATAATCCACCGATATTGCCACAGGGTTGCGTCACGGCTGGCGCGCATTTTGTCTTCTATGGAGCCCTCGGTGGCAGGAGGGCTGACCCGGTCGAAAAACCGGTTGTTGGCCATGTATTCGCGCAAAGAGTTAATGTGTAATTTTTCCGGCGTCACCGCTGCTTCATTGGCATAGGCATGGGAAAAAAAAATGAAAAATAAAAGAAAGTGGAAAGTACAGCGTTTCATCATACTGATGCCCCATGTCTGAATTTAAATCCATAAGTAGATGTTCGACCGTGTTCAGTCTAAAAAGTTGCACGATCATCTTTATTGGGACGGGCGCAGTCCATATTGATATGAGCCAATGCTATGCAGGGGTTACCCGGATCCCGACAGCACACCTTATTATTGGGTGCCAGGAGACAGGCCATAATGCATAGGGTTGGAACCCATCAATAAGAGCGACCTGAGGTGAAGTGTCTGAAGCATAGTTGCCTGTTGAAAGCCCCGCTGACTATGGAGTCACATACCACTGGGATGTTGAAAGGATCAGGACAGTTTGATGGTTTTGCCAACTAATGCTTGCATGCACCCTGTTCGGGTTTCGGAAAACCGAAATCTGGTGTCGAAATTTTGTTGATCTGTATCAATTGCACTGATGGCAATAAATAAAAATAATAATCATTCTTATTTTTAAGTCAGAATAATTCAACCATGGTTGCCATACATGCCCTCGGCCCGGAGTTGACGGGGATATCGTCTCCTGATCCGCTGAAGTTTGCTTTTGCCGGTAAAAAAGCCGCCCATATTCGCAGTCACTCCGCTGCAGTCCCGGCTGAACAGACGCAGGAAGTTTATCGCCAATTAATGGGCAGCCCTGCCGATGGTCGGGACAAGCGTCTGGTCTACATTCACATTCCTTTTTGCCGGACTCACTGCTCTTATTGCGGGTTTTTCCAGAACGCCACCAAGACCGATGAAATAGCTCGTTATGTGGATTACCTGGAAAAGGAAATACGCATGGCTGCCCACGACCCATGGGTACAGCAAAACCTGTTTCACGCTGTCTATTTTGGCGGTGGCACACCCACCGATTTGACGCCTGAGCAGATTATCCGTCTGGGTACGGCCATCCGCGAGTCACTGCCTGTTGCCAATGATGTTGAGATGACCTTTGAAGGGCGTTTTCACGGTTTTGACAATGACAAGGTTGCTGCTTGCCTTGAGTCCGGTTTCAACCGTTTTTCTCTGGGTGCACAGAGCTTTAATACAACTATTCGCCGTCGTATGAGTCGCATTGATCCGGGGGAGTTTTTGCTGGAGCGTATTGGCTACCTCAGCAGCCTTAATAATGCGACAGTAGTCGTTGATTTGATGTTTGGCCTGCCGGGCCAGACGCTGGATGACTGGCAGCAGGATTTGCACACCTTCTTGCAATCCAAAGCCCATGGCGTTGATTTGTACCAGTTGATTCTGTTGGCTAACAGTCGGATGAAAGACTCCATCGAAAAAGGCTCCATGCCAGAACCGGCCAGCTCACCTGAGCGGGCAGAGATGTTTCGCATGGGTGTGGAAACACTGAGCACCCACAAAGTAGGGCGTTTGAGCGTCAGCCACTGGGGACGGGACACCCGTGAGCGCAATATTTACAACCACGCGGTGAAATCCGGCGCAGAAATTCTGCCGTTTGGCTCCGGTGCGGGCGGTAATATAGACGGCTACAGCATTATGAATCACCGGGCTTTACCGGCTTATTACCAGATGATTGACCGTGGCATGAAACCCATCATGGGAATGACTCAGTCCGGCGGTAACCGGGCATTACTGGCCACTGTTGGCTCCGGTTTTGATCGTGGCTGGCTGGATTTGTCTGCCCTTGACCGCAGTGAGGGCGTTGGTATGAGCGAGCACTGCATGGCGTTGTTTAATGCCTGGCAGGACAACGGTCTGGCCACTATCCATCACGGTATGCTGGATTTGACTCTGCCCGGTCAGTTCTGGAACGTGACCATGCAACAGGCACTGATTAATTTTCTTGAACAACACCCATTTGCAGCAGATAACGCGGAGAAAGCGGCATGACCTTGAGTCAACAGGTCCACGATATACTGGCAGAAACACCGGCCATGTTGCCAGCTGAAATCGCAGGCCAGCTCAACGCCTCTGAGCTGGAAGTTATCCGGGCTATGCCGGCTGATATGGTGACCATGATTGATGCCAGTCATTACCTGGAGGTATTGCGGGACATCAAAACCTGGGGTGAACTGACTCTGGTTATAGACGTTGATGGTTCTATTTTTGAAATGGTCGGCCACTTCCCGAAAGGGGGTGAGAAGTTTGGTTACTACAACCTCAGTGACCGACGCACACCACTCAAGGGCCACCTGAAGCTGAATAATGTGTCAGCCATTGCGTTGGTCAGCAAGCCATTTCACGGCGTGCCAACCCGCTCCATTCAATTTTTGAGCACGACCGGTCGCACGTTGTTTAAAGTGTACCTGCGTCGGGATAAAGAACAGAACTTCTTACCAGAGCAGCTGGAAAAATTTGAAGCTTTGAAAAAGCTGGCGACAGCGTAATCAGCACAAACTATCGTCGTGTAATGTTGAATGGCGGTGGGTTCCACCCAAAAGATACATCTCTTCGACAAGTGCATGAACGACAGTTTCGACCTGTTCTCTGGTCATGCCCGGATATATGGGCAGCGACAGGCAGTGTTGTGATATCCACTCGCAAACCGGTAACTTGCATTCGTTCACCAATCCTGCCAGTGCCTGTTGTTTGTTCAATGGCACAGGGTAATAGACTGCACAGGTGATGCCTTTGGCGATCAGCCGTTTTTTTACCATGTCTCTTTGGCTGGGCAAAACCACGGTAAACTGGTGATAGACATGCTCTTGATCATCTTCAGGGCAGATAACAATACTGTTATGCAGCAGCTCACGATACCACTGGGCAATCTGTCTGCGCTCAGCATTAAACGCCTCGATATGCTCAAGCTTGATTCTTAACAGGCCGGCCTGAAGCTCATCCAGACGACTGTTGTAGCCTTTGCACTGGTGGTGGTATTGCTCGGTGCTGCCGTGATTGCGCAGCATCTTCACGGTTTTGGCTGCCTCCGGGTCGTGGGTGACAACCAGGCCGCCATCGCCAAAGCCACCAAGATTTTTACTGGGAAAAAAGCTGAAGGCTCCGAGATGACCGTGGTTGCCGGTTTTGCGTGCCTGGCACGTGGCCCCGAACGACTGGGCACAGTCTTCGAGTAAGGTCAGGCCGTGACGGTCACAGATGGATTGGAGCTGCCCGATGGGTGCCGGCAGGCCAAACAGGTGAACTGCCAGCACCGCCCTGGACCGGGAAGTGATGCTACGCTCAAGTTTTGCCGGGTCGATATTAAAGGTTTCAGCATCAATATCCACCAGGACAGGCACTGCACCCACTTGCAAAATGGCCTCAACCGTGGCGAAGAAGGTGTACCCGGTGGTTAGCACCTCGTCCCCGGGGCCGATGCCAGCCCCGTGCAGAGACAAGATCAGGGCATCAGTCCCACTGGCACAGCTGATTGCATATTTGCTGCCCAGAAAGTCGGCAACTTCCTGTTCAAAGCTGGCAACCTCACTGCCCATAACGAAACGGCCACTGCGAAGTACGTCAATGGCTTTTTGTTCCAGCTTGTCCTGAATGCACCGATGCCAGGTTGGTACATCAACCATGGGTATACCGTTTGCGCTTTTCTGGCGGCAACCAGGCCTGCTCTGCTCCAGAGCAGCAGGCGAATCAAAAAGCAGTTTGGCAGCCACGCTACTGAGCCAGCCGGACAGGTGTGGCGTGCGCTGCAATATTGCACGCAATGATGTCAGAAATATGGTTGGCGGCATTGAGCGCTTTTTTACCATCTTCGCCGCTGGCTCTGGGTGGGCTGGCGGCAGCGACACAGTGCAGGAAATCCTCGATCTCCATTTTCAGCGCATCGCTGTTGGCAAAGCAACGTTCCTCACATTGAATGGCAGGCACATTTGCTTGCTCTGTGGCCTTGAAGAAATGGCTGACCCTGGAGGCTTGAAAATCCAGACAAATACATGCGGCATTTTGGAAAATATGCATTTTGCGCTTGCTTTCCTGGCTGATCCGACTGGCGGTCAGGTTGGCGACGCAGCCATCGGCAAACGATAACCGTGCCTGGGCAATATCAATAGTATCAGAAAGCACTGCGCTGCCATTAGCGGCAATATCGATCAACGGCGAATCAACAATGTTAAGGATAATGTCCAGATCGTGAATCATCAGATCCATGATGACATTGACGTCAGTGGCGCGAGGCTTGAACGAGGCCAGACGGTGGGACTCAATAAACCGTGGCTTGGTCAATTTGTCGGAAATGCTGCCCAGAGCAGCGTTATAACGCTCAAGAAACCCAACCTGAAGTACCAGGTTTTGCTGCCGAGCCAGTTCGATCATCTCCTGTGCCTGGGGCAAGTTGGCAGCGATAGGTTTTTCCACCAGGACATGTACACCAGCGCGGAGGAAATCACTGGAAATCTGGTGGTGCATAACGGTGGGAACCACCACGCTGACGGCATCGATCTGACCAATCAAATCTCTATAGTTGTAAAAGTATTGAGTTCCGCACTCCTGGGCTACACGTCGACCGCAGTTTTGATCAATATCCGCCACACCCACCAGGTGGCTCGACGCCAGGCTGGCGTACTTTTGCGCATGGAACTTGCCAAGATAGCCCGTCCCAACAACTGCCGTTCGTAGCATGGACTTTTATCACCAACAGTATGTTAAAGCTGTAAAGATAGACAGAAATACCCGTTGTGCTAGCTCGGCGAACAGAAAAACGGCAGTGGCATTATCGCCAATGAGGAGGTGAACCACTGATGGGCATATACCCAAAGGATTTCAAGTTGATTCGAGGCGGCAAATGAGCGAAGCCCCGGGAGCATAGAAATACTATGTGACCGGGGTGACGACTGCATGGATGCAGGAGGTAGAGCAACCATGGAGCAGTTGCCGAGCGAGTGCAGCCAACAAAGCAGCAGCTTGAAAGGCGACGGGTATAAAAGTGCACAATCGGGCGTGAACTTTAGGGTCATTCTTTTGTCCACGTTCGTGCTTTACACAGTGTCGCGCAGTCCTTGAGTAAAACTGTGCCTTCCCTTCTGGTGTGCTATGCAGTGTCAGGGGTGCCTGACCTTGTTTGTTACTGCCAGAACATTGGTTTGAATATTATGCTGTCACCGTCTGCTACAAACTATCCGCAGCTTTTTCAACTCTGGAAGCCAAGAGCCTTGGCAGACCCGGAATCACCTGCAGATGATTCGTTTGTTGAATTGCCACTGGTGGAGAACTACCAGCAGCTGCTCTGTGAGCCTGTTTTTCAGTATATTCACAGTGTGTTCCTTGAAAACATAGAAGAATTGCGGCAGTTGGCCCGCAAATATGTGGGGGATCAGTACGATCGGGCGTTAGGTGTTTTCATCAACAAGCTGTCTTACCCCCACGAATCAGACCATGACCAGTTAATGCCGATCTACCGGGAAACTCGTTACCATATTTATCAGCTGGTCTTGCAGCTACGCGCTCATCACCGTGAAGATGCTATATCTGTTGAGGAGGGGCAGAACTCGCTTGTTGGGGACAACGCTATCGCTAGGGTGCTGCACAGGTGCCTTGATAATGTTGACCTATGTATGGCAGCTGTCCACTCTCGTTTTGCCACTGGTTTTATGGATGTAAAGTCACTCTTTACCAACCAGTTCGATGGTACACTTTATAAAATCCGGGATGGCCAATTCCGAAACTTTGTACATAATTTCATCGTTCAAGAGCAGCGAAACGGGGCTGAGATTCCCCAGGACATGGAAGTGCACTGGTTCAACGGCCTGTACAACCTGTATTGTCAGGAACTGGCACTGCAGCCGGTTATTGATTCACTCGCGGCATCATATCTGAGTGACGATGATCTGGATCGATATTTGATTTCTGCTCGCCTGTCTGTCAATACATCTACAATACTGCATGAAGTTGCCGCTCATTTCAGCAGGCAGTTGATTGCCATTCTGGCCGATATCGGCTGTTCCCACTGGTTGAGCGAGCCAACTGGCGCTGAAGAAAATACTGCCGTTGCTATTGATGCGCTGGAAAGCCGATTCTTCGACCCCATCAACAGTAAGTTGGAAAATACGGATAACCCTCTTAATCTGACGGAGGTGATGGACTGCTTCACTGATGACAGTTTTCACCTTAAACGACATTGGGAAAAGATATTCGCCTGGCTAACCGGTTATTTCTGCGGACCGGTCGCCCGTACCTTTGCCACTATTAGTCATAATGGTCAGACATCGACGTTTATTGGTACCATCAACCAAGTTTACTTCTGGGTCTTTGAGTCTGGTCTCCCGTCACAAACCGGGCACGAGTTTCCTTTTGATTCTGGGAGTTGCTCCACGCTGCGATTGTCCCATCTGCACGGCATTGACTTTAGCACTTGGCCTGAATTGACAGCTATTGCTCTGCTGGCTCAGGCACTGATTCAAACGACTGAAGCGACAGAGATCGCTGACTTCTTCTTCAATGCCAGTGTATCTTGCCAACTGCGCTCCATGACGGACGAAGTGATGAGGACGCTGTCTGGGCATCTACAAGGAAAGCTGGTTTCTGCCGACGATAGCTTCAAACAGAGCTTGTGCCAGTGTGCGTGCGATCATGTGGTCAGTATTATTAATTCCGGAGGTGGCGCAGGCGCTGTCTCAGCCATAGGCTGGTTGGTGGACACACCCTTGCTGGAGCTGGTGCTGTCGCGACTGCACAACCGGGGCATCAATATCTCTGGAGCCACTGTGCGGCTCGGGCTGAACAGTTGGCAGGTTGCCGGGTTTTCACCGCAGCATATCAAGGAGTTGTTGGATCCTGAGTGCTGTCAGCGACTGCTACAACAAGCATATCGTTTAAGGCAGATAGACTTGCTGGTTAAACTGATGCTATCCGGTCATTGTCGTAATTTTGATGATCAGACACGTATGCCGGTTGCAGGTTTTCTTCGCCGAGATATGGATGGATTGAGATACCTGCAGTCATTGGCGCTTGCGGATATTAACTGCTGTGATGTATATGGTCGGACGCCTTTGCATTACGCCATCATCATGGGTTATCAGCTTGTTGCCAGGGTATTGCTGAACCTGCCGGGTATCAATGTTAATACCAGGGATAAATCGAGTGCAACGCCGCTGATTACCGCCATTGAAAGGGATGATTTTCTGATCGTTAGAGCCTTGCTGAGGGTGCCTGGTATTGATGTCAATATGAAGTTCAACAAGCCGTGTTCCTCACATATACGTATCTCGGCCAATGGCATCCTGGATCGTCATGTTGCTGCGTTTAATGACGATGACGAAACACCGCTGATGATTGCGGCCAGAGGCGGCCATCCAGAGTCTGTCAAAGCGCTGTTGTCAGCAGCAAGTATTGATGTTAACGCGACATCCAGCCAGGGTTGGACGGCCCTGTCCAGAGCTGTTCAGATGAACAACAGAAAATGCGTCCGGGAGTTACTTTCGGCAAAGGGGATTCAAGTGAATCTGCCTGTGGTTGAATCTGGTTCAACGCCACTGTATTACGCTGCTGAAAGTGGCCACCTGGAGTGCCTCAAGGCGTTGCTGGCTTCGCCCTGCGTGGCAGTTAACAGGGCAAACAAGTGTGGCTCCACTCCTTTGCACATTGCTTGCCGCAAAGGCCACGACAAATGCATTGAGGAACTGCTCAAAAGGCCAGAAATAGCAATCAATGTGTTAGACGCTAAAGGTTTTACACCGTTGCACTGGGTCGCCCTTGCCGGTCAGAATCAATTGCGTTGTCTGCGGTTGCTGCTCGGTCGGCAGGGAGTATACACCAGTACGTATTCAATTTGCGGTAATACTCCGCTGGATATTTTCGTATCTGCTGGCAGTCTGGAGTGTGCTGTCGAATTGTTGAAGGTACCGGGTATCAATGTCAATCAACCAATACGCCAGATACCCATTTTGATTTCAGTTGTCAGGCAGGGCTGCCCGGTCAGCATCATCAGAGATTTGCTCAGCTTGCCGGGTATAAACGTTAACGTCCGCGATTCACTTGGCTGGACGCCCCTGCATCATGCGGTGGATTCAGATCGTCCTGAATGCGTCAGAGCTCTGTTGCGCGCGCCTGGTGTTGAACCTGATGCGTTGAACCTGGCCAGAAAAACCCCGCTGAGTTTTGCTGCCAGAAATGGTCGTTACGCTTGTCTTCAGGCGCTGCTGGGCATCGGTTTGGCGGATGTGAATCTGGCTTCCTTCGAGGGGGAAACCCCTTTGCACAGCGCGGTCATGCAAGATCATCTTGATTGTGTTATCGCTTTGCTGAAAGTTCGGGATATTGACGTTAACAGGGCAAACGTTCAGGGTAAGACTGCATTGGATTATGCGGTAAGTTTTGGTCGTTTCTCGTGTCTTCAGGAGTTACTCAAAGTGCCTGGAATTAAGGTCAATCAGTCGTTCTCTCCCGACCAGAAGGCACCATTACACCGAGCAGCAAGCAAAGGATTTTCCGGTTGCCTCAAATTATTGTTGCAAATGCCAGGAATCAGAGTCAATCAGCAGTGCAGAAAGGGCTTTACGCCCCTCCATCTGGCTGCAAGCCGTGGCCATTTTGATTGTGTGAGGGCGCTGCTGTTGGTACGATCGACTAGGGTTGACTTGGTGTGTAACAACGGAGAGACGCCTGCGCAAAGCGCGCAAAGAAATGGTTATCTGGAGTGTTTCGACGTGATCAACGCTCAAATATGACCGAAAACCGCTGGTTTCTCTTTGGCCAACGGTTAGCCCCTTCCTTTGGTCCGGGGAAAGTGAGCCACGGAGTCCGACAGAACTCCCTGAAATCAAGTTGCCAACTCTCAAAGCCTTTGTACACTGACGCCATGACTGCCGAAAGCATCCACAAGGTATCCTTGGAGCTTTGGAAGCGAGATGTTAACAGACCGTCAATGGTCAATCGCGTCTGCCGTAAAGGGCTACTTCGGCCCACTTGTGGCCGCCAACGGCGGTGCGGTAGTTCAACTCAACTTTGTTGATGACACGCTCACCACCAGCCAGGCGAAATGGTATGGAACGCTTGCCTTCATGCAGACGACGGTTGATTTGTAGGGTTTGGGTCTGGCCGTTACCATAGAACAAGCGGATGTTTTTCATAAAGATGGGTGCTCTACTTACGTGAAAAGCGATGGCGTCAAACTTGCCTCGTAATCCACTGACGTGAATAACGTCCTCCTCGCTTTTGAAGCTTACACGGCGCTCGCCCAGTTTTGTCCAGCCACCAGCCATGGCGCTGACGCTTATTACACTCATCAGAATCAGGGTTAAAAGCTTTTTCATGGTATGTATAATCCATTCACTCAAATTAAGATGGACAATGATAATACGAGAAATGATCGCAATTGCTCTAGTCGGAAGTCGCGGCATTCTATATCGGTTTTTGTCTATATGTGTAGTGGTTTTTTGTTATTTTGACTGCTGGACAGTAATGAAAAGCTGGGAATAGCTGCTCATTCTGGTGGTATAATCCTGCGCGAAATGTTCAGGGATGCCGGAATATCAGCAGTCGTAGCGATAACTACAGCCACCGAAGCTCTGTGTGTCACGATTAACATCTGCTGTTTTCAGTTTCTGCAAGCCTGATGGCCATATTCCCGTAATGCGGGTTGGCAGATAATGCTCGATTTAAACGCCTATTGAAGAGGTACAACTATGCTCCCGGTTGAGCGTCGCGAACATATCCTTGCTTTTGTTGAAGAAAAAGGCTGTGCCAATATTGAAGAGATGGCCGAACGTTTCGATGTATCCCAGATGACCATACGGCGCGATATTCGTACTCTTGAGCAGGAAGATAAACTGCGTGTGACGTATGGTGGTGCCGTATCGAAAAGCTTTCTGATGGAAGACATTCCTTACGAAAAGAAAAATGCTGTCAATGTTGAAGAAAAAAAATCCATTGCCCACGAGGCGCTGAAGCAGATTCGTGAAGGCCAGATTGTATTGCTGGATTCTGGAACCAGCACTATGGCGCTGGCCAAACTGATGATGCGCATGAAAGTGACGGTCATTACCACGGATCTGAAGATTGCCCTGCAGCTATCGGACTCTTCAACGGTCAAGGTGTTTACAACAGGCGGTAATGTCAGTCCCATTACCAAGGCACACACCGATGTGACGGCGCTTGCTTTCCTGGACAGCATTAATGCCGATATCGCCTTCCTGGCCACCAACAGCTGGAGTCTGCACAACGGCGTAACCACTGCCTCCAACGAGCACTACTACATCCGTCGCAATATGATGGCGCGCGCCAACAAGACCGTGCTGCTGGCCGATTCCAGTAAATACGGTGCTTCAAGCATGAAAACCATCGCCCGGCTGGAAGAGTTGGACTGCATCATCACTGACAGCAAGTTTAACGAAGAAAACATTGCTGCAATCCGAGAAGCGGGTGGTAATATCATCCTGCCGTCATGATTTATCCGGGAGCCGGTCGGCTCCCCTGTTCCGAGCCATTCAGGGCGGGTGGCGCTGCCTGTCAGTAGTCAGCTTTATGCCTCAATATTTCCCGTCGCTGTTTTTTGTCCGGGCGCCGGTTCGGGCTTGTGGTACTGCCTTTCATTATCTTGCGCTGTGCCGCGGCTTCTTCCCGGGCCTGAATACTCTCGGTGGTCTCCTCGTACAGCTGTTGAGCCAGTTCCGCTTTCTGGCGTTTGTCGCTCAGTGCTTTGATGATCACGATCCGTTCATCCCACCCCGCCCGGAGTTTGATGATATCGCCTTCTTTGGGCTCTTTGCCTGGCTTGCAGCGTTGACCGTTGATGTGTACCTTGCCGCCATCGATTGCTTCTCTGGCGATGGTACGGGTCTTGTAAAAGCGGGCGGCCCATAACCATTTATCAAGCCTGATTTTGTCACTGTTGCTCATTGCTGTGCTCTGTTGGGATCGTCAGCGTCATGCATTGGTGATGGTGTCAGCAACGTTATACCCGTCGCCTTTCAAGTTGCTACTTTGTTGGCTGCACTTGTGCCCTTTAGGGTATTCGCTCACCCCGGTCACATAGTATTTCTATGCTCCCGGCACCCGAGGGCATAAAGGCTTCGCTCATTTGCCGCCTCGAATCAACTTGAAATCCATTGGGTATACACCCAATGGATTTGAAAGGCGACGGGTGTACACAACGCTAACGTCCACCAGCGAAGGCCCTCTATAATACCCCAATGTTTTCAACTCACCGAACGATCTGGCAAGGCGGGTACGGGATATGACCAGTAGCTTTGAGTCTTTAATTCCTCAGATTATCCATATTGCCCGGGCAGCAGGGGATGCCATTTTGACAGTCTATGCGCAGGAAGATGTCGGCATTCAGACCAAGGCCGATGATACGCCAGTGACAAGGGCTGACTTTTGTGCCAACAAGGTTATTGTGGCTGGACTTAAGGCGTTGTCTCACTTCCCAGTGCTTTCTGAAGAGTCCGAGCATAACCCCTGGCACGAACGACAGAACTGGCAGAGGTACTGGCTGGTTGACCCGCTGGATGGTACTCGGGAGTTTATCAATCGCAATGGTGAATTTTCGGTCAATATCGCCCTGATCGAAAATAACTACCCTCTCTTTGGAGTCTTTCATCTGCCGTTTTTCGATACCACATACTGGGGTGGCATCGGCCTTGGGGCATGGAAACAGGAAAACAAAGCTGACGCCAAAGCCATCACCACGCGCAAGTTTCAGCCTGAACACGAAGTGGTGGCACTGAGTAGCAGGAGTCACATCACCGAGGCAACTGGGCGTTACCTGAATACCCTCGAGACCATTTTTCCCAACCTGGCGCTGAAAAAGGTGGGCAGTTCACTGAAAAGTTGTCTGGTTGCTGAGGGGCGGGCTGACATCTACCCGAGGCTTGGCCCCACTTGTGAGTGGGACACGGGCGCTGTCCAGGCCATTGTCGAAGGGGCCGGGGGGATGCTTCTGATGCCTGATGGCCAGCGCTTTGTGTACAACGCCAAAGAGAGTCTGGTGAACGGTGATTTCATCGTGCTGGGCGATCAGTCTATTGGCTGGTCTGAATTCTGGCCACCGAGACAGTAAAATTCAGAACACATAGTGGATGTTCTCAACGTCAATTTTTGGTGCCTTGTCGGGTGGGTTGTTTACCTCGCCCTTGATAACTGCCGGGGATTTCAATTTTACTCCGGTGTCGGGCAGGGCCGACTCCTCGATGATCACATGGATATCTCCTGTTTCACCGCGGAACAGGTAGATTTTATCTTTGATTTTTTTCACGATCTCACCAGAAACTTTGACCAGCTCTTCATCGTCGGAGGTGCTGAGGATCTCTTCGACACTATGCTTCTGATAGACAGGTTTGGTCTGGCTCCTGTCAGGTGCTGGCAGTTCCTCGCCAGAACAGGCCGAGGTGACCAGACCCGACAGGATCAAGCCTGGTAAACATCCTTTTTTCATAATGTGCTTCTCTTGTTCTTTTTAGCGAATCCATTACCCGATTATTTGGCGACAACAGGTACTCGACAACCGGTACACTCCAGCGTTGTGAAACCATCCATTAGTATCGGCAGAAACCTGAGCCACCTAGTCTACTCTCATGGATGCTGGAAAGACCCGGGTCAGGATAGCAAATACTTCTCCGGGCTGTTTAGCCAAAGCCATTGGCTGTCGATAAATTTTCGATTTATCAAAATGTTAGTTATAAAAAAAATCTTCAGACTGAGTGGTTGGGTTATGCCAAAACATCAACGGCCTTTTGTGTTAATTACGTGTTTGCTGTTTGCTTGCTTGAGTACAGCATCATCTTTCAAATCTGGTGATGCCCCGAGAGAGTCATCTGCCCTCCGACAGCAATTGCCCTCTGCTGAAGCTGATTTTTACATGGCATTTATGTCTGATACGCAATATCCCTGGTCGTGTAAAACCAAGGGGGAAAGCTGCGACGACCGTGACCGGGCCTGGCAGGATAATATCAACCAGGTCGATAGCCTCAATGCGTTACAAGACTCTCTGGGTAAGGAGCATCTGGCTGGTCTGGTTATCAATGGCGACCTGACTGCTTTTGGCCACGATTGGCAGTTGGCTGCCTTTCGTGAGCTGTATCATAAACGGTTGCGTGTGACCGTTTATCCGGGTCTTGGCAATCACGATATAGCTAACAATGTTGATGACTGCTTCGAGAATGGTTGTGCCACCGGCATGATGCAATATTTAAAGAGTCAGGTTGACGCATTGAACGTGCGCAATTTTGATTATGATGACTCTGGTATTTACTACCAATTCCCATCACTACAACGCAAGCACAGTAAAAGTTTTGCCTATTCCTGGGATGTTGGTGATGTTCACTTTGTTCAGCTAAATAATTACCCGACCTACACGGCCAGCTGGAATGGCTGGATTTTCAGTAAAGCCAGGCGGGATTACTATCAGATTGAATCGGCCAGGCAGTGGCTGATTGGGGATTTGGAACAGGCCACTCTGGAAGGGAAGCATATTATCCTGAACTACCATATCTCCGCCTTTACCAATGAAATCACCGATATTCTGCAACAATACAAAATCTCGGCCATTTTTGCCGGACATCTGCACCAATATATCGGTCAGGTGGATTTTCATACGCTGTGGAATTTCTACGGGGTTGGACAGCACTTGCCGGTTTTTCTTGGTGGGGCGGCGGTATTTCAAAAGTACCTGCTGGTTCACTTTATGGCTGATCAGTTTGAGGTCAGCATAGTAAACAGTGAGCCGGGTGGAAATTACTCGCTGGAAAAAGAAGGGGTGTATCCTCTTTATCGACCCAAGCCTGAATGATACAGATGCTCTGTTTCGGATAATTTATCAAGTGCCTTGCGGTGACACTCGGGGTTGTCGCAACAATAAAACAGCGTGAAAAAGCGGACTCTTTCCCGGTCAAGAGGAATCATCAGGCAGGACAACCGTTCCGGTAGTTGTGCCAGACCACAAATTTCGCAAGCACCAAATTGCAGTAATCGAAAAGCTCTTGGCATGGCCAGACCTGAAATTTTTTCTAAAGCAAACCAGTGTATGGGACGCTAACAAAGATAGCACTGCTGGAGTTGGTAGTTAGCAGTACTCAGTACAGTTCCAGGAAGGAAGTCGCGGCCAAGGAAGGCTTTTGGAGATAATAACAATAACATCAGTGTACTGAGATATTTGCCCCGCTTGTCGGGGTATTTTTTTAGGTTTTCACGATGCCAGTATCGCTGCTGAAATCTGTGGCAGTGCCGATATTGGCTCTGACAGCATTTTGACTTTATAGACGCCGCCATGAACTGGATGAAAGCTTTGGGACATGCTCTTCGAACTGGAGCAGCAAGCAGTTACGAACAACAGGAGACCGCTGCCTCAAAATCCCACAGTGATAATCAGTTCAAACGTCGGCTGGTGGGCCTGCTGAAGGGTAAACAGCACCGGCGAGAAGCGATCTACACGGTGCGTTCAGTTAGGGAGAATCTGATTCGGGACTATGGCGAGTCCGTTGGTAATCAGGTTATGGTGCAAAGTGATCTGCATCCGTTGACTGTCCGCAAGATTGTTAAACTGCACGACAAAGCGATCCGACAGTTAAGCAAGATTGAGGCTAACAACCGACTCAATAGCAAAAAGTGGGGCAATATGGCGAACCCGGATTCTATGGCGGCCAAACTGTTTACCTGCTCCCACAGTTTCCCCAGTGCCATGTTGCCGGATTATGAAAAAAGCCGTCTCAGCCAGTATATCGAGCAGAGTTTCTTTCAGCATGGCGACCATCAGCTCTCCAAAGAGGAAGCGCAGGCGCTGATACTCCAGGTGTTTCGTAATCACTCCCCTGGTTTTGCGCAGATGACGCCTGAGACTACCCAAGTGTTGCAACAGGCACGGGCTGGCACCCAGCTCTACCCCGATACCTTTAGCCAATGGCAAGATAGCCAGCCATTCAGTGTTACGACCCGTAATCTGCTTCACAACTTTCGAACCTATAGCTCGCAAAGTGCCCGCTTACAGTGGCAGTCACCTTTTGATGGCTTAGATAAGCAGAACTGGGCAGAACAGATTGCTGCGGCGGAAACTCATATCGATAAGTTACAGGCGACAGCACAGCAAATGTTGCAAAACAAAGAGATCCCCTCGCTGCTCCAGCAGGCACTGGTGCAGGATCTCTACGGACAGGTGGTTAAGACGAAAAGCCATGTTCAGTATTTAAAAAACTTGCAGGCCTGTGACTTCCGCTCATCAGACAATATGTTTGCTGCCCGTAGGCATAATTTGAGTACTGCTCTACAAGTAGCGGAAGCAGCGCTTGCAGATAAGGATTTTCCTGAGAAAAAGCGTACGAACATGGCGGTATTGCGTGCTCAACTTGTTCAGGAGACCCTCGACCTCCAGAACGATCCCAAAGAGGAGATCGTGTTTATGCAGCAGCCGATCTGCACTCACGCAGATGGGCTTCGTGACCGTCTGGCCAAGGCTGGTCTCTCCTCAAAGCGGGCCAATACGGGTTGGAAGAAAGCGTCGCTGGCTGTTAGCAATAGCAAAGAGTGGCGTACGATTGAAAAGACGTTGCCAGTTCGTACCGATAATGGCGTCGTACTCTACAAGGGCAAGATTATTCCAGCGGCACAGATGCGGCTGAATGTGCCGGGGCAGCCGGAGGGAGATCGCGATCCTTTTACAGTGAGTTACGGCGGCACAGGTCGTAGCTCGGCAACACGGACAGAGGCAAAGCATGCTGTTAATCTGGCAGAGACGCAACTGACCACAGATGATGGTCGTGTTTTATACGACGGCTTGCGCAGTGGTACACTGACTCCGCCGACGGGTGCGCCCGACATTGAAACCATTGTTGAGGCCCGTGCCAAAGAGCTGTTACAAGCCGCCGTTGTCAAAAAACTGCAGCAACTACCTGCCGATCAGCAGCAGCGCATTCTCTCCGGAGCAGAACCGATCAGCTTTGATATAGTCAGTTGTTCTATGCTCTCCCCTGACAAGGTGCGCTACATCACTGGTCTTCATGATGATGAATACACGATGCAGGCGCTCCAGACCCAGACTCTGACTCGTCTATGTAGCGAGCCACTGTCGCTCACTCTTATGGGCAGTGCAGGCAAGCCCCACAATGTAACTGCCAATATTCGCATGACGACCGTGAACATCCCGGTCAATATACTGGGTTTTGATCCGCTACTGGCAGCCGGTGGTCGCACTTGGCAAACGTCTGACGGTGAAAACGATAAAGGCTTTGCAGCCCTGTTCGGCAATATTCACCCCGACGCAACACTGGACGGAACTGTGGGAGCGTGGCTCGACGGCCCCGGTGCCGACTCGCCAGACCGCGACAAAGTCATCGAGTTGGCACGGCAAATTCGTGCCATGTACGCCCGTAACCAGCACCATGCCGAGGGCATGGATGCTTACAAACTGGTCGAGCGAGTGCAATTGCTGGCATTTATGATTGGCGGGGTACCTCATATGAACTGCAAGAGCGGCAAAGATCGCACTGGGGAGGCAGACGCCCGCACCCGCCAATTGGCCTCGGAAGTTGATCGGCTCGGTTATGTGCCTGCTTACAATGCCCCCTGGGTCAGGAACCACAGAGAGGCCGTGCAGACCTTTGCCATGGGCTCAGGTAATCTGGAGGTGCAGATGCAGAATATCAACATACCCGGCTATAAAACCGCCACTGGCAGAGATGAGCTGGGCAGACCTCTCTTTGGCTTGCTTCATTAATCGATTGATCTCCTCCCACCAAGTCTGACAGATTTAGCCGGGCAAAGTTGCGGTATACCCGTCGCCTTTCAAGCTGCTACTTTGTTGGCTGCACTCGCTCACCCCGGTCACATAGTATTTCTATGCTCCCGGGGCTTCGCTCATTTGCCGCCTCGAATCAACTTGAAATCCATTGGGTATAAACATCACGCAGATTTTCCCGGACGTCATTTTTTCGGTAGCATCCCCTCGCGGTAATACCAGGCTTACTGGACGCTCACCATAGCAACCTGTACTTTGGCAACTTCGGGGTATTTTCATGTCTGGCAAAACGATTTTAATTGTGGATGATGAAGCACCCATCAGGGAAATGGTTGTTATGGCCCTGGAAATGGCGGGCTATCAGTGTCTGGAAGCTGGAGATGCGAAACAGGCCTACTCGCTGGTAGTCGACGGTCGCCCGGATCTCATCCTGCTGGACTGGATGCTGCCTGATGTTTCGGGCATCGAACTGGCCAGACGGCTCAAGCGTGACCAGCTCACCACTGAAATTCCTATTATCATGCTGACGGCGAAAGGTGAAGAAGACCATAAAATACAGGGTCTAGAGACTGGAGCAGACGATTACATCACTAAACCGTTCTCTCCCCGGGAGTTGGTTGCCCGGCTGAAGGCCGTTTTGCGCCGTACCCAGGGCGGCGATGAGTTATCAACCATCGTCGTCAAAGGGTTAGAACTTGACCCGGTCAGCCATCGGGTCACTATCGATGGTCGCCCGGCGGAAATGGGTCCCACCGAGTACCGGCTGCTGCAATTTTTTCTCACTCACCAGGAACGGGCCTACACTCGAAGCCAGCTACTTGACCAAGTCTGGGGTGGAAATGTCTATGTGGAAGAGCGAACGGTCGATGTGCATATCCGTCGGTTGCGAAAAGCTTTGGGCGTAAACTACGAAAACCACATCCAGACCGTCAGGGGGACAGGCTATCGCTTCTCGACCCGGGCATAGAGAGTGCACAGCAATGGCCACGACTTCTATCTGTTTTTGGCTCACGGGCCGCGTGCTGTTGATGTTGGCTGTTGGTTTGTTGGTGGGCTGGTTTGCTGACCAGGTTTTCCTTGGCCTTTTCCTGGCGTTGGCGTTATACACATTGTGGAGTCACCGCCAGCTTTACCGGTTACTTGGCTGGCTTAACCGGGCCGGTGATCAAGAGCTTGAGCCGCCTCAGAGTTCCGGGGCCTGGGGCGAGATTTTTGACAGCATTTACCGAATACAGAACCGACACAGTCGCGCCAAAAAACGGCTGGCCAACGTTATCGAGCGTATTCAGGAATCCACTGCGGCATTAAACGACGGTATTATAATGGTTGACGCCTGTGGGGGGCTTGAATGGTGGAACCGTGCTGCCGGTGAACTGCTTGATCTGCACATGCCCGATGACCAGGGGTTGCCCCTGACCAATCTGGTCCGAAACCCAAAGCTGGCTCAGTATATGGACGACAGCACTGACAGGGAACCGATCAAGATTGACTCCCCGGTGCACGAAGGCCGGCAATTACAAATAGCCATTACTGTCTATGGCCAGGGAAGCCAGCTACTGCTGGTGCGTGACGTCAGTCGTTTGCATCAGTTGGAAATCATGCGCACGGATTTTGTTGCCAATGTCTCCCACGAATTAAGAACCCCGTTAACGGTTATTTGCGGTTATCTGGAAACCCTTGGGGATGCCGTAAAGATGAGTGATGATATGCCGCCTGCTTTTAACCGTGCCCTGAGCCGGATGCAGGAGCAGGCTGATCGTATGCAGCGACTGATAGAGGACTTGTTGTTGCTCTCACGTCTGGAAGCAACCGAGCCAGAAAGATGTTGCCAGACAGTAGCCTTAAAACCTCTGTTGGCCGGAATAGTGACCGATGCTACGGCGTTAAGTGGAGAAAAACAGCATCAAATCCGTTTGGATTGTCAGGATGACAGCGCTGTGCTCGGTGAGCCCATGGAGCTGCGCAGTGCCTTTTCCAATCTGGTATACAACGCTGTTCGCTACACACCGGCGGGTGGAGAGATACTGGTGAAGTGGTGGCAGGATTCGCGAGGTGGCTACCTGATGGTGCAGGATAATGGTGTCGGTATTGATCCTGTACACATTCCCAGGTTGACCGAGCGATTTTACCGAGTGGACAAAAGCCGCAGCCAGATGACTGGGGGAACCGGGTTGGGGCTGGCGATCGTCAAACACGTTTTATTACGACACGATGGTTGTATAACTATCAGCAGTCATCCAAGTAGTGGTAGTCGGTTTATCTGTCATTTTCCACTGGGGCGTATTGTGCCGGGATAAGCTTGCGACAGTCGATATTGTTCATTGCTGTCTCAACTATACCCGTCACCTTTCAAGTTGCTACTTTGTTGGCTGCATTTATGCCCTTGGGCATAAATGCTTCGCTCAATTGCCGCCGGGTGGCAACATGAAATCCATTGGGCATATATGAAGGCGGTGACAATATTATACGACAGTTGTTATCTGAAACAGATATAAATCATTGTGTCACCGGGGTCAAAAGTGTCGGTCAATGGAGGTATTGTGTTGTGAGCCAGGGGTCGGAGGATTAAGGAAATGTTTGGCTGCTGAAGGATGTCTTCGCAATAAAAAAGGGCCATGAGGCCCTTTTATCACTCCTGGATTGGCTCTAAAGCGCATTCCAGACGTTTTTTGCCGGTGCGCTCCAGATAAGATTGGAAGTCGCGTGGCAGGCGACCGGTAGTAGCTCCTTCCCACTTGATGGACTCACCATGTTCATTCTGGTATTCAAAAGTGTATTTTTGCACATTGCGGCGACGTTTTGCAGAGGGACCTTCGATGTCCAGACCACTCAAGCCCAAGTCATTCATAGATACACCACGGTCAACCATAATTTGTCTGATGGCTTCGATGTTTTCTAGCTTTTGCTTGCGCTTTTCTTCGTCCTTGGCACGAGCTTCCTGCTTCTCATTATGCACATCTTGCAAGCGGGAAATGATGCA
>JAKROC010000300.1 GCA_024509075.1 Endozoicomonas sp.
ACCTTTTCATCCAGCTCCTGAATCTGTTGAGTGTCACGTAGGCCAAATCTGAGCAGCCAGGGTCGAATGGCAGCCTGGTATCTTTTGGTAGTTGCTTCTGACGTGACTGGCGAAGTCGCGTTATGATCTTGAAAAAACCTAATGGCTTTGAGATGCGCCGACCCAATGATTGCCTTGAAGCGTCTGCACACCAGAGAGCAGGAATTAAGTTCCCGTTTTGATAAGTAGGGGAGTATGTGGCAAGCAATGACTTCATCAGGAAGCAAGTCGAAAAAAGTACAGGATCGTTTTTTTCGAGGCGCAGGCAAATACTCCCGGATGGCTGGAAAATAGGTCGGTGGACAAGTTCTTTTTACTGACGGTATGTTCATATTTTTGTGCTTGCTACCTGTTTTTTATTGTTCGTTATACCCGTCGCCTTTCAAGCTGCTACCTTGTTGGCTGCATTTATGCCCTTTAGGGTATTCGCTCACCCCGGTCACGTAGTATTTCTACGCTCCCGGCACCCGAGGGCATAAAGGCTGCGCTCAATTACCGCCGCCGCGTAGCAACATGAAATCCATTGGGTACAGATTGTTTTTGTTGAATTCTTGTTTTGCGCTGCTGTACTTCTTACCTTAATTGCGCCAAGGCCGACTTTTGACATTTCAGAGTGTACGACTACACCTTAATCCGTCGTCTAAAACAGATTTCCTGATAGCCGGTGACAGTCATGCCTGAAGAAGAGTTTATCATCAATCTCTTTTGTCTGATTGATGATTTATTTCAACAGCGTTTCCAGGTCATGATTCAGCCAGAAAACTTAACTTGGCTACCTGTCCGGTTTCACTATATGTCGTCGGAAAGTTAAATAACCAGCGGATTGAGCGAGAAAATCTGAATCTCTGAACCCGGGCCAAGCGCCCGGCCAGAAAGACCATTGCTACTCGCGGTCTGAGGAAGTACACGCCAATGTAATCGGCGAATATCTATACCGGGAGCATTGCCATCTAATCTGAGGCAAGACCCTGTTTTCCACTCGGCAGTGCGCATTCGATGTCCTGCAATGGAATATCAGGTTGTGCGACTGCCTGATTCAATATTTCCACATAATTATCTACAAGGCATTTGATGGTGTCGGTGCGAAAGAGTGCGACGGAGTACTCAATACCACCAGTCAGTGGATTTGTACCATCGTCAATGCCCAAAGAGAGATCCAGTTTGACGGCTGTAGCCCAGTCCGGCAAGGATACGTGTTCGATCGTACCAATGTCTGACAATAGTTCTGGCATGGCAAAGTGCTGAACTGAAAACATCACCTGGAATATGGGCGTGCGGGAAGAGTCTTGCGCAACGACTAATTGATTTACCAGCTGTGCAAAGGGGATCTGCTGGTGGTACTGCATATCGGTAACAGTGCTGTGGATTTGGGTGAGCAGTTCGCGAAAACTCTGCTGCGGATCAAGCCCGACGCGTACCACCAGGATGTTAGCCACAAGCCCCACCAGTGGCTCCAGTTGGGGATGGGTTCTATTGGCGATGGGCGTGCCAACCGCCAAGTCATTTTGACCGCTGTAGCGGCTGAGCAGCAGGGCAAAGGCACTGAGCATGACGCTGTATAGAGTGGTCTGTTGGTGTTTGACCAATTCTTGCAACCGGTTGGATAATGATGGAGACAGCTGGAACTGTTGATGTTTGCCCCGGCAGTCAAACTGTTGTGGCCGTGGGTAATCCAGGGGCAGGTCAAGAGGTTCCAGCCCGGCCAGTTGTTGTTGCCACCACCGGCTCTGACGTGCCACAAGATTCTGTTGCCAGAGAGCAAAATCGAGATAGTTAATGGTCAAAGGAGGTAAAGTGGCTTCCATTCCGGCTCTATCTGTCACCCCTGCCTGATAGAGCGTAACCAGCTCTCGGCACAGAATTTCCAAAGACCAGCCGTCAGCTGCTATATGATGGAACATTAGCAGCAGCACCTGACACTCACCTGTGGTCAACAACGCAACCCGAAAGGGATAGTTGCGACTCAGGTCAAAAGGCGCGCTGATGATCTGTGCCACCGTATTGTCCAGTTCTGCTTGTGTTACCGTCAAACGTACGACGCTTAGTTTATTTTTTCCTATCTGTTGATTTATGTAACCATAGTCGTTCATAAAAAAACGAGTACGCAGGGCAGTATGTCGATCGGTCAGCAATTGTGCCGCGCTGATCACCTGTTCGCCGTTGGTCTCGTTGTCCAGCCGAACCAGTAATGAAATATGGTAGGCTGAGGTTCCCCGTACGACGTTCTCGATGAGCCAGAGTTGTTGCTGAGTAGGTGATATTGGGCCATGGGTCAGCCCTCTGGCTGAAATTGACGATATCTGTTTTATAAGTTGCGGTGCCAGCTCGGCAATTGTCGGATATTGGAACAGCAGGGCTACCGGCGCCTCAACGGACAGGTCACTGCTGATCCGCTGGCACAATCGTATAGCCAGCAGCGAGTCGCCGCCAAGATGGAAGAAGTTGTCGTGAATGCCGACCCGCTCAACCGCCAGCAACGACTGCCAGAGCTGGCACAGTCGGCTTTCGGTGGCGTTGGTTGGGGCAACGTAATCGTCAGTAACGTGCAGTTCGGGCTCCGGCAAGGCACGGGTGTCAAGCTTACCGTTGACGGTCACCGGA
>JAKROC010000301.1 GCA_024509075.1 Endozoicomonas sp.
ATGAGGTGTTTAAGGAGCTAACCGGAGTAGATGCAAGAGAAGTCATGGGTTATGCATTTATTACTTGAATTCAAGACTTGATATTTTTTGTGGTACTTCTTCTAAGAATTCACTGAAAGAATTATATCTGGATCCCGTTAACTTTCCGTTTGAATCTGGGATGAAAATCACTGGTTCACTAGAGATAACATCAGATTTTTCTTGGAGTTCAAGTTTTTTTATCATTGCTTCATAGAAAACAATATTATTATAGTTTTCATCTGAATAGAGTTCATCAGAAGATACGCCTTCAATCCTTAGTAGCTTTGAATTTGTATTTCTAATATATGTAGCAAACCTATATGCTAAGTAATCTGAAACTTCATCTGTACTGGATAAAATTAATGGACGACCATCAAATGAACCGCCTATTCTTTGCTCTGTTTTCTTTCTTTTTGCAGTAAAACCACCACCTGTAAAAAATGAAGAAAAAGTTGAAGCGATTGTTGTGACGATTTTAAAAAGCCTACCTTCAAAATAGTTTTCTTGGCTATTCAATATAAAAGATGCTTCATCGGAACAAATAATGGCACACAGAAATATATTTTGAGCGTCCGTAGGTGCTTTCCGATGTAATACATCATACGTCGAATCTAAAGCTTGCCACATTAACCCCGTGAATCTGTTGTCTTTGATGCTATCTTTTAAATACTTCTTGCTTAATCCAATTCCATCTAAGCGAACACATAAATATTCATTCTCACTCGTTTTAGAAAGAACTTCTGATCCTTCCTCGATTAATCTGAAGTGTTCTTCATAATTACAATATTGCTCTAGCAATTTGATTTCTTTCAATTGCACTTACTCCGATTAATACGCATAACGCCAAATTCAGCGGCTGCTGAAGGCAGTCCGCTGGAATTTTTTGTTAAATGCCGGTTAGACATCAATATCAATTAATGAGTAACGTGAAATTTCTTTATTTGTAAGAACTCCATTTGTTTTCAGATAACTAACATTCTTTCCTGAAAGCATATTGGCCGTTTCTAAATCAAAGCTATGAAAACCTTCAGTTATGACCTCAATAGCAAATTGTGGCATTGATATTCTAAAACTTCCTTTGCTTCCAACAACAACTACTTTTCTGCCTTTGTAGCTTGACATTCCTAGTACTTCAAAATACGAGTCAGAAGTAGATACATTCGGATTAACTTCTGGAGCCATACTTTCAAACATTGTAATGACTGCATCTTTTACTGGATGTGAATTTATAAACCCTTTTTTTCCTGAATATACTGCATGTTTATTCATAAATAATGCGTTGTATTCAGACTGAAAAGCCTGGGTTAATATTTTATCTAAGATTTCAGCCTGAAAGGCTTTTTCGTCACTTTTGGTTGTACATTTATCTACAGACTCACCTCTGTTTTTGAAGTTGCATATAAAGTCAATCGGCATGTCATTATCGATATTTCCTTTCACAACATAATTGTCATCTACAAATTTAGCCGAGTATTTTGTTATGATATTCGTTAATTTGCTTTCATCCTTAGCCACATCAATTTCTCTTTTTGCTTCAATTCTAGCAATTGATTTTATGGGCTTTGGTTTTAACTCAACAGGCTCAAAAATGCTCTCGATTATTTCACCATCATAACCATAGTTTGCCTCAAAAAATATAGGATATTTTGTATTTGTAACAGCACATCCAGCAACCAAAAAGGATGTCAGAGCAATTAATCCAAAGTGGTATGTTTTCATTTTGCAGATACTCCTGTTTAATCTGCGGTTTATGATAAGGCATTTAACGCCTGCATAAGCGGCGGCGCGTCTAGCGCCGTCCGCTGGATGCTCTTGTTAGGTGCAAATTGCACGACACTTTGGAAATTGGCTACAACCCCAAAACTTGTTGCCTGCATTTGGGCCTTTTTTAGACACTCTCTGAACCATTGTGCTGCCACATTTAGGACAAGTTTTCTCTGTGGCTTTCTTGGCTTTTATCTCTTTGACATGCTGAGCATGATCTCTATGAGTTTTTATAGAGGGCTTGAGACGGCCAGACTCAATGGTATGAATAACTGACTCTTTTTCTGTGAGAGATATAATTTTCTCTTGCTTGGAATTTATGTAATGAATGGTAACTATTCAGCCCCCCTCATGATCGACTGGAATTTTAGTCATTCTGTGCCATTGTGAGATGCAGTTTACTGGTCATATTGCTACGAATCATGCCTGCTCCCGAATTTCAGATTATTGCCGGACTCCTCACCGTCGTGAATGGGTTGCAGGCGCACGTGACCGCCCAAGGCGAAACGATAGCAAAGCTTGAAGAAATAAACAAAGAGCTCTCAGCCAGACTCAACACCAACAGCCGCAACAGTAGCAAGCCATCGTCTACGGATGGTTATGCCAAGCCTTCAGCCAAAGCTCATGACTCTGCCCCAACTTCTGAGAGCGATCCAAAAGACGACAAACCCAGCCCCAAAAGCTTACGACAAAAGTCTGGTCGCAAGCCCGGTGGCCAGAAGGGTCATAAGGGCACTGCGCTCCAACAGGTTGCTGAAGTTGACCATACACGGCGTTGTCCTGTCGCAGAGTGTGAGAGATGACTAAAAGTCAGTATGTGTATAAAACGCTCTTTCGCTTCCGGGCAGGT
>JAKROC010000302.1 GCA_024509075.1 Endozoicomonas sp.
AGACCAGGACGGCGCTTGACGGTGGGGGGGAATCAATACGTCATAGAGAGTAATGAGTATCAGCAGTGGCTCTCCGCGACGCGCGCGCGCGAGCAAGTATGGCTTGGTGTTATGGAGTATCTGAATGGACTGGGTGTGGCCATTGCCACCAGTGACCCGACAGCCGGGCTGATAATCACTGACTGGTACGATTTTGGTGATGATACCAACCAGAGTGCTATGGCCAGAACGCTGGCCAGGCTGGTGGACGATGATTTTACGGAAAATCGATTCCGGTTTGAACTGCGTCCGGGAGCACTACCCGGCATTACGAATATATATGTTGCCCATCAGGATCGCTCGCCCGGTGATCAGTCAGCGCCCGATGGCTGGAGCATTCTTTCCAGTCACAGTGAGCAGATCAACAACGGCGTTTTGGGTGAACTGCTGATTTTCCTGGCTCGCAATGAGACCAGTGCCAGTGCTCTGGCCTCTGGTCAGGCTTCGACTGTGGTGGTTGAGCCGGGGCAGGATGGTAACGGTAATCCGGTGCTGACACTGCGCGGCCAAAGCTACGCTCAGGTGTGGGATGCGGTGGCTGCTGCCTTGGACAAGACAGGATTCCGAGTGATTGACCGTGATCGTTCCACCGGACTGTTTTATCTTGAAGACGGCTCAGCCGAGCAGCAAGAAGAGAAAAAAACCGGAGGATTCTGGTCTGGTCTGACCGGTGGCAAGGAAAAAGCACCAGCAGATGGTCAGCGCAACACCTTGACAGTGAGAGTAAGCAATTATCCTGAGCTGGTGCAGTTGTCGGTGGAGCGAGATGCCAATACCTCGGCCCCATTGGAAGTCAGCAAACAGGTATTGGAAATCGTTCAGGAAAACTTGCAGTAATTAATGACGCTGTCATGTGCCAAGTTATACCAATGGATTTCATGTTGCTACGCAGCGGCAAACGAGCGAAGCATGGGGGGCTCAAGATGTACGGTTCAACCGGCTCGGGTTGATGCTCAGGTAAGTGAGAGTGGCCAGTTCAAAATAGCAACTTACTTGAAAGTAGCAGCTTGAAAGTCGGCAGGGATTGGGGGACAAGATGACCTTATTGTGGTGTGGAGACTTAATGAACTCATGGAGTGCTGATAGCTGGCGATGC
Source organism: Endozoicomonas sp. (assembly GCA_024509075.1). GTDB lineage: Bacteria > Pseudomonadota > Gammaproteobacteria > Pseudomonadales > Endozoicomonadaceae > Endozoicomonas. The sequence goes on from JAKROC010000302.1 coordinate 1,136, forward strand.
AAATCCTTGCTGCAACTGCCACAGTACCCTGACCAGGTTAAATTGCGTCGGGTCGAGGAAGAGCTGGCAAGCATGCCCCCGCTGGTGTTTGCCGGAGAGGTGAATGAGTTGAGAAACCGCCTGGCTGACGCCACCAGAGGTCAGGCATTCTTGTTGCAAGGCGGCGACTGTGCAGAGAGTTTTCGAGAGTTTTCTGCTGACAATATCCGTGATACCTTCAAAGTCATGATGCAGATGGCCGTGGTGCTGACGTTTGGTGCGGCCTGCCCGGTGATCAAAGTTGGACGTCTGGCTGGGCAATTTGCCAAGCCAAGAACTGCTGATACAGAAATCATTGACGGGGTAGAGCTGCCAGTTTATCGGGGCGATATCGTCAACGGTATAGAGTTTGCTTCCGCCTCCCGGATGCCGGACCCCCGGCGCATGCTCCAGGCTTATAATCAGGCAGCAGCAACCCTTAACTTGCTGCGTGCTTTCGCTCAGGGGGGGCTTGCTTCGCTAGAGCAGGTACACGCCTGGAATCTGGATTTCATCTCCAGCAGCTCACAGTCTGATCTGTATCGGAATTTGGCTGGCCGGATTGATGAGGCGCTGGAATTCATACAGGCCTGTGGCATCTTTGCCGAGCACTCAGCCACCATTCGCGAAACCGCCTTTTATACTTCACACGAAGCACTGCTGCTACCTTACGAACAAGCGTTGACCCGGCGTGACAGTCTTTCTGGCAATTGGTACGACTGCTCGGCCCACATGCTTTGGGTGGGCGATCGTACCCGACAGCTCGATGGTGGCCATGTGGAGTTTGTCCGTGGAGTGAAAAACCCCATTGGGCTCAAAGCAGGCCCAACCGTGACGGCAGATGAGCTGATTCGTCTTATTGATCGCATCAACCCGACCAACCTGCCGGGCAAATTAAACATTATTGTCCGCATGGGAGCTGATCGGGTTGAGGAATACTTGCCAAGGTTGTTACAGGCAGTCAAGCGGGAAGGTCGTCACGTGTTGTGGAGTTGCGACCCGATGCATGGTAACACCTACCAGGCTGCCAATGGCTACAAAACCCGGGAGGTGGCAAAAATCCTGCAGGAGGTTGAGCGTTTTTTTGCAGTCCACAGCGCAGAGGGGACTTACGCCGGCGGAGTGCACTTTGAGATGACCGGACAAAACGTCACCGAGTGTGTAGGTGGTAGTAATGCTGTGACAGAGGCGCACTTGGGTAATCGCTACCACACTCATTGTGACCCACGTCTGAACGCTGACCAGGCACTTGAGTTGGCATTTTTGATTGCAGAAACACTGAAAAAGTGCCGGAAGTTGAGAGTGAGTCCGTGCCCTGTTTGAACGAAACTGAGGCGTAAACCCGCTCCTTTATGCCTTTCGGGTGCTTTAGTGGCGCCCGGCCTGGGGCGAGAAGTTCACTAAGGGACAGTCCCGAAATAACTTCCGCATTTATGGAATCTGAACCTCGTTCG
>JAKROC010000303.1 GCA_024509075.1 Endozoicomonas sp.
CGACACAATCCGGTTACGTGATAACTGCTTATCCATAGTGCTTTCCCCTCAACCGGCGGCAACAATAAAATCGATAAACGTGCCGGGTAGCATGAAGCAATCAGCGTCTACTTCTCCCACCTCCCACCGGGTGCTCTCTCCGAATAATTGAAACAGATGTGCGTCGAATATCGGCTATTTTAGAGACGGTCCTTAACAATAGTAATCCGCCGCCATGTCTGCTTCTATCGTCTCTAGCGAAACAAAAACCATTGTGCTGCAAGTTGAAGTTTCTGTTGAATCTGGCAACATGCTGGAGCTTGAAGATGAGTTGCAGCGAACATTGAATGAAGCAGGGCGGCTCGGAACGCAAGAGTTACTGAAACTGTTTGAGCCAGCTAATTCCCGTCCAAAAACAAAATCGTTCCGCAGGCCGCAGAATTCGCGGATTGAAAAACTTGAAGCCCTACTGTTCCTAACGACTATGTTTCCCAAGACCAAGAAAAAACAGGAAACGTCAAAACAGTGGGCTTCAAAATGCGCAAAAAACGCAGCCCACAGTGTAGACTGGATTTGGCCTGCGCTCCGCATAATATCTGCAAAGTATGGTGAACCCCACTGTCAAGACAGTAAACCAACAAATTTAAGTTAAGACCTGGCAGTGGTTCAAAGTTCCTCATGCAAAGTGAATTGCCTGAGGTGTCTTATAGCCCAGCGACGGGTGTAGCAGCTCAACATTGTAAAACTCAAAGTATTCATCCAGTCCTGCACGAAGTTTGGGCACTGTCCGAAACTCATGCATATACAGCCATTCGTACTTTGCAGAACGCGAGAGTCGTTCCACAAATGATGGTCATGGTTGCCATTCGCAAAGAAACGCCAGAAGGCAATATTCAAACATTAACCCGTGAATTCGGCACCTTCCGGAAAGACCGGGAACTAATGTATCAGTTCTTGCAACAACACCAGATTGACCTAGTGATCATGGAAAGTACCGGTGTCTACTGGAAAAGCATTTACGCATCCATCATTGGTTGCAACCTGAACCCTTGGGTGGTGAATGCCCGGCACGTAAAAAATGTACCCGGTCGCAAGACGGATGTATTGGACAGTCAGTGACTCGCCCATCCTGGTCAATGCGGCCTGGTTCGCCCGAGCTTTGTGCCTCATCCAGATCAGGAACAATTACGTTTACTGACTCGCCGGCGAGACTCATTGGTCAAGCAAATAGCCAATGAAAAAAATCGTCGTAACTATTCAGCCCCAAGTAACGGAAGGTTGCTGTAATTCTCTACAGCTCTATAAATGGAGTGGTATATATTGATTCCTTGCTTTTTCGCAGACGACACGTAGCTGCGGATTCTCGTAAACATGGAACCGCCGTCTGCACTCCTGAAGCAGCCTGAGATTTTCTGCTTTAGCTTTGCCATCCTGACATCCCTCTCGCTGCCGTTGTTATCGAAGGGGATTGTGAAGTCCGTCATGAAACGGAGCGTTTCTTCCTTGAAATCTATCAGCCTCTTGAACAGGTTGTAAGCCTTGGTTCTTTTTGCTTTCTTGCGCCCCTGCTCTTGCCGTTGCTTCTCCATATAGGCGACTTCTTTCGCCAGTGCACGCTCAAGTATGAGGTCATAGACGTCTCTTATACGCTCTTGCAGAACAAACGGCATTTGAAGCATACCGATGGTTTTGAACCCTTTGCAATAATGCCAACAGAGCCGCAACAGCCTCATTAAACGCAGGGCCAGCTGGTTAGCATCCCTGTCCGCAACCCCCTGAAGCTCCCGCAGATGATGAGCATTGCATAATACGTGCACTGCCGCATAGGTGAAGTAGGGTTTCCAATGGTCATGAACCAGCACGCCAGTAAATACCAGCAGTATTCCCATGGCATCCATACCTTCGCATCCGCGCTTTTCTGCAAGGTGATAGAGTGTCCATTGGTCATCCCGCAGGATGTGTAACCACCGGAGTTCGCCTTCGACCCGCATGCCGGTTTCATCTGAGCCAGCAACGGGGGTTTTCTTCAAGGTATCTTTGATCACCTGCTCTGTAGAGGCCAGGTTATCGTAGGTGGCCTCTACAAAATTGACAATACTGCCGGTGCTGAGACTCATGTTATGGACAGTCCGGAAGTATTCCGACACTCTGTCGTATGGCATGAGGTGGTACTGATTGAGATAAACAGTTATGGCACGTGTTGACGGTCCATATTGTACGGCAGCTGTCACGCCCTCCGGAAATGCAGCCTTATTGCGATGGCCACAGGAACAAACCTTCACCTCAGCCCTGTGCGCAGTAACCTCCAGAAAACCAGGCTTTCCTGGTTCAAACACCTGACGTTCAGTATACCTGGTCAGCTCGACATCAAGCAGAGAGGCATGGCAATGCTGGCATTCCTGAATGGTGTGATAGACAACATGGTCAGGGTTATCGACGGATTTAAGACAGCGTCCCTTGTGTCCCTTTTGACCTCCAGCTTTTTTACCTGAAGACTGCCTGAGACTTTTAGGGGCTGGGGATTCGTGAGGCGAGTCAGAATCTTTACCAATAGCGCCATCATCCTGAGAGTCATCGTTTTTATTGGGCTTCTGGTAACCATCAGACGATGGG
>JAKROC010000304.1 GCA_024509075.1 Endozoicomonas sp.
AGCTGAAACTCTACCGCTTTATAGAAGTCATTGGTCGTTGGTCTATGATCGATGTATTCGTGGTCGCCCTGCTCACCGCACTGGTGCAATTTGGCAACCTGATGGAAATCACTCCCGGTGCGGCGGTGTTTTATTTTGCCCTGGTGGTCATTTTTACCGTCGTTGCCACCAATCTATTTGACCCGAGAACACTCTGGCAAATTGGTCGTTACCCCCGGATTAAAAAAGGCTGCCAGGCCAGCGTCTGATACTCCACCCCAGGCAGAGAAATACATGGATAAATCAGCGACAACCGCAACCATGGCGCCGGGCCGGCACCTTTCGCCCGTGTGGATCATTCCCATCGTCTCCGTACTGGCTGCTGGCTGGATGGTTTATCGGTACATGCAGCAGCAAGGCCCCGAAATTCACCTGACGGTACAGACTGCCGAGGGTATCGTCGCAGGCAAAACACTGATTAAAGCGCGCAGCGTGAAAGTGGGCATGGTGACCGACGTCAAGCTCGGCAAAAATTATAACCAGATCGAACTCACGGCGCGCATGGACGGTGGCACGGAGCGGATGCTGTGCACAGACACCGAGTTCTGGGTGGTCAAACCGCGTATCGGTGCCGGTGGTGTCAGCGGCCTGGAGACCCTGCTGTCCGGTCCCTATATCGAACTGGAGCCGGGTCACTCGGAACAAAAACAAGCCAAATTTGTCATGCTCGACGCCCCACCCATTGCCGGGCCTGACGCCAAGGGCATCCGGGTGACCCTGGTAGCTCCTGAGGCGGGCAAACTGAGCGTCGGCGACCCGGTCATGTACGAAGGCTATGTGGTTGGCCGGGTAGAAGCCGTAGGGTTTGATGTGGACAAACGTCGGGCCACCTACCAACTGTTTGTCTTTCAGCCCTATGAGAAGCTGCTGCGAACCCGTAGCCGCTTCTGGCTTAACTCGGGGGTGAACGTCTCGTTCAACGCCAAGGGCTTCAACATTCAGGTCGGTTCGCTGGAAACACTGATCAACGGCGGCGTTACCTTTGCTGTCCCCGAAGGCTCACGGGAAGGACGACCCATCGGGACGGAGATGCCCGAGTTCACTCTGTACGACAATATGTTTGATGCCCGCGCCAATATCTACGAACACGTCATTCCCTACGCCTTGCTGTTCAATGATTCGGTGCGTGGTCTATCCGTGGGTGCACCGGTGGAGTATCGTGGCATTCGTATCGGTACTGTTACTCGTGTCCCTCTGGTGGCTGAAGGTGCGAACGCCATGAAAAGTGGCCAGATTCCGATACTGATTGATATTGAGCTAGAACGTATAGACCAACTGTCGTCTGATACCACCAACCTGGCCCAGATCAAGCAAGACCTTGATAATGCCTTTGCCAAAGGGTTACGTGCTTCACTGAAAACCGGCAATTTGCTCTCCGGTGCGCTCTACATTAACATCGATTTCTACCCCGATGAAACACAACATTCGTCGTATATTCCAGGTGCCACTGTCTCTGGTTACGAGGTGATCCCCACCGTCGATGGCGGCTTTGCCATGTTGCAACAGCAGATTCAAAACATTCTGACCAAAGTGGAACAGTTGTCCGTAGATAAAACCGTACAGCAACTGAACAAAACGCTGGTCAGCTTTGATGGTGCCGGCAAACAGTTGCAGTCCACCCTGCAACAGCTGGACACACTGCTGCGGCAGAAAGAGACGCAAAACCTGCCTCAGGATGTGCAAATTACGCTCAAGCAGGCACGGACAACCCTTGGCGGCTACGGTCCCGGATCCAGCGGCTACGCCGAAATAGAGCAGGCGCTGACGCGCGTCAACGACGTACTCAAGGAGCTGGAGCCGCTGTTGGATACCTTAAACCAGAATCCCGATGCCCTGATCTTTGGCACCAGGGAAAAGGCTGATCCCATGCCGGTCAAAGGAGCTAAATGATGAAAAAAAAACTTATCCTGACTGCCATGGTTTCCCTGTTAGGTGCGTGCAGTTCTGCCCCAACGCAGACCACCAGCTATCTGCTGGCCCCACTTACACCCGAAAAAACGCTGGACTATACTGCGTCCACCCCGGTAGTTGTGCTGGCACCGGTCAGCATGGACAACTTACTGGAAAACCAGGGCATTGTGTACCAGACCTCAGCCACGCAAACCGTCGTTGCCCGCCAGCACCTCTGGGCGGAAGGTTTATCAGCACAGCTGAACAATCGCCTGCTGCAAGGCCTGCGCCAGACCCAGGGCAATTACTGGATAGTGCGCAGCAATCCACAAATCAACACCCCATCGGCCCTCACGCTGCTGGTCAGCTTCAACCAGTTTAATGGCAGCTATGATGGCAACGCGGTGATCAGCGGTGAGTGGACGCTGCTCAACAGCCAAGGCTCCCTGTTACAGTCCCAACCATTCAGCTACCGGGAGCCGCTGGCCGACAATGGTTACCCGGCACTGGTCAATGCGTTGTCAAAAGCTACTGACCAGTTGACGGCTGATATGAGCCAGACATTAACACGGCTATAGCCAATGGATTTCATGTTGATACGAGGCGGCAAGTGAGCGAAGCCCCGGGAGCATAGAAATACTATGTGACCGGGGT
>JAKROC010000305.1 GCA_024509075.1 Endozoicomonas sp.
GAGCCGTGCGATATGGGCGAGAGTCGGAAACACCCCCACGGGCGTGGGGAAGACCGATTCTGCGCACCATCGAGCGCCGATGCCTTAGAAACACCCCCACGGGCGTGGGGAAGACGGTATTGGTCAGCTCGGTTTCTGCTTCGTGCAGGAAACACCCCCACGGGCGTGGGGAAGACCGAACTTTGAGCCGCTTTCTATCTGGTGAATATGAAACACCCCCACGGGCGTGGGGAAGACAAAAACAGCTAGATAGCCTGGCTCAAAAGTTCAGAAACACCCCCACGGGCGTGGGGAAGACCAGCGCCAGCGACACCCAGCGCACCCGAGCCTAGAAACACCCCCACGGGCGTGGGGAAGACGCTTGCAGTGTCCCAAGAATTGCCATTTGTTCGGAAACACCCCCACGGGCGTGGGGAAGACATGCCAACCCCGTGCTGCTGGTTGCTGCCGGTGGAAACACCCCCACGGGCGTGGGGAAGACACAAAGCTAAGGCGCTGTAATGATGATGACATAGAAACACCCCCACGGGCGTGGGGAAGACGCAGTACCAGCTGGGCCAGTCCGTCCTGTTCTAGAAACACCCCCACGGGCGTGGGGAAGACCGGCCAGTGCGCCCTGGTCGGCGCCGTATAACGGAAACACCCCCACGGGCGTGGGGAAGACACAAAAACGGAACGATGACTTACCTCTACCTTGGAAACACCCCCACGGGCGTGGGGAAGACCCATGGCAACTCACAAACACCTGACCAGAACCAGAAACACCCCCACGGGCGTGGGGAAGACCCTTTGTTGACCTTGCCAGCGATGACGACACTAGAAACACCCCCACGGGCGTGGGGAAGACTTCAAACGTCGATCAATATCTCAACCTAGATAAGAAACACCCCCACGGGCGTGGGGAAGACAACTATACATATCAGGCAATCCCAACAAGTTTAGAAACACCCCCACGGGCGTGGGGAAGACGCTGAAAAAAGTTGGCTGTCATGTTGCAAAGTAGAAACACCCCCACGGGCGTGGGGAAGACAAACGCAAACTGGCCCTATTCCTCCTTCCCTTAGAAACACCCCCACGGGCGTGGGGAAGACGGCATAGTGAGGCTGAGACTGCCCGATCCTCGAGAAACACCCCCACGGGCGTGGGGAAGACCCACAACCCGCCCTGAACATCCTGCCCGACTGGGAAACACCCCCACGGGCGTGGGGAAGACAGAGCAAAAGCCGGAATAAACGCCGATCCGGGGGAAACACCCCCACGGGCGTGGGGAAGACACAACTGCACAAAGTCAATGACTACATCTGAGGGAAACACCCCCACGGGCGTGGGGAAGACGATCGGCTTGCACTTGTGACAAATCGCCGAAAGGAAACACCCCCACGGGCGTGGGGAAGACCATTTGTCGTTTGTGATTCGTTTTCGACTTCTAGAAACACCCCCACGGGCGTGGGGAAGACGGGCGGCTTCATCCAGTCCGAGCGCCTTATCGGGAAACACCCCCACGGGCGTGGGGAAGACCTGGCATCTGGCCAGAGAACTAGAGATCGAAGAGAAACACCCCCACGGGCGTGGGGAAGACTTGTTGATATGGATAATGAAAGAATTGATCAGAGAAACACCCCCACGGGCGTGGGGAAGACCCGGGCGATGTTAAGCAGTATCGGCTAATGTCGGAAACACCCCCACGGGCGTGGGGAAGACCGCAAATTCGGAGTAAACCCAAAAAGGCCTTTAGAAACACCCCCACGGGCGTGGGGAAGACGTTCAGCCAGATTCACTTGTAGATAAGATCTCAGAAACACCCCCACGGGCGTGGGGAAGACGTAGCCAAGGTTAAGCAACAGGCCAGCAAACGGGAAACACCCCCACGGGCGTGGGGAAGACTAGAATTGTTCGGCCGGCCATCCGTCGCCACTGGAAACACCCCCACGGGCGTGGGGAAGACAGTACGAAAAAACACTCTATGTAGAAAATGAAAGAAACACCCCCACGGGCGTGGGGAAGACTGCCGGTGGTGCCGTTCCAGCCGCATGATGACGGAAACACCCCCACGGGCGTGGGGAAGACGCATCGATGGCCGGCAGTCCAGTGCCATCATGGGAAACACCCCCACGGGCGTGGGGAAGACGATCAACACTTTGATCAACGATCACCTGCCGGAGAAACACCCCCACGGGCGTGGGGAAGACACTGCTGAAAAAATACCTGCCGGTTGTCTCCTGGAAACACCCCCACGGGCGTGGGGAAGACATTTAGTTACGGTATAACCGTATTCAATGCCGGGAAACACCCCCACGGGCGTGGGGAAGACGGGCTGAAGTGGGGCATCTGCCCCGCTTTGTTGGAAACACCCCCACGGGCGTGGGGAAGACCGGGTAAACACCTGGTCGCGGAATACCGCGAAAGAAACACCCCCACGGGCGTGGGGAAGACCTGATGGAGTGGTGTGCTGCTGGCTTTGCCTGGGAAACACCCCCACGGGCGTGGGGAAGACTCTCTCATGCGTCCCCACATTTCGGCTCGTTTGGAAACACCCCCACGGGCGTGGGGAAGACT
>JAKROC010000306.1 GCA_024509075.1 Endozoicomonas sp.
TATGCCATCATTTGAACTTTATCCACGCAACTCGTTGCAGGCTTCTTACACTGATAAACCACTTTTGCTTTTCTTATCTAACGACAATTGTTTAATAGTTTGATACCTACATTCAGGCTACCGCCTTGTACGGCTCTTTCCTGGTTAACACAGCCCAGACAATGCGGGCATTTTTATTGGCAAGAGCTACCGCTGATATATTCTTGCCCCTGCGCTGATCAAGCTCTTTAATCCAATTATTACGGCGATCGTCGTGTTTGTCGGCTACCCTCTGGTTACAGAGGTTATGCATTGATGATACGAATCCAGGAATTATCCATAACCTGTCCGGATAAACAGCAAATATGTGATTCAGACAACGGATTACTGATATTGGTTCACTGCCGATTCAGCGTCTTGGTGCCAGGGCAGATTGCAGACAATGCTCTCGCACCAACTCCCACCGACTCAAAGAAATCGGTGGGATCATCGTCAGCCTGCTACATAGTCGTAAGGTGCCGCGATGCCGAGGGGCAGCCCAAGAGTCCAGAAGGCTAGCAGCAGTAACGTCCAGCCAATCATAAAGACGACTGAGTATGGCAGCATGGTGGATGCCACCGTGCCGATGCCGGCACCTTTCACATAGCGCTGGAAGAATACCACTACCAAGGGGAAGTAGGTCAGCATGGGCGAGATGATGTTGGTGGACGAATCGCCTACCCGGTAGGCGGCCTGAGCCAGCTCCGGGGAGATGCCAACGCTCATCAGCATGGGGATAAAGATCGGGCCAATCAGTGCCCACTTGGCCGACAGCGAGCCGATAAACAGGTTAACCAGACCGGTCAGCAGCACAATACCAACAATGGTTAACTGGCCAGGCAGGTCTATGGTCTGTAGTACCTTTGCTCCAGACAGGGCGATCAGGGTACCCATATTAGAGTCACCAAATGCCTTGAGAAAGAGGGCGCAGAAAAACGCCATGATCATGTAGCCACACATTGGCACCAAAGTTCGGTTCATGGCCCCGATGACATCGGCAGAGCTTTGGTACTTTTTCGTGCTGAAGCCGAAGATCAGCGAGGGAATCAGAAATACCACGAAAATGAACGGTACGATAGAACCCATCATTGGGGCGTTGAAGGCAGTCAGAGAGCCTTCAGCATTACGCATGGGGGATGTCGCGGGCCAGGCGATCAACACCAGCAAGGCCAGCATGGCAAACATGACCCAGCCTGCCTTGCGAAAGCCTTTGTGCTCATCTTCGCTGATGTGGGCATGATCCTGATTATCGTCGATATCGTCATCAATCTTTATGTTGCGCTGCAATCGAGGTTCAATCACTTTATCGGTGACATACCAGCCGAGCAGGGCAATCAGAAACGTTGAGGTGAAGGTGAAGAAGAAGTTACACAGTGGATTCACCAGGTAGGCTGGATCCAGAGTCTGTGCGGCAGCCTGGGTGAAGCCCTGCACCAATGGGTCGGTCGGCCCGGGCAACAAACCGGCGGAGAAGCCGCCGGACACGCCGGCAAAAGCTGCAGCCAGACCGGCCAGTGGATGACGGCCAGCGGCGTGAAAAATAATCCCGCCCATGGGAATAACCAGAACGTAACCAGCGTCAGAAGCGATACTGCTGACCGCACCGATAAATACCACCATGGGAGTGATAAAGCGGGTGGGGGTCATCACCAGCAGTTTTTTCAACGTGGTGTTGATAAAGCCGGAGTCTTCCGCTACACCGACACCCATAATGGCGACCAGCACCACACCAAGGGGAGGGAAGGAAGTAAACGTGGTGACCATGGAAGCGAAGAACCCGGCAAGGTAGTCACCTCTGAGCAGGTTTTTGACTTCAATGGCCTGACCGGACCGGGGGTCGATCATATCGAAGCTGATGAAGGAAAACAGACAGGAGAGTACCAGGGTAAGTGCCAGGCCGTACAGAAACAGCATGGCCGGGGTTGGCAGGCGGTTGCCGTTGCGCTCGATAAAGTTCAGGGCGCGTTCGGTAAACCCTTTTCTCTCTGGTACCAAATTGCCAGGAGAGTGCGTCTCGGTCGTGGACATAACAATCCCTCACGGTGTCGGACATTTATAATTTTTGGTGGAATCCACTCAGTGGTTCCCCACGCACGCTACTATAGCCACGGGCAGATAATAGCGTTATGACTGTGATCAATAGCCGGTTGGGAAAAGGATGTTTTTGTTGTGTAAAATCGGGTGAAGCCGCAAAAGCGTCGGTTAAGATCAACGTTTCCCGCTATTGGTCATCCCCGCGAAAAGAAAAAACAAAGGAAAAAAGGACACCCATTTTCTTGATATAATCGCCGTAAGGGGTTGACTTTCAGGGTAGGCACTAAGCGCCTACTCCCCGCTTCGGGAAGTTAAAGATGGAACCACGAAGGACACGAAGAGCACAAAGGAAAAGAAAATCTCTTCTTTGTGCTCTTTGCCGTTTTATCTCGGCGCACTGGGTGTCCGTGTTATTTTCAAATATCTTTTCTTATCACCATAAACGACAATTAATATGCATAATGAAAAAACTGATCCC
>JAKROC010000307.1 GCA_024509075.1 Endozoicomonas sp.
CCCGACTGTTTGAACAACTAAACCTTTGCGAGACTGATAATTACTCGCTGGAGAGGATCGCCCTTGCGCGCCGGGTGATGGGCAACGTGCTGGCGCTGTTCAAGCTGGCCATCGAGCCTGGGCAAGCGTTGTTGGAGGAGATGAACAAAGACCAGCCGCTGAGTGGCGATCTGTTGCCATATCAGCTGATAGTTCATTTTGATCGGTGCTACGAGGCCATGCTGATGATCGGGCGGTTTAAAGCGGCGCTTGAACGTGAAGTGATCAGTCGCGAAATTCCCGTATTGAAAACCCGACTGTTTGAACAACTAAACCTTTGCGAGACTGATAATTACTCGCTGGAGAGTAGTGAGTCGTGGCAGACACCCGAAGTCCAGAAACAGGCCGGTGACGTACATCATGCTCAGCAGCCCTGCGAAAGAATTGATGCGCAGGAGCTGCTTAGCGGTTGCCGAAGCATACTCATGGGGTTGCTCAGGTATCGGCATGGCAACTGTGAGCCCGGGACTCTGGATGCAGCTAGTCAGGCGGCGTCAATGCCGAAAATCCCCGGGCCGTACCCCACTGATCAGCAAGGTAGCGCCATAAACGCCGATGCCAGTGAACACCAGCAAGGCGGTCTGTGACACCCGCTGCCACAGCGACCAGGCCAGCCACTGGTCAATATCTGCCATCAGCCACAGTAACACCGAGGCCATGGCCAGATTGGCAATCACCAGCCGTATCAGGTAAGCCAGCCACCCCTTGGCCGGTTGGTAGACTCCGTCACGGTGCAGACCACGGTACAACAAACCTGCGTTCAAAAATGCCGACAGTGCGGTGGCCAGCGCCAGTCCCGCGTGCTGCAGGGGAAAGACCAGAATCAGGTTTAACACCATGTTGGCCGCCATCGCCTTGATAGCGATTTTTACCGGTGTTTTGGTGTCTTGCCGGGCGAAATAGCCGGGAGCCAGCACCTTGATCAGCATGAATGCCATCAATCCGAAGGCATAGGCCTTCAGGCTCATAGCGGACATCAACACATCCCGGTCAGTCATCTCGCCGTAGTCGAACAATGTAGCAATTAACGGCCCGGCCAGGATAAACAGCGCCACAGATGCCGGCACGCCAATCAGCAGCACCAGGCGGATGGCCCAATCCAACGTACGGGAGAAGTGCTGTCCGTCTGCCTGAGCGTGCCTGGTGGACAGACTGGGCAAAATCACTGTGGCAATGGCAATGCCAAAAATGCCCAGTGGCAGCTCAGACAGGCGATCGGAATAGTAGAGCCAGGAGATGCTGCCGGTGGGCAGAAAGGACGCTAGTACGGTATCGAGCAACAGGTTGATCTGACTGACCGAAACGCCGAACAGTGCCGGTATCATCAGCGTCATAATGCGTCGGGTGCCCTCATGGCGCGGTCCCCATTTGGGCATGGGCAACAGGCGAATCTGCAACAGAAACGGCAATTGCAACAACAGCTGAGCAATACCGGCAATGACCACACCCCAGGCAAGCGCCATAACCGGCTGGTTGAAGTAGGTCGTTAGCAGCAGCGTCGCGCCGATCAGGCTCAAATTGAGTAACACCGGCGTAAAGGCGGGTACGGCAAAGCGACCGTAGGTGTTGAGGATGGAGCCGGAAAGAGCGGTGAGGGAAATTAGCAACAAATACGGAAAAGTAATGCGTAGCATCTCACCGGCCAGGGCCAGTTTCGGCGCGTCGTTCATAAAGCCTGGAGCAAACAGCCGAATCAGCAATGGCGCTGCCAGCACACCCGCCACCGTGACCATGAACAAGGTACCCATCAGTGTACCGCTGACCCGGCTGACCAGTTCGCGCACCTCATCAAAACTGCGCTGGGAACGGTATTCTGATAACACCGGCACAAACGCTTGGGAAAATGCCCCTTCGGCAAATAGACGCCGGAGAAAATTGGGAATTTTGAAGGCAACAAAAAACGCATCGGCGCTGGCCGTTGAGCCAAAGTAGCCGGCCACCACCACATCCCGGATCAAGCCCAGCACCCGCGAGAGCATGGTCATCACGCCCACCACCAGACTGGATTTCAGCAACCCGGGCTTTTTCAGTGCCGGGCCGTTAGTCGAATCACTCATGACAAAATTGATTAAAAAGCATAAGAACAGGCGCTCAATCATATCCAGAGTAATAGCGATTGCCACCTTATTAATTGCGCAAAGCGTTAGATTTCTGTCACTAATGCCTTGTCGCCAGTGTGCTGGAAAAAGCCGCAATCCACCACGGGTATACCCTAAGGATTTCAAGTTGATTCGAGGCAGCAAATGAGCGAAGCCCCTGGAGCATAGAAATACTATGTGACCGGGGTGAGCGAATACCCTAAAGGGCATAAATGCAGACAACAAAGTAGCAACTTGAAAGGCGACGGGTATAAAGCCCCACAGCCATTGGGTATATTGACAAGCGCGGTCTAAGTGGGCATAGTTCGGCGGCTAAACAGCCTGAGCTGATCGCCAGCCCTGAGCTGCCAAAGTGGGATA
>JAKROC010000308.1 GCA_024509075.1 Endozoicomonas sp.
GTGGTCTTGTCACACGCGTGGGGACGTTTAATTATTAATGATTTCAAAACATGTCATCAGTGAAAATTGATACAGCCGAGTCGCTACCAGACCCTGCTGGCTTGCTGGTTCTATTTTTTTTTCCAAGGTGTTTATCTACCGAATACACCTTTAAGTGCCACTCTCGCTAAGAGCGGTCCTCTTGACTTTCCGTCCAAAGTAGATTTTCCTTAATTTTTTTTCCTTTGAAAAGGGCTTAGGACACATATTTCAAAAATAGTTTGGTTGTTTTCCAATTCTCTTTTTTTGCCTCGCCACAAGCGAAAAATGACTTTTGGCTAGGCCACCCGTGTAGACAACGATCGAAAGAGTAAATTTCACATCTTTCGTCGAGCGCGCTGCGACTGTAATAGAGTAGCTCACGGAATTCTCTCTTAATGATAATAATAATACATAGCTTATATAGCGCAACGCTTGTCAGAGATCCAGCGGCGCTTTACAATGATAGTAATAGAGAAATATAATCAATTAAGTACTAAAGTGAATTAAAAAGACTAGAGAAAACTCAATAAAAGCAAAAACTACAACTGCCTAAATAAATGGGTTTTAAGTTTAGACCTAAATGTTGTTAGAAGGTCCACTTGCCTAATATCATCCGGCAAGGCGTTCCACTGTGTAGGAACTCTATGAGAGAACGCTCTATATCCATATGTTTTAAGAATGCATTTAGGTACGATTAAGAGTTTTCTCTTAGAAGATCTTAGGTTTATATTAGGAATGTACGGTCTTAACAGTTCACTAAGATACAGAGGACTCAGACCATTTAATACTTTAAAAACGAGAAGAAGTATCTTAAAATCAATGCGGGCGGACACAGGCAGCCAATGTAGGCTTCTAAGTATAGGTGTAACGTGATCACATCTGCTGGTGGCTGTAAGCAGGCGGGCAGCTGAATTTTTTACATATTGTAGTCTATTAATTTGTGACTGCTGTAGGCCAGAGAGAGTTACAAGCTATATTCAGTCAGTTCACAGACAAAATATGGAAACTTCACTTAAAACCCTATTCATATCAGCGTGATCAGAAGATATCCTTCCCTTCGACCTTAATTTGCATATCAAAAATTAATCATTTTAAAGAAAGAATTCTCCAAATGCAGGCATAAATCGGGCTAAAGAAACATATCGGAGGATAGTTTATACACCAAGGAGGTCACCGATTGCCTCAAATAGGCCTTTTGCAGCTAGCGGTCACGTGCTTGGAAACCCCATAGCAACGCCTCGCTGGACTGCAAGCGTTCCAGTAAACAAAATTTCTATAGAGGTCAAGCCCGTGTGGTTTCAAACAAAAGTTTCAAGCGTTTTAGAGACTTAGTTCTTTTTGACCTTGTCATTATCGCCAATTATCGTACTGAACCCTAGTTTTGGATTATATTGAGAACCGACTGCTGTTTCAAACGCCCGCTTCAGGAAGGTTTGCGGATGCAAACACTCGTCGCGACGAAAGAAAATGGCGACTTCGCAAGGTATGTGTGGTAAAAAATATACCTAGAACGTCACATATTTAAACTATTTTGGTCGAAAACTACTAAGAAACAAAATTCTATTCAATAAAAAAAGATTTGCAAAGGAAAGAAGACCTTAAATGCTCAAACAAGGACAATTTTTGTGTTTAAAGTTGTGCTATACACGCGCTATAAAAGCACCCGCGCTAAAATCGACCACATGTGTAATGACTCTTTTATACTTTCTCCTAAGGTAACACCAGGGGTAATGCCTTTGAAACTACATCTGATTAACTTCTCATGGCTTGTATCATTGGAATATACTATAATTTATCTTTTTTAACTTTAATAACAGATGATCAAGAGACACAAGACATTTCTCTCCTTCCAGCTTTGACATTTGAAGATGTTGTGAAGTATTCGAAGGATAGGTCCGGCTGCAGCAACACGGCAAAAGCATGCAAGTTCATGGCTGAACCAGGCTATCTACATGATATTAAAGGTACATAGATATTCTTTTTTCTTACTATAACCCAAAATATAATATTAAATATATGAACACAATTGTTTGCCTAGTTTTTATATAGCACTGTTTTAAGAACACTGAGCTGACCCTCCAACATTGTCTTTTATTTAACTAAGTGCATGTCTTCGTTTGTCTATATATTTTTCAAAGTTAGGCCTAATTTTCTAGTAAAATAAACGAAATTGTGTTGGTATTAGGATAAATGTGATAAAGATTTGTGTATTATAAGCTTCATTGTGTGCATTTATCTTTCTTGCTATATTTAAAAATCAGGTTCAAAATGAACTCTGTATATATGTCCTAGTTGTAACTGTGGTTTCTGTTGTGTCTTACTGCGGAAAGGTGACGTCAATCCTTGGTTAAAACGGCCGACCGAACTTTAATAATCACTCCCTAAACTACAGTTACACAATATATATAACGACTTCAATACCTGCCCGGAAGCGAAAGAGCGTTTTATACCCATACTGACTTTTAGT
>JAKROC010000309.1 GCA_024509075.1 Endozoicomonas sp.
GAACCATTCCCGGAGTGTCTGCCCAGCTGTCCAATGATCATCAGACAAGGTGACGGGGGCAGGGAGCGAGGGCTTACGGTGGAATCGTTATTGGAAAAAGTGCCGGCACCGGCACTATCACGAAAACCTGATCAGGAAGGTTTCGGCACCCACGCCTTGCACCAGCCTTCCGGCGCCACCGAATTGGCCGGAAACAACCGACAACCACTATTGTCGGGCGTATAAAGCGCACAGTTTTCACACTTCCTGCCCTCTTCGTAACCTTCCACTGATTTGGCCGCCTCCTGAGTGGTCTTGTAGGCAAGTCCCAGCGCTATGGGATTAGATTCTTCCAGTGCAGGCAACCCATCAGCCCTGACCTGTCGACCGGTAAGATTGAGCAGAGGGATCAGTGCAGAAGCAGCAGCCAACTGTAGAAAGCGCCGCCGGGATGGACCACGGTTTTCACGCTCCAACGATTTATCAAACATGGAATTACCTCACCGTACTTTTATGATTTTTAAACCTGATGGGCTTCAGGCTTAAAACTTTTTTCGCTCTTACGTGAGGAAATATCCGGCAGATCATCAGGCAAAGACTCGTCAACCTGGACCGACCTGCCGCGATCATTTGAACAGAGGTCGGAGACAAACCGGACAATCTCTCCCCCCTCGTCGTAACATTTCATTTCCACAACCTTGGTGCACTCTATGGAGGCAGGGAAAAACATAACCATTAACAAAAACATCCTCAAGACAGATAGGACAAGACTCGTGGGCTGAATTGGGCCGGCATTCATGTCTCCCCAGAAATTCATTACTCATACACAGGTTGCAAACGTCACAGTGAAAAGAATCGTTTTTTTGGGTTCGGCAAATCCCACATCCACCACAATGATAGGGATCTTTGGCCATGTTAGTGAAATGCTTGCACGGTGCACAAAAATATTCCGCCAACTTGAGCGAACAGCCTGAACAGTGTTGAGATTTTTCATTTACCTTCTGTTCCAGATGGCATCCACCGCACCTGAGGTGAGTCACATCTTTGGCCGTGGCATTGGACACGCCGCTGTCACACTTGCCACTGTCATTGTGGCACTGATGACAGGCAAAATAATCATTACAACACGATAGTTTAACAAAGCACTTGCGAACATAGTGTTTACAAAGAGGCTGAAGAACCCTGCTAACTTGCGGTGAGCTCCCGCTTTCCCTTGTGCTTGACGTGCGTTCTGCCTCAGTGACCGTTCTGGCAAATGTACCTCTTCCCCGGGCAACGGGGTTAATAAAACGCCGATCAATATCACTTGCCGCTTCACGGCCGGAGCTGGGAGTAAAAGGTGGAGAGTATGTTGAATCTGTTGGGGTCATAGCTGTAGTGATCGTTAGCGAATAAAACCAATTGGGTTACTGGAAGATAACCAGACCGTCATGATGCACTTGAATGCTTTGCCATCTTTGCACAGGCACGCAATCTTTAATCTTTGATTAAAAATTCGGATTAAAGTTCAATTACGGCCAACCAAATCCAAGGCAACTCGATCTTGGTGAACTACTCGCCCCTAAAGCACCCTTGGCACCCGAGGGCATAAATACCCGAAGGGCACAAGGGCTTCGCTCATTTGCCGCCTCGAATCAACTTGAAATCCTTTGGGTATAGAACCGAGCCATCCGGAAATGAGTATTCAACGCCAATGTGAACTACTCATCAAGCCGCAGATTACCGTCACTGATCAGCCTGCTGATGATATCAGCGTCAGTATTGCCGAGCCCTGACAGATCGACGCCTTCAAGAGTCACCTTCTGGACAACATCGCCACCGGACTGAGAGCGAACCTCCAACGTGCTGTCACCGTTGCCAAAGTCAAAGCTCAAGTACTGATCAATTGCATTATTCTCCTCATCAATCAGCACGTCGCTCAGGTCAAGCACATCGCCACCGACACCAGTGTGGAAATCCTGAATAATATCCTCCGCCGGATTAGCCGCTGTTCCCAGATCATCCGGATGCCAGATAAACGTATCACTGCCACCACCGCCAATCAGGATATTATCCGTATCGGTCGCGTTAGTACTATGAATTAAATCAGCGTAATCGCTACCTTGTGTGATCCATTTACCCTCTGAAAGAGTGAGATGATTACCGGCCGGACCACTGTCCTGCGTATCACCATCCAGCTTGTAATGACTCACCAGACCAGCTGAATCGGAATCCAGATTAGAATTATTCATATTTTCCAGAATCTCGGCCTGGCTGCGCACATCATCCCAGACCCGAACGTCTCGCATCTCACCGGAAAACGAATTGCCCCAATAATCCTTTACTGTGGCATGCACTTCATTTCCCAAAGACAACAAACCTCCGGTAGACAGAGTCTCACCCTGTTCTATGGTTTCGCTAGCTATAAGATCACCATCCAAATAGGATTTTGCGGTGCCAGTGCTACTTTCCCAGCTGAAGGCCAAGTGATGCCAATTACCATCGAACAGCTGAGGCGCT
>JAKROC010000031.1 GCA_024509075.1 Endozoicomonas sp.
GGTGATCTACTGGGTGCTGGCTCTGCCGGAGCGTTTTGGCCTGTTTTTTGCCTTCGTCCCTGTTTGAGCCGGGTTTTACTAACCTGATTTTTTTAAAGCCTGCTCAAGCAGGCCGGGATCAGCTTCACCGCGAGGTTCACTCCACTGCTGAAAGTAAGAGTAAACGGTCCGCCATTTTGGAAAATCGCTGGGAATCATGCGCCACTGACAGCCACTTTTAAGCAGGCAGAGTAAGACACAAAACACACCGTAAAAGTCGATGGTGCGGGACTTGGTAACTGCTCAAAATTTGCAGGTGAATTTTGCTCGCGATTGGCTATAGCCCAGTAAAATGAAGGATAACTTTCTCAAAATGGGCACTTTTGCCTACAAAAAATGAGCAGTTACGGGGCTTGGTTGTTTTGCGAGCGCTCAAGAATGGGAAGAATTTGCTCAAACTGTTCACGACTAATATTGCTGGGGTACTTTTGTCTTATTTGGCGAATTATGAAGCAAAATGTAGATCATGAACAGCTTCTGAAATCTACCTCAGTACCGATATTAGACTGGACTTATGGGCTGAAGAGCGGTGTGACGCCATTAACCGGGATGTT
This sequence comes from Endozoicomonas sp., assembly GCA_024509075.1. Classification (GTDB taxonomy): domain Bacteria; phylum Pseudomonadota; class Gammaproteobacteria; order Pseudomonadales; family Endozoicomonadaceae; genus Endozoicomonas. The sequence goes on from JAKROC010000031.1 coordinate 594, forward strand.
CGGATTATTGTTTTTTTCGTTCAACCGGGTTACCGCGCCCCATCACACGATAGAGATCTACTCCCGGTCAGATCAGCAAGAGACAGACTACCCATCCCACCGGTTTATGCTGGTTGCTGACATGCAGGAAATGATGGTCTTTTCCCACCGCCGTGAGACAGTGGGCATTTACTCCAATAATTATTTGCTGGTAAAAATAACCGCCGAGCACATTCACAGTGATATCTACCTGACAAAATACGAGCAGGCAGCGTCCGGTGTTGAGTATCAAGCAGGAGAACCCTGCACGAGACGGGCAATGCCATGGTTCACGACAGTCACAAGAAATCAGAGTAATGATTCACGGGGCACTGAGGTTGCTGCGAGCAACCTCAACCCGGCAGGCTGTCAGACCACCCGAAAATAACGTCGCAAAAACCTCAAGCCAATCATCAGCCATGGCCAAATCACCGCACTGGAAATAGACGGCAACAGGTACAGAGGCGTCAGCATGGCATCATCGGCGGCAGTTCGCACCCAAAGCAGTACCAGCTGATAGCTGGCGATCATCAGCAGTACAACAAAGGCCTGTTGCAAGTGCGGAAAAAGCCGCAGTCGGCGGTGCAGGCTGAGCACAACAAAAGCCACCACCACCATACCCAAAGAATTAAGACCAAACAGGCTGCTCTGGAACACATCCAGCAACAGACCGGTAATGAAGGCAAAAAACAGGCCAAAACGCTCCGGCAGAGCCAGCACCCAGTAGATCACCAGTAATGGCACCCAGGCTGGGCGAATCAGCGACAACCACTCCGGCAGCGGCATAACACTGAACACAGCCCCCAGCAGCAATGTTATCCATACCACCCAATGGGCATTAGCCTGCTGAACCATCGTCCTCATCCTTCACCAGTTGCACCGTCTGACCCGGCTGTATCGGTTCATTCAGGTCAATCACTTGACGAAACACCAACAAGACAAAACGGCTCCGGTTGGTTTCGGCCAGAGGCTGAACCTCAATGGTGGCAAAGGCATCGCCGGGGTTATGCCCAACGTGGGTTATCACGCCAACCGGATACCCCTCAGGAAAAGTGCCTCCCAAGCCAGAACTGGTTAACAAGTCACCCTCACGAAAATCCCCGGTAACAGGAATGTAGAGCAATTCCAGACGATCCTTACGCCCGTTTCCGGCAGCGGTGGCACGATACTTGGTGCGATTATTTTGCACAGGAATGCGAGCCGACATATCGGTCAACATCACAACCCGACTGCTCACTGGACTTACTTCCACCACTTGACCCATAACGCCATGGGCATCAAGAATGGCCTGACCTTCATAAACACCATCCAAAGATCCTTTGTTGATGGTTACCCGGTGCCTGAATGGATCCGAGTCCACCCCAACTACTTCGGCCACCAATACTTGCTCGCCCACCAACTCAGAAGAGTTTAACAACTCTTTCAAGTGAATGTTCTGGGCAGTCAGCGAAGCCAACTTCTGGACTTGCTGCTCCAGAATAAGGTTCCTGGCTTTCAGGCGGGCGTTTTCCCGCAACAGATCATTACGGGACATAACCGCCTGTGAAGCAGTGTCCCAAAGACGACCGGGCAGGTCCGCAAGAAAAAGGACTGGTGTCGCAGCCACAGTCAACCACTGGCGAACAGGCGACAGGACGGAATAACGATGATCAAGACACAACACAGCCAATGACAGAATGATCAACAAAGCAAAACGGGTTACCAGAGACTGGCGTTGACTAAAAATCGGTTTGATACCCTGCTCCTTACCAGGCAAAAAAACAATAATCCCAAGGTCGGAATATGACAGTCCAGATTGCCGGGCTCACCACGTCAGACCACCATCTCAAGGGAAACAACAGGCAGATTTCACCATTATTGACTGAACATACCGAAACTGGCTGCCACCTTCACTCGACTTCGCTCAGGGTGAACGGAGTTTGATGATACTCATTTAATCTGCCACTGCCCTTATTAGACGACAGTCTTATTAAACTACACAATTATTTTATTAAACGACAATCTATTAAACTGTCACTTTATATTGTAATACCGAAAGGATTTCAAGTTGATTCGAGGCGGCAAATGAGCGAAACCCCGGGAGCATAAAAATACTATACCCAATGGATTTCATGTTGCTATGTGGCGGCAATTGAGCGAAGCCTTTATGCCCTCGGGTGCCGGGCGCGTAGAAATACTACATGACCAGGGTAAGCGAATACCTTAAAGGGCATATGGGTAACGCATGGAACAATCAGAACCACCTGCACAGCAGGTGGTATGATGAAAGCCCCCCGAGGGGGCTATAGTCAAACGTCAGAAAGCGTCATCTGCTCCTGAGGTTTTTCCTCAGATTCTTGATTTCGAATATATTCTCTAATCATTTGCTCATCCAAACCCACTGTACTGACATAGTAGCGCCTAGCCCAGAAGCGTCGCCCTTTAAAGTTGCGTTTAACCTGCAAACAGTCCCGAACTATTCGAATCGCTGACTTACCCCTTAAGAATCCGAAGGGTAACAGTACAAAACAGCCTGGTGCGCCAAAAACACAAAAAGGAGGGCACTGTTCGCACAATACCCTCCAGCAGTTCAGCCGCATACTCTTAGTCCGTGGACAACAAATCCATCCGATGCCGATCCATCATCTCAATGGCTCGGCCTCCACCACGCGCCACGCAGGTAAGCGGATCTTCCGCCACCAGGACGGGTAGGCCAGTCTCTTCACTGATCAATTTATCCAGATCACGCAACAGGGCACCACCGCCAGTGAGCACCAGGCCTCGCTCAGCGATATCAGAAGCCAGCTCGGGGGGAGACTGTTCCAGGGCGCTTTTTACCGCCTGCACAATTGCTGTCAGAGACTCTTGCAGGGCTTCCAGTATCTCGCTGCTGTTAAGGGTAAAACTACGAGGGATACCTTCAGCCAGGTTACGGCCACGCACATCAATTTCCAGTAGCTCGTCACTTGGATAAGCGATGGCGATTTCCTGTTTGATGCGCTCAGCGGTAGCATCACCAATCAAACTGCCGTAGTTGCGGCGCACGTACGTGACTATGGCATCGTCAAAACGGTCACCACCGATGCGCACCGATTCAGAATAAACGACACCACTCAAAGAAATAATGGCAATTTCAGTAGTACCTCCGCCAATGTCCACCACCATAGAGCCGCTGGCTTCTTCCACTGGCAACCCGGCACCAATTGCTGCTGCCATAGGCTCTTCGATCAGGTAAACTTCCCTGGCACCGGCACCAAGCACCGATTCCCGGATGGCCCGCTTCTCAACTTTGGTGGATTTACAAGGTACGCAGACTAACACCCTGGGACTAGGCTGGATAAAACTGTTCTCATGCACCTTGTTAATAAAGTGCTGCAACATACGTTCACAGACGTCAAAATCAGCAATAACACCGTCTTTCATTGGCCGGATGGCGGTAATGTTGCCGGGAGTCCGCCCCAGCATTCGTTTGGCATCGGCTCCGACGGCAACAACGCTTTTCTGCGAGCCCATGTTGCGGATGGCGACCACAGAGGGCTCATTCAAAACGATGCCCTTTTCGCGGACATAAACGAGAGTGTTAGCTGTTCCAAGATCGATCGACAGATCACTGGAAAACAAACCACGTAACCTTTTCAGCATGTTCTGGTATACCTTGACTCAAGGCGTGACTAATTGCTGAAACTCTAACAATGCTGTAACCATAGGGCAAGCGGCAATTGTGCTGTATACGGATACGTACCGTTGATCACCCCATTGAAACTACTCTTCACTCTTGAGAAAAAGACAGGTTACCCATACATTACCGCCTTATTTGCCTGGAGAATCCACATGGCCATCGACTCCTCTGAAGTCAAAAAGGTTGCCCGCCTTGCCCGCCTTGACATTGACGATAGTGCCATTGCCGCAACAACAGCCACCATCAGCAATATACTGGCAATGGTTGATCGTATGCAGTTGGTGGATACGCAAGGGGTGCCCCCCCTTGCCCATCCGCTGGAAGCTATCCAACGTCTGCGCAAAGATGAGGTAAGCGAGACAGATCAGCGCGAGCAGTTGCAAAGCTGTGCCCCGGCCGTGGAAGAAGGTCTGTTTCTGGTACCACGCGTTATTGAGTAAGGTACTTCGGCGCAACCGGTTGCCGCAGCCAATCATCCAACACATTGACCCAATCCCATGTACGACAAAACCATTGCAGAACAAAGCCGGGCGCTGACCCGTGGTGAACTGTCCAGCGTCGAACTGACACAGAGCTACCTGGACCGAATCCGTCAGTTTGATGGTGACATCAATAGCTATATTACCGTGACCGAAGAGCTGGCTCTGGATCAAGCCCGGGCAGCTGATGAGCGTCGCGCCAGCGGCGACGCCGGTGCCATGACGGGCATTCCCCTGGCCCATAAAGATCTGTTTTGTACCGAAGGGGTGAAAACCTCCTGCGGCTCCAGAATGCTGGATAACTTTATCGCCCCCTACGAATCTACGGTGACTGCTCGCTTTAAAGATGCCGGTGCCGTCATGCTGGGCAAAACCAACATGGATGAGTTCGCCATGGGCTCATCCAATGAAAACAGCTATTACGGCCCGGTGAAAAACCCCTGGGATAAAGCCGCCATCCCCGGTGGTTCCTCCGGTGGTTCTGCCGCTGCGGTCGCTGCCCGACTGGCCGCAGGCGCAACCGGCACCGATACCGGCGGCTCCATTCGCCAGCCGGCCTCTCACTGTGGCATTACCGGCCTGAAGCCCACCTACGGCCGGGTATCGCGCTGGGGCATGGTGGCTTACGCCTCCAGCCTTGACCAGGCCGGCCCCATGACCCGCAGTGCCGAAGATGCCGCCATCATGCTCAATACCATGGCCGGTTTTGATCCGCGCGACTCCACCAGCCTGGAGCACAGCGTGCCAGACTACACCACCACCCTGAACGACTCTCTGGAAGGTTTGACCATTGGTCTGCCCAAAGAGTACATCGCTGCCGGGCTGGATGCCGACGTTGAAAAGCAAATTGACCGATCCATTACCGAGTACGTCAAGCTGGGTGCCAAGGTAAAAGAGGTCAGCCTACCCAATGCCGGGCTGTGCATTCCTGCCTACTATGTCATCGCTCCGGCGGAAGCCTCATCCAATCTTTCCCGTTTTGACGGCGTGCGCTTTGGCCATCGCTGTGAAGACCCACAGGACTTGATGGACCTGTACCTGCGCAGCCGTAGTGAAGGCTTTGGTGAAGAAGTCAAACGTCGTATTATTGTCGGCACCTATGCCCTGTCTTCCGGCTATTATGACGCCTATTATCGCAAGGCTCAGCAGATCCGCCGCCTGATTCGCGACGACTTCCTCGACGCCTTTAAAGAGTGTGATGTGATTATGGGGCCGAATGCACCAACAGCTGCTTTTGACCTTGGCGCCATAAATAACGATCCGGTAGCCATGTACCTCTCGGATATCTACACACTGTCGGTTAACCTGGCAGGTTTGCCGGGTCTGTCAGTGCCTGTTGGTATGGCCAACAACCGTCCGGTGGGGCTGCAAATTATTGGCCAGCATTTTGCTGAAGCGCGACTGTTGAATATTGGCCACCGCCTTCAGCAAGTCACCGACTGGCACCTGCAATCTCCGGCGCTGATTTAAAGGACACACTGACATGCAATGGGAAACCGTTATCGGGCTGGAAATACACGTCCAGCTCGCCACCAAAACGAAAATTTTCTCCGGTGCCTCCACCGCCTTTGGTGCTGCGCCCAACACCCAGGCCTGTGCCGTAGACCTGGGTCTGCCCGGCGTACTGCCGGTGGTCAACGAAGAAGCCGTCAATATGGCCATCCGGTTTGGCCTGGGCATTGATGCCGAGATCAACCAGGTCAACGTTTTCGAGCGGAAAAACTACTTCTACCCAGACCTGCCCAAAGGCTACCAGACCACGCAGCTGGAAAAACCGATCGTTGGTGCCGGCCACGTGGACATTACCCTGGCCGATGGCTCAACCAAAACCATTCGCATCCACCACGCCCACCTGGAAGAGGATGCCGGCAAAAGCCTGCACGAAGACTTCCATGGGATGAGCGGCATCGATCTGAACCGGGCCGGCACCCCGCTGATTGAAATCGTCACCGAGCCGGACATTCGCAGTGCCGAAGAGGCGGTAGCCTTTGCCAAAAAGCTGCATGCTATTGTTACTACGCTGGGCATTTGTGATGGCGATATGTCCCAGGGCTCCGTGCGTTTTGACGTTAACGTATCAGTACGTCCAAAGGGGCAAGAAGCGTTTGGCACCCGCACCGAAACCAAAAACCTGAACTCGTTTAAATTTATGGAAGCGGCCATCCTGAAAGAAGTGGCGCGCCAGATTGATTTAATTGAAGACGGTGGTCAAATAATTCAGGAAACCCGCCTGTATAATGGCGATACCGGCGAAGCGCGCTCCATGCGCAGCAAAGAGGAAGCCAACGATTACCGCTACTTCCCCTGCCCCGACCTGCTACCGGTGATGATTAACGACGAACGTCTTGCAAAACTGAAAGCCGACATGCCAGAAATGCCCGACGCGAAAAAGTCCCGTCTTATCGCCCAGTTTGGCCTGAGTGAGTACGATGCAGAAATTCTCTCTGCCGATCAGGCTACAGCCGCCTACTTCGAAGCCGTGGTCACTGCCTGTGATGATGCCAAACTTTCCGCCAACTGGATTATGGGGGAGCTGTCCCGCTCCCTGAACCAGAGCAACATCGTCATTGCGGACAGCCCTGTTACCGCCACCATGCTCGGTGGCCTGATTAATCGCATCAAGGACAACACTATCTCTGGCAAAATTGCCAAAGAGGTCTTTGAAGTGCTCTGGCAGGGCGAGTGCAACAGTGCAGATGAAGTAATCGACAAGAAAGGTCTCAAACAAGTGACCGATACTGGCACCATTGAAGCGATGATAGACAGCGTATTGATGGCCAATGCCCAACAAGTGGAGAACTATCGTGCGGCTGAGCCGGAAAAGCGCGGCAAAATGATGGGTTTCTTTGTTGGTCAGTGCATGAAAGCATCCGGCGGCAAGGCCAACCCCGGCATGGTTAACCAGATTCTAAAGCAGAAACTGGATGGCTAGCACCAGGGGAAATTAACAAAGTTGACATCTTCCCGTTCCTGAAGGAACGGGATTCCCGTGAGTTTGTCCGACAACTGAAGTACAAGTCCGATTGGGCTGGTCGTACTTTGGTTGAGATCGACCGGTTCTTCCCCAGCTCCAAACGGTGCTCCGGCTGTGGGTTTGTTCATGAAAGTCTGCCGTTGTCTATCCGTCACTGGCGTTACCCTGAGTGCGGTTCTAAACACGGCAGGGACATCAATGCAGCAAAGAATATCAAAACCGCCGGGAAGCGGTGTTAGCCTGCGGAGCGACCGGAACGGGGGTGACAGCGGCTTAGTCGGTGCCATCCAGGAAAGGCGTGTTGAAACGAAGCCTGTGGGGTGACTAGCGGGAATCCCCCACCATAGCCGTCAGGCTTGGTGGTGGGAGGATGTCAAGGGGTTTTGTTTTAATAGGGCTGCTTGTATTTCACTTGAGTTGGCTCTCTCCATGAAAGTTTCACAGAATTTTTGGGTATGACTACTGATAAGTTCAATGAAATGATGGTCTTTGGTCAGAGTTGGGAATGCATGGACTATCTTAACATCGCTTTGACTAATAGGAGTGTTACGTGATGTTCGACTTTTCTTACTATTCCAAAAAATAGGACCCCCTTAATTTGCAAGGGCTTTAGAGTAAACATCTGTATGACCAACTTCTAAAGTAAGCAGAAAATAGCTATATTTTACGGCCATAGTCGTTAGGTTTGATGCTATTTATGCTAGACCTTAGTACATTATTTATACTGTAACCCATGGTATATAAGGCGTTCTGGAATTTTTGAGATTCTTTAAAAAGTCGAACATCGCGTATGAATTTAAAATAACTAAACAACAACCGGTCAGGGTTTGAATGCGAATGAGAATACTCATGCGTAAACCCTTTTTTTTCTGACTCAGGATCAGGCGAAGTCTGCTGCTCCGGGCGCTGGCGGTATGCACAGCCCGTTTACTCTTGCCTTTTGAAGCACGGATCGTTTTACCATCAATGGGAACAATGTCAGTATGGTCCTCTTCAAGAGAGGGAGAGCTGCAAGATGAAATGGAACTTTAGCTCATTTTAATAATCATAAAGTACCAACGGAACCATGTGCTGTTCTTGCACATTACTCTCTATGGACCCCATAACCTGATAGGACTGACTGTGAATAGAGCAGAATCTAATTATTGTCATCAGCCGTTTGACCGGCTGAGTGTGGGCTTGCCAGATTCAGGTGACGTACCAAGTACAACAGGATGTTTTGAGGGGAGGTCCGCTTCAAACATGCGTCCCTCCCGAACGTCTGTCGTAACTGCAGGTAGCGACCAGGAGGGCTCTGGTAAATCCTCCCTGTTGACCCGTGTGCGGCATCAGCTATTCGGGTTATCTACTACCACTCGATCACGACAAGAGCAGGAAGTCACCACACTTGCACGACTCGAGGCAATAATGACCGAGGAAGCGTTTAATGGCTTTCAGGAAGAAAGAGACAAAAAAACAAGCGCAAGAGATTCGGACACACGCTTTCCCAAGTGGTACAACAAGAATAAATCTAACCCCGATCTTAAGAAAATCCTGACTGAACAAAAAAATACTGATGCCGTGAGAGCTTTGAAGAGCCAGATCGTTCGATATGAAGCAGGGGCAGTGGAGAGACTGAACAAATATGCCTCCCAGAGTAATATTATTCCCCCGTGCCTCAAACTGAAAACAGAAGAACTGTTTGACCGACATAACAACTACCTGAACCCCAATCCTAAACTGGAGGTCACTGAGAATGATGCAGAGGAAGTTTTGGGGTGGTATCTCCAGGGGGTAAGTAAAAGCCAATTACTCCCTGGTAGATGGCATGTAGAAATCAGCAGAAACCTGGAAGATAGTAATTACTCGGACTCAGAAGTTGCTCGTAAACTGAAAAAATGCCTGGCTGTACGAGAGCAGTGGGCAGTAGATGCATTGAAAGAACTGATGCCTGATGAAGCCTTTGAGGTATTCAAGACACTTATAAAAGTACCTGCTCAAAAACCACAAGCAGATTCAGGAAAAAATCCTCTATATTCTGGTAATACCGGCGCAAAAAATGCTGTAAATGAAGACTTGTCAGTAGAAAATAAGCAGATTCTGGGAGTTGAATCCGGTAATTCTCTAGTTGGCTGGTATAATTCGTGTGCAGACACTGACCCAAGGTTTCTCAAGCATTGGCATGACTATTTCTTCAAGACAGAGGCTCAGGATGCGTATCACGCTTTTATGGTCAGGTATAATAATCACGCTTCTCAAAAGTTCAAAGCATTCATGGGGGACGAAGTTTACAACAGCTGCTTTACCCAGCTGCCTTGTATGATTTCCCGGGATGCAATGGCAAGGAACTGGACACCACTGCCTGGCTACATGTCACGTGAATCAAGCTTTAGAGACCATCATCTGGAAAAAGTCAACAGTTGGTTAAAGAGTCTCTCTGATGAACAATGGCAGCAGTTATCCCAGGGTGAGGTCAGGCATTCCTTTTACATGAATCAGTTGAAGATCGTTATGAGCGTATTAGGCTATAACCCTATAAACTCGACAGGTAGCTAAGTTGAGTTTTTTGGCTGTAACCTGACTCTTCAGGGGGATGTATTCGAAATCAATAATCTGAGAAAAAACGTCAGGGGCAGGTGATGCTTTCTGGCATTCGACTATAACCCTCGGGAGGTGGATTTCATCATAGCACCTGCTGTTCAGTTTGTATGATTCAAAAAGCCGGCATGCAAATCCCTGACGAATAGGTTAGTGGTTTGTATGCAATTATTTCGTATGCTGCTTGCCAGCCCAACACTACGTGTTGGATATTTTTTATTAGATGATCTCTAGTATAAAGCGGATGACTTTATGAATGGACTGATTGGCATTCCACCTATGAGTCAATCTCAATCAATTATTGCTTTTCCATACGAAGAAAATTTAGGTTGTAAAGGTGATCCAAAGATAAAATTCATACCCTCACTAAAACACGGAGCTCTCGTTGAATCTTTTGGTTTGTTCGATGTCAATATACATCGAAGAAATTGCAGCTCATTGGCAGAGGATCAGACGCTGACAGGTTTGGTTAACAGAGTTTAACACTGCGCCGAACTCATTTTTTGTTCTTCAAAATAAAGATGGGCAGTTGCTTTCTTGTGCCGGATGCCAAAATGCTCATCAGGCAAATACAAGGTTTACCTCTGTTATCAAACAAGGTATCACAGAGGAAAATACAGAGACAGAGTATGATTGTTATATTGGTCCTTTTGCCGCTGAACCAGGGCATGGTTATGGAAAGATTCTCTTAAGTACAATTGAAAAAATAAATTCAAATCATGGGTTCAAACGAGTGGTGCTGGATGTTTATAATGAAGCCGATATGCACATGAATGGTTACTATCAAAATTTAGGGTACAGTCCTAATTCGCACAGGCTCTACAAGTTAGAGGGTGGGGAAATTGCGACCAAAACACGATATGTCAAACGCCTGAGTGAATAACAAATGGCCAAAAATATTTTCCTTTGGCATAACTTAACCATTGCGTTTGTCAGCAATTGCTCAAAGGAAGTTTCTGAGCAAGCCAGAGTCTTCACGATGTCTGATCAGCGCTTGTTGCGCAGACTCGGTATTACTGAGTTGGTCTGTAAAACGGCTTTTGCCAGCTTTCCATCAATATCGCTGGGGTACTTTTGTATCATTTGGTGAATTATGGAGCGAAATGAAGAGCATGAACAGCTTCTAACGAATCGGTTATACCCGTCGCCTTTCAAGTTACTACTTTGTTGGCTGCATTCTCTCATCCCGGTCACGCAGTATTTCTATGCTCCCGGGGCTTCGCTCATTTGCCACCTGGAATCAACTTGAAATCCATTGGGTACAGTGGTTTATATGCAATTATTTCGTATGTTACTTGCTAGCCAAACGCTACGTGTTGGATGTTTTTTATTGTAACTATTCAGCACCCCTAAAAGCATATCTGGTGATGAACGGTGAGACAGAACCACTACATGTCGATTAACAAGATTTTGATGCTCATTAATGCTTACGGGAATACCTGAAAATAATCAGGCACTAACATTTCATTAATCAATATGTTGTATTTTGTTTAATTGGTTGTTACAACATGCAGGTGCTGAGTAGTAATTTTTAATTAGATGATCTTTGATTTAAAGGAGATGATGTTATGAATGGGCTTATTAGCGTCCCACCTATGAGTCAATCTCAATCAATTCTCGCTTTACCTTACGAAGAAAATTTCGGTTGTAAAGGTGATTCAAAAATAAAATTCATACCCTCACTGAAACACGGGGATCTCGTTGAACCTTTTGATTTGTTCGATGTCAATATACATCGAAGAAATTGCAGCTCATTGGCAGAGGATCAGACGCTGACAGGTTTGGTTAACAGAGTTTATAAATTTCAGCGCCTCAGTCCAGACGTTAACACTGCACCAAACTCATTTTTTGTTCTTCAGAATAAAGATGGGCAATTGCTTTCTTGTGCCGGATGCCAAAATGCTCATCAGGCAAATACAAGGTTCACCTCTGTTATCAAGCAAGGTATTGCAGAGGAAAATACAGAGACAGAATATGATTGTTATATTGGTCCTTTTGCCGCTGAACCTGGGCATGGTTATGGAAAGATACTCTTGAGTACAATTGAAAAAATCATTTCAAATCATGGGTTCAAACGAGTGGTGCTGGATGTTTATAATAAAACTGATATGCACATGAATGGTTACTATCAAAAACTAGGGTACAGTCCCAATTCGCACAGGCTCTATAAGTTAGAGGGTGGAGAAATTGTGACCCAAACAAGATATGTCAAACGCCTGAGTGAATAACAAACGGCCAAAAAATAGTTGGCTTTGGCATAACTCAATCATTTCGTTTGTCAGCAGCTGCGCAGATTTAGCAGGCAAGTTGGCATACTTATATACCCAATGGATTTCATGTTGCTACGCGGTGGCAATCGAGCGAAGCCCCGGGAGCGAAGAAATACTATGTGACTGGGGTGAGCGAATGCAGCCAACAAAGTAGCAATTTGGAAGGCGAGGGGTATATTGATGCTTCGGTTGGGCATAATTACTACCCATGGGTCAATCCAAATCCTCAGTATTTGAGACACAAGTCAGTGAGCTAAAGACCCTCGTCAATAACTTGCCTGGCAAGGCTAACAGGTTTGCTAGCAAAAATAAGGTAATAATCAGCTGTGGATATCAGGATTAACGCTGTAGTCAGCCCTTCAACCAGTCCTTCATACACGGCTTCAACAGGAAGTACGCGACAACTCAACAAGCCTTCAAGCCCATTTTGTCATCGTGTTGCCAAGCACAAATGCCAAAATGTGACCCATGAACCATCAAATGTAATCAGGGGGACGGCGGTACTATATTCTACTCCAGCCCTGCGCTTGCCCAATCTGTCAGAACGGTCTGTCTCTATTGAGCAACGGCAATTTCTATCCGTTTACCTGCAAGTTCCTGTAGTGATTTCCCATAATGAAGAATTTTTTCGACTTATGGCTGGCGGAGCCGAGTTCAGATGTCCCTGGATTGTACAACATACCCAGACAAACGTTTTGCAATCTGTACTCAGTACTGCACTGATCCATAAGCATTCGCTTAAAGTCAATGATCTGCCGGAAGCAGCACTCACGCCGGAGCTTGCCCTGGACTGTCTGAAACAAAATGTCTGGTGCTATGAATCACTGCCTCTCTGGTTGACAACCCCTGAATTTGATCAGCGTTGCCTTGAAATAGGTGTTTTGTCAGCAAGTCTGCTGGGCAAAATTGCTATACGCTCTCAGCAAATCGACTACGCTGCTCTGGTGGAGATGAACGTAGATAATATTGAGCATGTACCCGCTGAGCATCAGAGTTTCGAACTGTGTGAGAGAGTGATCGAGAAAAATGCCTACTTAATTAAACACATCAGCCCATCTGTTTCTTTTTATCAGCAACTGTGCATTCTCGCAGTCTGGGATGATGCAGGTGCCCTCCGCTATATTCCCCGGGATCAAATACCAGAAATAATCCGCATCCTCGCTGAGAGTGATCATCATTATTCTATAAAATTAAAAGATACTCCGGAGCACCTTGTTACTTATCAACGCTGCTGTGAAGCAATCCAGGGCAGCAGGTCAAGTAAGGAGGCTCGCTATATCCCTGCCAGAATTTTTCGGGAGCACCCCAGGTTAGCAGAAGAGATTTTGGAATACTTGCCACCTGAATATTCTCCCAACATTCTGAAGAACTTGCCTGATGAGTTAAAAACAGAGGATTTTTGCCACAGATACCTGAGGAAATGGCCTCAAAATATTGAAGGGTGCCCTCTGCCATTTTTGCGCAGGCACCCTGAGTGGATAGAGCGGTCGCTGGAGAATGGCGGCGGTTATAATCTGTACGCGCTACCTGAGTCATGGCGATCCGTCGGCTTGTGTCAACGAGCCTTGAAATCTGATGACCCTCACATTGAAGCAATACCGGTAAGTATGTTTGAAGATCATCCGGATCTGCTGTTATTAGCCGCAGAAGGTTTCCAGGGCTTGTCAAAAATTCCGCCTCGGTTGAGAACTGCGGACGTTTGCTGTGCGGCCCTTGCTGCTGCCGACAGTCCGGACGAGGCGAATGAAACGATGGCCCGTGTGCCAGATGCTGTCCGCAAGGTGTTACCTTACGATTTGTTATTGGCCGTTGCTCCCGGTTACCTGCCGCAGGAAATCCGCGAAGCGATGGTGGCCAATGGTGATACCACGCTTCCAATTCCATACCGGCAGATGAAGCCCATACTGGATCAACGCCATCTGGTGGAACCGTTGGCACAGGTTCCGTATGGTGAGCTTAAGTACAGCAGTAGTGTGTTTTTGAAAAAAGTGTTGTTGAGCACGGGGCCGTTTAACCTGCGCAATCAGGCACGGGGGCACGCTCTTCAGCAAACCATACAGCAGCACTGCCAACAGCGGACCATGGCGCTACAGCAAGGAAAATTGCCGTTATTGGGGCGACCGGTTGCCAAAAAGAGCGTCATTTATGGTGGCCGCACGCTAATGTTTTGGGCCCGGAATGGCTTTACTCGCATGAAGTTTCTGCGCAAAGGAGAGTTGCTGGATGATTTTTTCCGGGAAGAGGCTGTGCACCGTTTTGCCTATGAGCATGCCTTAACAGCACTACTGAAAAGTGAAGTTCCGCAGCCCGTCGGGGTGAAGCTGGTACCCGTTGATCAGCTGCCTGAGCACATTTTTTCAGGCTTTCATTCAGAGCTTGAACGGTTTTCATTCGCAGACCAGAGCTATTATCTGGTCTACGAGTTCACCACCTGCAATCAGGAATACAGCACGCTGGCACACCAGAAAGACAGCAATGGCGATAGCACCCGGGCAGAACAGGGGCTTTTCAAGGCCTGCTATGATCTGGGGGTATGGAGCAGTCTTGGTGCTGTTCATACATCCACCATTAATGCGTACCACAGTTTTAAAGATAATCGCAGAGAGCTGTTTCTCTGCTTTATGTTTAGTAACAGACATTCCCTTCCGGGGGCACTTACTGGCTGGGACACCAGGGCGACCGACGAATCGGATTGGGCATATAGCGGGTTAAAGGACATTGGCGATATGGAGTTTTATCCCCGGATCACCAGTTATTTAGATGCTCAAGATGCCAGTATTTTGATTCCTGTTGGCTTTGATCAGCGTGCGGCATTTATGAGCGCATTGGTTGAAAACATGATTGCGGCTGTGCTCCATTATGCCCGTATGCATCGGGATGATCCGGATTACCATTACAAGAATGCGGAAGGGAGGGCAAAACTGGGATCGTTTATTGATCAGGCCATTGGTGCCTGTTTATCCGGTCTGATGGGCAAGCAGGTCAAAACCGAAGCGTACTTTGAATCCCCGGAAATCTATCAGCAATGGTTGAACAAAACCACTGCTGAAACCACACTGTGGACTGCCCGGCAGGATCTGAATACCGACTGTTTTGCCCGTAACCTTGAGCAAACCGGCCGTTATTCTGCCGAGGTCTACCCGGGTCAGAAGAAAAAGACTGAATACCGATACCCGGAACACTTTACCAGCTATGGCCAGGACAACCTGGGCTGCAATCATGGACAGTTCGGTTTGACTCTGCTGGTTCGTGGACTGTACCAGGTAGCGGCAGTTCTGGCCGCCAAGCTTGGTACGGAAGAAAGCTGACACCGGGTGCTATCAATGCGTAAGCCCTGACTGATTTGCATCAGTGCAGTTTTCTGGCCATCAATAAAGCACCGTACATGGCATCATGTTCAGGCAGGGTAGCAATGGCTGCAACGTCTGCCGGTAACCGGGGCATAACGTGCTTACTAAACCCTCCAACCATGGCGTATTGCGCTGCTCCCCTTTGATGCAGTGTTCGAATCAGCATTGCGGCATCGTCGGCAATGGATTGCATGAGTTGTTGGGCAAGGGGGGCTCCTTGCGCCAGATATTCCGTGATGATCGGTCCCAACGCGCCATAGTCTCTGGGCAGGGCGCTGTCTTGCCAGGCGACAGCGTTCTCAGGATTGTCGTCAAACCTGGCCATGATCGCACGACTTAACGACGTCTCTGGTTTCATGCCCTCGTGGGCCAGCAATGCATAACGAATGGCGTTCAAGCCGAGGGTCGTGCCGCTGCCGTGATCCGAGATGGGAAAACCCCAGCCACCCAGAGTTTTCATCTCGCCATTAATCAGGCTTGCGCCAAGGAGCCAGTGCCCAAAATCAAAATAGCGCCATCCCGGCCATTGAATGCCCCCATGCAGGCGGCGTAAGCGTCCGTTTCCAGAAAAATACCGGCAAACGGAAAACCCCACTCCAGCACTAGATTACGTTCTTTTTTCTGATTGACACCGGCAAGCCCCAGGCCGGCATATATACGTGTGAAGTCGTTTTCTTCCAGCCCGGCATTTGTCATCGCCTCGCTGGTGGCTTGCAGGATGGCATTGCAGGCGGCATCCAGCCCTACTCGTGGATTGGCACTGCCGGCGTAGCCTTCGCCAAGCGTTGTGCCTTCCAGGTCAGTGATTCTGGCCCGGCATGACGTACCCCCGTCGTCAGGCGTCACGCCAAGCGTGCGGGCAATGGAATGATGCAGCGGCGTGGTTTCTCCCCGGGCAGTGGGTTGAGTGTGTGGATGGATTTTCTGTATACCACACATCGGCCCCACTACTCTACCGTGTTGTTAAAAGGGAAATTTCTTGCCACCGCCGAGCATGCCACCCAGGCCGCCGGGCAACTGGTTTTTCATGGCCGACATACTGCGCATCATTTTGCTCATGCCACCTTTTTGAGTGACTTTTTTCATCATTTTGCTCATCTGTTTGTGCTGTTTGATCAGCCGGTTAATGTCTTGAATCTGAGTGCCAGAACCGGCAGCAATCCGCTTCTTGCGTGAGCCGTTCATGATGTCCGGGTTAGCCCGTTCGGCTGGAGTCATGGAGTTGATGATGGCTTCCATCTGGACAAAAATCCGATTGTCCACCTGGCCCTGCATTTGCGGTGCCATGGCACCCACGCCGGGCAGTTTGTCCATCATAGAGCCTATGCCACCCATTTTTTTCATCTGCTGCAGCTGGTCGCGGAAGTCTTCCAGGTCAAAACCTTTGCCTTTTTTCAGTTTGCTGGCCAGTTTGTCGGCCTTGCTGCGATCCAGCTTGCGTTCAGCTTCTTCGATCAGGGAGAGGATATCGCCCATGCCCAGAATTCGTGAGGCGATACGATCCGGGTAAAATGGCTCCAGGGCGTCGGTCTTTTCGCCCATACCGATAAACTTGATGGGTTTGCCAGTGATCTGACGCACAGAGAGGGCGGCACCACCACGGGCATCACCGTCGGCTTTGGTCAGGATGACACCGGTCAGTGGCAGGGCATCGCCAAAGGCGCGGGCGGTGTTGGCAGCGTCCTGGCCGGTCATGGCGTCAACCACAAAGAGCGTTTCAATGGGATTGACAGCGCGGTGCAGCGCCTGGATCTCCGCCATCATATCCTGGTCGATGTGCAGACGGCCGGCGGTATCAACAATCAGTACATCAGCGTGTTTGATGCGTGCCTCATGGATCGCGCTGTTAACGATGTCCACCGGCTTTTGCTCTGCCGTAGAGGGGAAGAAGGTTAATCCAGTTTCACCGGCCAGGGTTTCCAGCTGTTTGATCGCTGCCGGGCGGTAGACGTCGGCACTGACCACCATGACCGATTTTTTCTGGCGCTCTTTCAGCCATTTGCCGAGCTTGGCCACGGAGGTGGTCTTACCGGCACCTTGCAGGCCGGCCATGAGGATAACAGCCGGGGGCTGGGTGGCCAGGTTCAGTTCGTCGTTGGACGAGCCCATTACCTCAATCAGTTCGTTCTGGACGATTTTGACAAACGCCTGGCCTGGGCTGAGGCTGGACTGCACCTCGGTGCCCACGGCCCGGTCACGAACCCGGTTAACAAACTCTTTGACCACCGGCAGCGCAACGTCTGCCTCAAGCAGCGCCATGCGCACTTCGCGCAGGGTGTCCTTGACATTGTCTTCGGTCAGCTTCGCCTTTCCGGTTACGGTTTTCAGTGTCCGGGAGAGGCGTTCGGTTAGGTTCTCGAACATTCTGGAATGTACCTTGATCAAGGTGTTTGTGCGGGTATTGTCGCAAATTTTCGCCATTATACAGAATCATCACCAAAGCGGCATTCATTTCCGCTGGGCAGTGGCGATCAAAGGTTGTTTGTCTCGTACCAGGGAATGTGACACACTTGACAGCGATTATTTCCGGGGGTGATGGGCTTATCTCATGGGTGTCGAGTGGATCAGTGTCGGTGCGCTTTGTTGCTATCTGGTGGGTACCATCGGGCAGTATTTGCGCAGCGCTGGCCACCAGGTGGCAAAGTGGGGAGTGCTGTCGATTACCGGCACGGGGCTGATTTTCCATGGCCTGGCGTTGTATATTTCGATCCATACCGAGCAGGGTATTAACCTTGGTTTGTTTACCATGTGGTCGCTGGCGGCGCTGGTGGTGACCGCGATGGTATTGCTGAGCAGTTTACAAAAGCCCTCAGAAAGCCTGCTGGTGCTGATTCTGCCGGTCAGTATGCTGGCCATAACCCTGGCATTGCTGGCACCGGTTCAACATATTGTCTGGAACCCTCCTTCGCTTATGGTGGCCCACGTGCTGCTGTCGGTCATGGCCTATGGCATTTTGATGGTGGCCACCTGTCAGGCCATTTTGCTCTCCTATCAGGAGCACCAACTGCGTACGCACCGGCACACGATACGAACATTGCCTCCTTTGCAGACCATGGAACGCCTGCTGTTTGAATTTCTGGTGCTTGGTGTTGTCCTGTTGACGCTCTCTCTGGGCAGCGGGTTTTTCTTCCTTGAAGATATGTTCGCCCAGCGGCTGGTGCACAAAACGGTCTTGTCCATTACGGCCTGGTGTTTGTTTGCGGCGTTGTTGCTGGGTCATTGGCGTTTTGGCTGGCGCGGGCAGACGGCTGTGCGTTGGACGCTGGCTGGGGGCGTCGTTCTGGTGCTTGCTTATTTTGGTTCCAGGCTGGTGGTGGATTGTGTGCTGTCCGGGCAGTCGTGCTGGTAATTGTCTTGTGAGTCTGAGCTGTTTGGCTTCTTGCAACCTGGCAATTTTTTGATTGGTTTCGATGCGTTTTTTGACTCCTTTCTGGTTGGGTTGAGATCTTCTCGCAGCTTTCTGTTCATTTCTGGTAAGCCAGTCTTTGAATCCTTACGGTGGTGTTAATGACACCCCTCTTTTTCTCGTGGTGTTGTATACCCGTCGCCTTTCAAGTTGCTACTTTGTTGGCTGCATTGCTCACCCCGGTCACGTAGTTTTCTACGTTCCCAGGGCTTCGCTTATTTGCCGCCTCGAATCAACTTGAACCTTTGGGTATAGATTTTTTGGTACTGGCGATAGTGAGGCAGGGTCATTTGCACCAGTGAGGAAAACCATTCGGTGGTGATGCAGGGTTTGTCGCAGGTATGGTTGTCACCGATTTCATCCCGGAAGAATGTGTAGCCCTGGCACGACCTTCTGATATCGAGAAAAATACCGCCAAGAGACATGGCCTCAAGCACGTGGTGGGCAAAAATCTTTTCAAAATAGCCGTAGCGGTAAAATGATTTTTCGGTGTGGCATTGCTGGTGGTGATCGTCGCTGACATCTGGCAGGGTCCAGTTCCCCTGGTAACCAAGGTCAATCATGGTGTCACGCCAGCGACAAAAGTCCGGGTCGTGATGTTCGCACTTGAAAAATACCTTGGTCAGGTTAAAGAGCACTTTTTTAGCGATGCCTTCCAGAATAGCGGCGGCATCGGTAATAAAGTTTGCTTCCCAGTATTTTGTATGTTCACGCAGTGGCTCGGGCAGTTGTTGTAGCTCTGTCTCGTTCAACTGGCAGTTCACTCCGCCCATATCCCGATAAATAAATGCCACATCAAGTCGGTCTGGATGTGGCGTCAGTTTCAGTAACACATTCTGGCCGTGAAACTCCAGGTAGAAACGTTGTTTGTAAATGTGATCGACCATTGCTGTGGCGAGGGGTTGGAGTAAAGCATCGGTAATAAACTGGGTCGGAGGCTTTTGGCTTTGTTCAATCAGTGTGCTGAGCAGTGGCCAGTTATTTACGCCGAACAGTGCATACAGCGGGATTATATGACTGTTGTCATTGCTCAGCAGTTGGGCAAGGGGGCGATGAATCATGCCGGCACCGAACAGTGTTGCTTTTTTATCATTTGGGTTGATCAGGTTGGGTACAAAGGAGAAATCTTCTGCCAGACAGGTGAACTGCTCTGTGGGTTTATTGTTGAGCATGGCGCTAAAGGCCACACTGGCAGCACACTCTTTTTGGTACAGCAGCCTGCGAACGCTGCCTATAGTCTGGTCAAGGCTGACTTTTAGCATGGCAAATTCGGTACTATTGGGCAGGGCAATCAGCAGGGTTCGAAATGAACTCAGAGCAATGGCAGGAACATCGACCTGATTGTGCTGATATTTTTTGATCAGAGGGGCAAACAGGGTTGTGGATTTCGGGTGTACCAGAAACAGGATCTGGCTCTGACCGTCCACAGTGCGGGTGATGGTGCAACTGTTTTTGTGCTGCGTAAATAATTTTCCTTCACCTGTGGGAATCCAGTATCCGTGGGCAATGAACGGCTGGAAGTTTCTCGGGTGATATTGATATTGGTCGTCGTCAGTCCCATAGTTGTGCTCAAAGCCCGCAATGGTCTGGTGCTGGCCGTCAATAACATAGCGCGTCTCGGCCGTCATCGCCAGGCGCTGCTTTTCGATGTAGAGGTAAGTTAAAAAGGAATCTGGCAACGAACGAAAATGACCCCAGAGGGGAGAGTCTGCCATTTTGGTTCTGGCAGCTTGCAATTCATTTTGGAAAAAATGGTCAATGGGTGATGGCTTTGGCGAGGAGGATGGTGTCAGGCTCTCCGGCACTGGGGGGTGGGCAGGGTAAACGGTGGTGCCGGGTGTTAGTGATGATATCATGAGTTTTTTTCCACGGTAGTGTTGCTGGGAAGGGCGGAAAGCCCAGTACTTTTAGCACCCGTAGTGCATAAATGCCGGGATGGACAGTGACCAGTCAGACAGGACTGGGGGGCGGGATTACTCCCCATCGCCAAGAGCCACTGAGCATCAGTTATAGCCCTCCACTACTATCCTCTGAGCCATCCAGCATAACTATCAGCAAGGAAATAACTGGAGTCGCCCTCCTTTAAGTGTTGGGAGGATGTCAAGACGTTTCCATTCGGTATGAGGCCTGAGCCATACGGCTTTCTGGCACAAAACCTATTTGCCGATCGTCCTGTTCGGAAGGGGGGGCTGCTTCGCCGGATTGATCAGGACGGAATGTCTCTGTGCCATGACCAAACAGCAGTTCTCTTTTTGGTATATGAATTGTGCCCTGCGTAGCTGTAGCTGTGGTGGCACCGATGTATTTTTCTCTTAGCAGATAGCCGACCAGGTGTTTGGGCAGATCCTGCTGAAAAAAGGCATACTGCCAGCGATTGAGAGCGTTGCCTCTCACCCGGTACTTCTGGTCAAGACTGTGCCGGT
This sequence comes from Endozoicomonas sp., assembly GCA_024509075.1. Lineage (GTDB taxonomy): Bacteria > Pseudomonadota > Gammaproteobacteria > Pseudomonadales > Endozoicomonadaceae > Endozoicomonas. The sequence goes on from JAKROC010000031.1 coordinate 21,749, forward strand.
AGTCAACATGATCAGCAGTTATCGTCTGGCTGGCTTCAAAGCCCAGCAAGTGCAGTAACTGGTAGATTTCATCATCGTTTTTTTCATGATTCAGGCGCCAGAACTCATCAGAGACGAATTGGTAGACATGCCGATAAAGCGACACTGGTGTGTAATATTCATGTAACAGGTGACTGATAGTGCGCTTGCTGGCGAGGGTGAGACTGCCAAAGTCATTGTTTGAGGTTAGTCCCGGTACAATGGCGAGGCCAAGGAAATTATTCACTTCATCCAGGCAGCGAGCCAACATGGATGACTCATTGCTGTGGCCAATGGCTTTAGCAACAGAGGCAGTCACGCTATTTTTTTGCAACTGGACGATGAAGTCCTTTATGTTGTTGTCGCTGGCAGCCAGAAGAGGTATCAGAAGCGACTGTATTCTGCCTGATAACCCTTGATTGCAACCTCTGAGGCCGCTATCGGTAATGGCGGCAAGGTTATTAAGTGCCTGGCTGATTGAGGACGGTGTCAGACGATAATCATCGACGTGAAATAACAGAGCGACAAAGGTTTCAAAGTAATCAATGGCTTCATCAAGCATGTTGCGGCCATTGGCAGTGTTGGTGCTCATGTCAGCGTATTGGTTGAGTCTGTGTTGCAGGTTGTTTTTCAGGGTGGTTAATGCGTCATCAATGGCTGGGCTGCTGGTCTTGTAATGTTGATAGGCCCGGCTATTTTGCAGTACAGCACACAGAGCTGAAATGTTGCGATGAACCTGGTTGCCGGCGTAGATTACATTTCTTTCGTGGTTACCATAGAGTGCAATGATTTGCTCGTCATTAATAACGGGTTGGTTATCTGTTTTCGGGAAACAGCATACCGAATGATTTTTTAAAATGAATTCACACTGTGCGCGTGCCGCTGATTCGAGTTGCGAAATCTGGGTGATATGTTCCAGTGAGCGGGTAATGTTGAGGAA
>JAKROC010000310.1 GCA_024509075.1 Endozoicomonas sp.
GTTAACAGAACTTCGAGTCTGTATATCCTTGAAGAAATGATACGGAGTCCCCCCCCATTGTCAACTTGTAAAAAGACTTGGCATTGTTCATCCCACCCATAGTCTTAGACCGAACACCCGGCTGTAACAACATCTGCTGAAACTTCTGCATCCGAATAGCATTGGTATCATCCGAACTGTAATCTGCCATTCCATCCAATCCATCCAGTTGCTTATAAGGGAAGCAATAAAAGACCATATGCCCGGGCTGTAACCCCCCAGTAGCATGTTCTGCGGCCGTCCCAGTGTAATAACACTTGGCCTGAACGCGACACCTCAAAACTCGATACTGCCGAAAGTTGGACAACGCCGTATCAATACCCGGCGCACGAACCGCACTAGCGCTAAGAGCAGTAAGAATCGCAAGGGGACTTATCACACCGGCACCCGGAATCGTCGGAGTACGGGACAACGACGTAACAATACCCCCAAGACTGTTCATCGCGAAAGCTATTGTTTGAACTGCCTGAGCTGCTCCGGTTGTGCCGACGCCGGGGACAGTTCCATACCACTCGATGAGCTTGATGTTGAGCAAAGCACCTTGAGGTCCTCTAATATACGCGAATGGGACTCTAAACGTTCCAAGACGCCCGCGAGAACGGAGACTAAATCGTCCTCGCTTTCCCCCAAAACGTCGCCTACGTATCCCGAACTTCCGAAGTCCTCGAAACCTTGTTCCGGTCCATGGGTGCCTCCGTAAAGCTGCTGCAAACCCCCCTCGACGGCGTTGGCCTGGCCGATACCTGAACGGCATAGCCTCTTAGCCATACAACGAGTTCAAACTTGGTGTTCCCCGACGAAATCGAGGATATTGTGCCCGAGAAGTAAATGAACCCCCCTGAGCGAAATCTCTTTCGCCTTCCCAATACCTCCGCGACCGCAACGCGTAACGCAGATTCGACGGATGAGACCACCTACCCCCACGCCAATGACCCCAGTACTCTTCCCTGTCCCGATTATACCGACCGGGACGATGGAGACGCGACCGTGAATAACCCGAGACAGCAAACACCATTTGGGCCGAGGGCCGAAGTGGCGGTAATACTAACGCCACTTCACATCAGCCCATTTTAACGGATACTTTTTTAAAATTTAAAAATACACAAAATCGAATCGGCATTCCAGGAATTGAACCCACAAAATGCGTCGAACGGGCAGAAGGGTTGTTCGCGCAACCAGCCTGTCCAGTTCGACAGTAGAATATGTACCACTGTTGGTGTTGGACTGTCTTCGCCAAACAGGATGAGCAAATCAACAGCCTCCGAGACCGCGTCCAAAGTGCACTCGTTACTAACATTAAACGCATCTCCTATTGCGTCTTCCAAATCGAAACGTGCCCAACGTCAGGACGACATCACGCGCAAGGCTATGTTCACACACAACATCACGTCCGGCCCGCTCAAGTCAAAAAGCTCCTTCAAGATAAATCAGCCCACATCTCGAAAGCTGAGGGCTCTGATACGCAAAACCAAACATACTGCACAAAGCTCGCTAGTCGCGTGCTCGAAGGATGGGAGTATGGCACTCCAATGGCCAAAGCCCAAGGCAACCGCTCTGATCTGCAAATGGTCTCCACCGCTATCGTCGCTGGGAGAAACGCTCGCGAAATTGCGCTCGAATACCCCAGCACTTACATTAAGTACGCAGGCGGAATCGACAAGTGCATCGCCCATGTCCAAACCCCAAGGCTTCTTACCGATGACCCAATGTGTTTTGTACTCTGGGGTAACTCCGGGGTCGGCAAGTCCCGCCTCGCCCGTGAGTGTTGCCGAGACTTGGGTCTTGAATACTATTCCAAAGACCCCGGTGGACTCTGGTGGGACGGGTATGTCGGACAGCCAGCAGTCATTTTGGACGACTTTGAAGGACGTTTTCCCTACAGAGACTTACTCCGCGTACTCGATCGATACGAGTTCACAGCTTGGATTAAGGGATCTTCAAGACAGCTGGTCGCAAGAACCTTCTTTATAACCACGAACATTCACCCGAAAGCCTGGTATGCTGAGGAGGACTATTCTCCGTTGATGCGTCGGCTCACTTGGGTGTTTCATTGTACCGTGAACAACATGTACTAAACTGCGATCTATAGCTCTGTGGGCGAACAAAGCTTGAAGATCTTTTACGCCCGTCCGAACCCGGCGGATCGCACCATACCTTTAGATATCAAGGGGACGACCGGCCCGATCGAACGCCTTCACCGTATAGTCAAACTTGAACCGAATAACATACCGACGAGTCACGGTAAAATGCGTCGACGCCAAATCTGCTGTCGAACCCGGCATCGCCTGAATACAAAACTGGAAGAAATACAGATCAGTAGGATCAGTTGGAGCAACAACAGTACCATCACTACCTGTACCACCATCCCAGTTAACAGAACTTCGAGTCTGTATATCCTTGAAGAAATGATACGGAGTCCCCCCC
>JAKROC010000311.1 GCA_024509075.1 Endozoicomonas sp.
GTCAATAGGCGATGCTAATCCAGATGCGCTGCGACTACTGGGATATTCTGGCTGGGCGGGTAAGGAATGCTTCGCACCGTTTTGTGGAGATCAGCCCCGATGGAGGCCTCACCTGGCGGCAATACCAGCTCGGTGGTGGCGGACAAACCAGTGCAGACATCAAAGAAGTCGACTGGGGAGATTATCATCAACCGGAAGGCTCTGTGCTGAAGCCGCCTGTTACAAGAGAATATACACGTTCTGGCCAATTAAACTGCCCATCGACAGGCAATATCAGTTTAAAGCAAAAAATTGAGGGTAGTCTTTGCGAGCTTGTGCGACAGTTCAGTGAAGGTCAATCAGCTTCAGCAGCGGTTATGCAGCAACTTAAAAACAACTACTGTGCATTTAATGGCAATGTAGTATATAAAGATACCGATCCATTTAAATACGATTTGCCGAATAGTTGGTCGATACTATTATCGCCACAAATGTTTTACCAGTTTGGTGAAAACATAGAAGACTGGGAAAGAATCATAAAAAAAAGTGCCTGGAATATGGCTGGTTACAGGGACGATCCGCATAATGCGCATAATGTATTTGTTAAGGAGCAGCTGTGGGAATTATGCAGGTTTATGCAAGAAAAAGAGATCGATGTCAGCTATTTGAACTGGGTATGTGATCTCTATCATTCAGTTCCTCTGTTTCTGGAATATACACTATTAATCATCTTGCAGATTTTCTCTGAGCGTTGTGATTCTGAGCAGTTAAAAAAACGGGTGAAATTAATGTTCATGTCTTATCCCCTAAGCCCTGAAAAAATTAACCTGGAGGCAACAGAAAAAATAGGAGGTATTAGTGGGATGCGCTTATCAAAGCGCTACATAAACTTTGTCAAAACGATGTCCATGAGTCACTCCCTTTTGGGCCGACTATCGCAACATCGCATCCATCAACAATTCCATCATCAACCTGCGGGCAATAGCCGTATCATTCCTGAAAAGCTCATGTCCGGAGATCCTGCCTTCTTGAATGTATCAAAATCTACAAGCTACAAGCCTATTATTTTCGATTGTGCCTCTCTGCGAGGACGAGAGGTAGAAAGTAAGATCTATAGACAGATGGCATCCGGAATAAAGTCGGAAATCAGATTGATATGTCAGAATGGAATGATAGGAAAATATAAAATACTATTTTTTCATTGGCTGGCAGCACATCATATGAATGACACTATTTCTCCCATCTGGTTGATGCGCGATTATCAATGTTACGGTGAGACAGCGCAGCCTTTTCGACAAAGTAACCTTGTGGTTTCTGATGATTGTTATTATCTTGAGACTCGATTAAAATTACCTCCGGAACGGATAAGAGACTATTTTAACCAGCCTTCCGCTGTCGTTCTTCAAAATGATGATTTGCTTGCTCTTCTGGATGAATTTCTTGCACTTATTGCAACATAGACTTTGGACACTGTTCACCGATCAGGGTGAACAGCAAAAAGCAATCCTCAAGATTCCACCACCAGGTCTTCCTTCATGCGCAGGAAGTCTCTGGCCAGCGGAGTTATGACTGCGCGTTCAGGCATCTTGATGCTTCGGTAGCCTTGCTCATAACAGGCACGCAAATCCTTTTCTCCCACCACTCGGTTGGTGATGACATGCACACCTTTGCTTGCTGGCAGGGTAGTGCAAATCATACTTTTTGTACTGGTACTATAATAAACGTCTTTAGTCGTTTAGGTGCCTGAAAAAGCATTATTCAACTGCGCCAGTTCAACTACCTTCATGCCAAAGAAAGACAGTGTCGCTTCTTTATCGGCAAAAAACTGGTAAAAAGCTGGATTTGCCGTCTGACGATAACGGCGGTAGGTGATGCCTTCCTCAAGAATATGTACTGTTTTCCCAACAGTAGGCTTTCGACAATCACCCAGCCCTCACTGCCCCGTTCCAGACCAATGGCCAGGGCCGATAACAGCGAATTGGGCAGGGTAGCCAAAACTATATGGTCAAATTCGTCAGGGTTAATGGCAGTAATACCTTGCTGATCGCAGGTGTACGTCAGTTGATATCTATTTCCTGGCACTTGCTCGAGTTGTTGCCGATCCTGACAATCGGCAACAACCAATACAGACGACTTTGGTTTATTGATCGCCGGCTGTCCAGACATCCACTTCCTGCTTGTCTTTAACGCCCAGGCGCAGGGCATCATTGGTGGTCACATGGATATGGTTGCGGGTGACAATAACGCCTTTGTTCATCTGCACCATGCCTTTGCCGGAGTGGAGAAATACGCCCGGGCTGCCAGTAATATCACCGGACTCTTTCAGTGGCGCATTGACGCCTATTTGACGGGCATCGGTGCGGGAGATTTCCACCTGGCTTTCTGGCCTGGCTGGGCCAAGCACGGCAACATTTTCCAGTGTCCCCTTGGAACCGAGTATCGTTACCCGTTCTTCGCACAGG
>JAKROC010000312.1 GCA_024509075.1 Endozoicomonas sp.
GCATAAAGGCTTCGCTCATTTGCCGCCTCGAATCAACTTGAAATCCTTTGGGTATCGTTAACCTTCTATGCCAAAACTACCGGGTGCGCCATTCTACCTGTTTCACATAGGGTTAACAGCTGTTTCAGCAGCAGTGCTCAATTGCAGGCAGCATTGAACTTCTCCAACGATCCGTTTTCAAAACAGTATTCAGGATCATGGTCGACAAACGCGGCTCTTTTCAAGAGATGAAAACTGCTATCGAGCCCAATCAAGCAAGACCCTCCGGGCAAAGAGCACCTGAAGATCGTAACCACTGGGGGATAATAATGAATACCAGTCAGCTGAATTCAAATCATCACCGGCTGATGGCCGATTGTGACGCCTGCAAGAATAGATCACGCGATCATCACGACAAAGTGACCGGCAATCTTGTCGTGGCCTGTGCCAGCCTGGGCGCAATACTCTTTGGTCGCTACGAAATATCCGTTGCTGACAATAGCCAGTTCCGCTCATCCAGGCACATTGCTCACGAACTCCCCATCGCAGGGGTTACCATCGGTTTGGCCATGGGCGCAGTGTGCGGCTGGGCTGCCGGCACCCTCCACGAGAGCACCAGCAAACTGCTGAGCAGCTTAAGCAACCGAAAATGTACCTGTCCTGAACCACCGGCTAAAGCAAGAAAAAGGCAGTTACCCTCAGGCAATGCACCACTCCCATCTCCCAAGGATATGAAAGAATCAGCCCGTTCTGTTTTGCCTGATGAAAATGAATCATCCGATTCAGGTGACAATGGCCAGGATCGTCGCCTTGACTCAGAGAAAGAAACCACAATTTCCTTTATTAAAGACCGGGAAAAGTTTCGCCAGAATTTCTTTCGTGTCTTTTAGCGCTCTGTTGGATAGCATTGTCACCCTTTGTTCGGCCTGGCAGTAATTTTCCAGTCATCGCCAACCGCCCGAATGTCCTTGATCACCAGCTGACGCTTTTCCGCCATGCTCTGCAAGGGCAGGTGGAACAGCGGCCTTGCCATTGAGCCCATCAGCACCGGTGCCATAAATACAATCAATTCATCAAGCAAGTGCTCCGCCAGCATAGCCCCTGCCAGGTGGGCACCTGTCTCCAACAGCACTTCATTGCACTGTCTGCGCCCAAGCTCGGCCAACACCTCGTTCAGGTTTACCCGATGCTCAGAACTTTGCACCAATACTTCAGCGCCAGCCTGTTCAAGCTGTACCTTTTTTCTGGCATCACCGTTGATGGTGGTGACAATCAAGCACTGCCCGGGGCCAGACACAACTCGGGCATCAACCGGCGTTTGCAGCTGTGAATCAAGCACAACCCGCAATGGCTGGCGACCCCCAACCAACCCCGGCTCGCGCACCGTCAAGGCTGAGTCATCCCGAAGAATGGAACCAACACCGGTCATTACAGCGCAGCTTTGCGCCCTGAGCCGCTGTACCTCTGAACGTGCTGGCGCACCGGTAATCCACTGGGACTCACCACTGCCCATGGCTGTCCGCCCATCAAGACTCATGGCCAGCTTGGCCCGCACCAGAGGAATGCCGGTGGCCATGCGCTGGAAAAAACCTTCATTCAGAGAGTGAGCCTCTTCCTGCAAAACCCCGCAGGACACAGCGATACCTGCTTCGTGCAAAATGGCCAGACCACCGCCAGACACCACAGGGTTGTTATCCTGCATGGCAACCACCACCCGAGCGATCCCTGCCACCTTCAGTGCTTCAGCACAAGGTGGCGTCCGACCATAATGACTGCATGGTTCCAGAGTGACATAAGCCGTTCCCCCTTTGGCCTGGCTACCGGCCACGCGCAATGCATGTACCTCTGCGTGGGGTTGGCCGGCCCTTTCATGCCAGCCTTCACCGACGATTACGCCGTTGTTGACAACCACACAACCTACCCTCGGATTGGGCATGGTGGTGTTGCACCCCCGACGGGCCAGTTCAATGGCCCTGGCCATAAAGCAACCATCAAGCGCTTGTGGAATCATTCACACCTCAGTGCAACCAGCAGATTAAAGGAAAGAGATAGTAGCCAACTCACACTGTCTGGAAAACCTTATGCCCCCGAATGATGAGCGTTTGCCAACGTGACGCTCATAGCCCTTGACGACCCGGTAAAAATACTCGTATATGTGGTAGAAAAAACAGGCGTCAGCCACGCCAACAACGAGGTAACACCATGTCAGCGTCCTCCGTCAACCGCACAACGTTTGATCAGGTTATGGTTCCCAATTATGCGCCCCAGGACATGGTGCCGGTTCGCGGCAAAGGGTCACGGGTGTGGGATCAGGACGGCAGGGAGTACCTGGACTTTGCCGGCGGCATTGCCGTCAATGCCCTTGGCCACTGCCACCCGGCACTGGTGAAAGCGCTGAAAAAACAGAGCGAGCAACTCTGGCACCTGAGCAATG
>JAKROC010000313.1 GCA_024509075.1 Endozoicomonas sp.
CAGGCATGATTCGTAGCAATATGACCGGCAAATTGCATCTCACAATGGTACAAAATTACTAAAATTCCAGTCGATCATGAGGGGGGCTGAATAGTTACTTAATTTTTAAGTTCCTGAACGATCGTAATCGAATATTTTCTCCTTCAGAACCCAGTAGTAGCGGAGATACGAGGGAAAAAGCGAGTGACCTGGTACTTAATCATGTTTTTGCCGTGGAGCCAGCCCCGTCCTTGATTTGCCATGCCAGGGATGCATGAGCGCTTAACTCAATTATTAGGCTTTGGTCATACATTAAAAACTGCAATATCAAATTAAATCTCTAACTTTTAATATTAAATTGTCGTTTAAATATTTTTAACAAGAAAAAATTACAAAAAAAACAAAAAAAAACAACAATAGTCTGTAAATATCATCATCTTATTGTTGTCTATAAATGCTGACAAAAGCCTTACCCCGCAGAGTCTGTACAGGACGGCCAGGTTTCGGATTTGTCTTGACTGGAAACAATCAACTGATAGACACAAGAGGTAATCAGTAAATGTTGTCAGATAAACTGTCGTTTAATACATCGACCGCTTCATTGAACACATTGCAAAATGATCACAATGCGCAGAGTTCGAAAGGGTCATTCAGTTCCCGGATTGTCAGTAATACGACCAATGACGTACAATCTAACCAGCAGCAACTCAGTTCAGCCTTTAGAGGACTGCCTAATCCTGTGCACTTTTTAGTCAGTTCACCCGGAAGACTAATCACTACAGCTCTTTTAGTGGGCAGCAATTTTGTTGATGCAAGATCATTACCAAATACCAGTAATTCAGACATAACAGCACTACCGACAAGCATGAAACCTAATGAGTGGCATAACACTTACCAATACAACAACGACTCAAAAATGCTGGATCTATTCCTCGATGACCTATCATCTGAATTAACGGAGGATTTGCTGTCATCACCAGAGGATGAGTACGACAATGATGAATCCCAAGGTGCAAGCAGAGAAAAACGTTCTTCGCAGCGCAGGTCAAAATGGACTGACGTCCCTTTTGTGAAAGACCACGACCAACCATTGCGTGCAGATCAACTCACCCAAGATGGTGAATTTGCCCGAGTTGGTGTCCCCACTGGTTCAAACGTCAGGCAAAGGCGCAATAATAAAAAAGGCGGCTCTATGACTTATCGATTTCATTTGGGCGATTATCGTGACAACAGGCTCAACCGCAGCGGTAAGCAAGGAGCCAGCCCTTGCCCACCATCCAAACCTGGCACCAACACCTGCAAAGGAAGGGCAGAGCTGACCCAGTGTTTTTTCAAGTCTGGTGAGCAACCCCCTTATACAAACGCCAAAATTGCTTTCCTGAAGGAGTCAAAGGCGTACCTGAATGAATGCCCGAGAGGTATACCTATGGGTGACGTATTCTCGATCAACATGGATGTAAATATTGAAACTCTTGGTGAGTCAATTATTACCCAGATCCATGGCAAACCTGACCGCTGGTCATATTGGAGTGAAGCAGGTAACGGTACCTTTGTGTTGTCACCGGAAAGCTCATCCGAAGCCTACAAGCAACTGGTTAATGATGGCATGATTTTCGAGCGAGGCGGGTATCCACCTCTATCCATGAGCATTGAAGAGCATAAAAACGATCACATACTAATTCTGAAAATGAGATCAGAGTACGTTGCGCATAATAAAAAAGACAACCGCTGTAATATGAAATATTCAAAAAAGAAAACCGATAATTCCCAAGCCAAGTGCTGTGATGGTGAACGCGATGTCAGTATTCTGTTTAGCCAACCCATTGGCAGGGGAAGTGATAAGCTGGACATGGTTAACAAGTGGACAAACATTAAGTTTGAAATAAAAACCAGCGACTACAAGGGATACAGCGCAAAGATTGGTTATGTCAAGATGTGGGTAAATGACCAGATGACAACGAATGCAGTCGGCTATCTGGGAGCAAATGACGTGCCTGAACGAGGGGGAGGAAACCTGTACGGAAAAATTGGCCTGTACCGCACAAGTTCCGAGCAACCCGTTACCATTCGATTCAAAGATGTCAAGATGCAGAAGGGGACACTGAATCCTGCACCACCAGAGCAAATGAACGCGACTACAATCTCAGGCCAGTGCTCTCCGGTACTTAAGCCGTACTGCGTAACCTGAAAGATAAATTTGCAGCACAGACACTGTGCCAAACTTGGTACAGTGTCAGGTAAAAGTCTACCCCTGCCACCCCAAACTGAAATACGACTGTGCACAGATTTCATATTGCTACACGGCCGATAGTTAAACCTAAATTCAGCTCTGGAGAATAGGTTGGTAAGTGACAGACAATCAACTTCTTCGTAAGCTCTCATAAAGTCCTGACATAGAGCAAAATAGACGTTTCTGGCCTATCCTCTCACA
>JAKROC010000314.1 GCA_024509075.1 Endozoicomonas sp.
TTGCCGGCATCCTCGCTTCGATGATGTTCAACCGGTTCTATCGCATAGAGCTGCCTGACTATCTCGGCTTTTTTGCCGGTAAACGCTTTGTTCCCATTATTACTGGTGTGTGCGCCATCATCCTGGGGATCATACTCAGTTTTATCTGGCCTCCCATTCAGGGCGTGATCAATGCCTTCTCCCAGTGGTCAGTCAATGAGAACCCCGAAGCGGCTGGCTTTGTTTACGGTTTCGTTGAGCGACTCCTGGTTCCCTTTGGACTGCACCATATCTGGAACGTGCCTTTCCATATGGAAATGGGTGAATTTATTGACGAGTCCGGCACCGTCTTCAACGGTGATATTGCCCGTTTTTTTGCCGGCGACCCGACTGCCGGTTTCCTGGCTGGCGGTTACTTATTCAAAATGTTTGGTTTGCCAGCCGCTGCCATCGCCATCTTGCCGGCATCCTCGCTTCGATGATGTTCAACCGGTTCTATCGCATAGAGCTGCCTGACTATCTCGGCTTTTTTGCCGGTAAACGCTTTGTTCCCATTATTACTGGTGTGTGCGCCATCATCCTGGGGATCATACTCAGTTTTATCTGGCCTCCCATTCAGGGCGTGATCAATGCCTTCTCCCAGTGGTCAGTCAATGAGAACCCCGAAGCGGCTGGCTTTGTTTACGGTTTCGTTGAGCGACTCCTGGTTCCCTTTGGACTGCACCATATCTGGAACGTGCCTTTCCATATGGAAATGGGTGAATTTATTGACGAGTCCGGCACCGTCTTCAACGGTGATATTGCCCGTTTTTTTGCCGGCGACCCGACTGCCGGTTTCCTGGCTGGCGGTTACTTATTCAAAATGTTTGGTTTGCCAGCCGCTGCCATCGCCATCTGGCATTGCGCCAAGCCTGAAAACAAGGCCAAAGCCGGTGGTATCATGGTGTCAGCAGCCCTCACCTCAATGCTGACCGGAATTACTGAACCCATTGAGTTCTCGTTTCTGTTTGTTGCTCCCATACTCTTCGGCATACACGCAGTTCTGGCTGGCCTGGCTTACGCTATTACCAACTACCTTGACATCAAGATGGCCATGTCATTCTCCAACGGCCTGATTGACTACATTCTCTACTTTGGCATTGCCACCAAACCCGTGTGGATCATTTTCCTGGGAGTACTTTACGCTGCTCTCTACTACGTTATCTTCAGGGTACTGATCACAGCGCTGGATCTGAAAACACCTGGCCGGGAGGATGAGTTTGAAGCAACGACCACAGTGCAGGAGTCAAGTGAACTGGCCGTCGAGCTGGTGAATGCTTTTGGTGGCAAGGGCAATATCAGAAGCCTTGAAGCCTGTATCACCCGGCTTCGGGTGACCGTCAACGATGTGGCCGCCGTCGATACAGATAGGGTTAAGCAACTCGGTGCCACGGCAGTGATGGTGGTCGGTGAAAATATGCAGGCAATCTTCGGGCCTCGCTCCGACATCATTCGCTCCGAGATGGCCGAGGTCATGAAAAAGATGTGACCTGCATCGCCGGGCGCCCCGGCGCCTGGTGAAGCTACACCTACCGATAAAAAATCCGCCCAACAACGCAGAGGGAGTATGGCGATAAACTGAGCAGGAGACAATCATTAACGGTTGACCAATTGCCAGTCAACGGCCAAACAGAGGCTCACAACACTCAATCCTGGTGTGGCGCTGGACAGGAGCGAATGCAAGGCCGCAATCAATTCATCACCACCGTCATCAACTCATCAACACCAGCCTCGACCACGCCATGTGACTTGTCCAGTCGGCTAACCTCCACCATAGAGGTAATGACAACCAGCGTAGTGGTACTTCGTGCAGTGTTGTTCAGCAAGGCAAGATCCACCTCCAACACTGGCTCACCCGTTTTGACCTGCTGCCCCTCCCTGGCGATGCGCTTGAAGCCCACCCCACCAAGCTCAACAGTGTCGATGCCAAAATGGACAAACAGCTCAACGCCAGAAGGCGTATCAATACTGAACGCGTGGTTAACATCAAAAATCTTACTGATCACGCCGTCGCATGGAGCTACCAGAATATTGCCCGCGGGCTCAATGGCCAGACCATCACCAACCAACTTGTTGGCAAAGGCCAAATCAACCACTGCCTCTATGGGAATAATACGCCCCGATATCGGCGCTTTGAGAACAACCGTTTCCTGGCGAGTGTTCAGCTCCATAGAGCTTTTCAGCGCGGCAAAAAATCCCATAGCTGTTACCTGTTTGGTCAGTGCCGGCTTGCTGGCAGCCAACAGTTAATCCAGGAAGCAGGCAGGACAAGCTCGCTCCCAATGTAGCCAGAGTCGACATTATACCCGTCGCCTTTCAAGCTGCTACTTTGTTGGCTGCACTTGTGCCCTTCAGGGTATTCGCTCGGCAACTGCTC
>JAKROC010000315.1 GCA_024509075.1 Endozoicomonas sp.
TGTCACCGGACTTCGACAGGCTCAGTCCGAACGAGGTTCAGATTCCATAAATGCGTAAGTTATTTCGGGACTGTCCCTAAGGGATGACCATTTTTTGATATAGATCATTGTCTGCGGATTTGTGAGGTCTCTGGTTAATGCAATCCTTGTCAACGGTTATGAGCATTTGTGATGTATCAGTTATTGCTCGATTGACCATATTTTATCCGGCCTGCAGGTGCTCTGTTGAGGTTTTGAGCAGGTGGTTGAGTTGATTTTTTTATGCACTTTGGAGTGTTTTTTTTGCACTAATCTTTGGTTTGCTTTGGAGGGCTTGGGGTTGAGTTGCCAGGTAGCGGCGTGAGCAACCGGTTGATCAGGATATAACCGCTGGTCTGTCAAAAAAGGGTGTTATGATACAAAAGCAGCACCAAGAGTGAGAACTAATGTTATCTGTCAGCGCCCGTGCGGAAAATGCTCGGTGAAAAGAGCTGCTGTTATGGTGTGGGTGTTATTTTGTTTTCACTGAATTTGAGCTGGTAATTCACCGCTTTTTCACCCGGATCGATAATTTCCAGCTCCAGACGTACCGGTTGTGCTCTTGGCATCTCCATGGAACCTGCCAGTTCGCCGGCAAGGTACTCAGCCGGCGCGAAGCTGCGGTTGGCGACCACGTTGCCATTGATGTCGGTAAACGTCAGTTGCAGGTTGGGGAAGGGTTGCACATGACTGGCTTCGTTGATGATGATGGCATCCACTTGCAGGATATTTTGCTGATCAGGGTGGCTGCGCACTACTAGCTCCATGCTGCGGATAGCACGAATATCGACCATGGGTGGCAAAGTGCAGGGCAGCATCTGGCACAGGACGTCGTAAAATCCCCTCAGGGCTGGATTCAGGGACAGCTCCTGGCGGTTAAACCAGGCAAACTGCCCAAATAACAGAAGGCTCAATGCCAAGGCAGCAGCGGCCCAACCGGCTCTCCTGCCCCGACGCTGACGGGCGTTGGCTATCTCTTGATTCTCTTGTTCGTCCAGTTTCTGAATCAGTGTTTCAATGGTTTGCTGTTGGTGAAAATCGTGCTCAGAGGAGGTGGTTTTTGCCTTCAGGGCGCGTTCTTGTTTTGTTGCTTGTGCGCTGCCTTGAGGTGTTTCTGGTTTGCTCTCCGGTTGATCATTGGGCAGTGGAGTAGCTTGTTCAGCAATGGTGGTTGTAAGGTTTTCGATGCTCGATGTGGCAGGCTTTACTGGTGCTCGTTCGACCTGCTCCATGGCGTTGAAGACTTGCAGGCATGAGCCACAGCGTACAGAGCCATCGGCAGCACTCAGTTGGGCGTTAGTGATCCGAAAAGAAGCTTGGCAGTGGGGGCAAGTGACACTTGACGGCGTCATGTTCGGTGGTTACCTGGTTTTTGAGGTGCATTTGTTATTAGACCAGAGCACCCATGCTGAATCCAGCCTGACGCGGATGTCGATGTCAGCCGGTGGAAGCGCCGCTGCGCCCCCATATTAATTTACGGTCGTCGTTTTCCTGACAACATGGCCCAACCCTCAAAAGTGACTGGGGCATCCATGGTGAACCACTGCTCATAGGTTCGTACAATGTCGTCTGCTTGCTCAGCCAGGATGCCCGACAGGGCAATGTGGCCACCGGTACGAGTCAGGCTGGCAAGTTTTGGTGCCAGCTGCGTCAGCGGGCCGGCCAGAATGTTGGCCAGTACGACGTCGGCTTGGTCGTCAGGTTCGTCGTCAGGCAGAAACACTGCCAGCTTGCCCTCTGTGATTTGGTTGCGTCGGGCGTTTTCGATGCTGGCTTCCAGTGCCTGGGGGTCCAGGTCGACGCCGATGGCTGAATGGGCGCCCAGCAGCAGTGCGGCAATGGCCAGTATCCCGGAACCGCAGCCATAATCGATGACTTCTTTGCCGTTGAGTGGATGTTGATCCAGCCAACGCAAGCACAGGGCTGTGGTGGGATGGGTACCGGTTCCAAAAGCCAGGCCCGGGTCCAGCATCAAATTGATGGCATCGGGGTCAGGCACCTCTTTCCAGCTGGGGCAGACCCAGAGGCGATCACCGAATTGCATCGGGTGAAAGTGGGTCATCCACTCCCTTTCCCAGTCCTTGTCCTCTACCAGTTCGACTTTATGTTTGGGAAATGGCTCCAGTGCACTGTTGGCCTGGAGGAATGGGATCAGCGCATTGGTGGAGGTCTGAGCATCGAACAGGCCAACAACAACGGTGTTGTTCCACAGTGGCGTGGTTCCCAGCTCTGGCTCATACACCGGCTGGTCTTGGGCGTCTTGCAAGGTGACGGCACAGGCACCGGCCTCTAACAGCAGATTTTCGAGAATTTCTGCGTGGTCAGAAGTCGTATCCAGTCTG
>JAKROC010000316.1 GCA_024509075.1 Endozoicomonas sp.
TCTCGATGGTGTGCCGGAGCTGTTTGCTGAACCGGAAACGACGGTTGATAACAAAAATACCGTTGCATCGAGTGCGCCTGACGACATAGCTGTTGTCCAAGAGCCTGTTGCAGCTGCTGGCGATGTGACAGAGTCAGAAGTCATGGATATTGATGATGGTTATGTTTCTGAAGAGGACGTAAGTGAGTCAGAAGATGGGGCTCCACAAGAGATACACCAGACCAGTGCGCCTGCTCCAGTAATGGAGGAAGACTCCATTGCGGCCAAAGGGGATGATATCAACCCTGGCCATGTTTCTGCCGATGAAATGGCGGCGGTGCAGGATGACCTGAGCTTGCAAAGTGTTAAGGCCGGTGAAAAAACCACGGCAACAGTGGCACCAAAATTTGTTGAGGAAGCGGAGGATGACGGTTACTTCTCAGACCAGGACGATGTGAAGTCTGAGCCGAACGATGTGCCACCAGACCTTTCCCGGATTAAGGAGAAAGCGCGGCAACGCAAAGCCGCGCAGCAAGCCGTCAACCAACAGCAACTTGATACAGCCGGAGTTGAATACTCAACTTCTGCAGGCTCCGGCAGAAAAATCATCGACGACCCGCTGGATTTAAGTAATGTTGAATCATCCGGCTACGCCAAACCCAACAAACTGAAAATGAAGCCTGAGGTCGGCTCAGAAGAGTATAAGGAGATGGTTCGGGATCGCAAATTGCTTGGTGTAACCAGCGTATTCAACGAGTTGAATGTGGCCAGAAGTGCCTATAAAAAGTTGCAGGAAAATGACAGCAACCTGGCTATGTCGCAAGATATCGTGAAGGCAGCAAAGAAATACATCACCCTTGGTATTGCTAGCAGTAAACCCCTGTTGAGACAGCCTGACGATAAGCAGCTAGATGCACTCGAAACTCTTGGTCTGGATGGAAAGGCATCAGAGCGGGCCGTCCTGCTGGCATTGATTGACCAAGCCGCTGGTTCTCTCGACGTCAACAAGAAGACCCAGCACGAAAACAAGATGAAGGTTTTGGATAAGGCCCATAAAACCCTGTTTGGTAGAGGTTAAGGTGTTACCCATTCCCGCCCCGACAGGCTTTGGTGCCCCGGCTAGCTGAGTCTGAATCACTTTCAGATAGCAGTACCGGGGTTTATTTGTGTCGCATCGGGCGATGGGCTCCCAGAGTTTGTCGGCGCGGTGCCGGCTGCTGGACGGGGAGTACCGGCAGCACGGATTGATTCGGCATTGCTGTCAAAATGAATGGTTATGCCCTGGTCAACAAATTTCTGGTACTCCACCTCAAGCTGGCTCTGCCCTGGTATTTTAGCCATCTCTGTGGTCTTGCGATCAATGGCTTCCCTGGTGGCTTTGAGAGCAGCAACAGCATCATCAAGCTGCTGTTGGGCGGCTTCCAGCGCATTGGCTGACTTGATATTTTGCTGTGACCAGTTTTCCATGGCTTGCCAAGCCATTTTGTACCATTGGGTGATGTCTTCGGCAGTGGCATTGTTAAGCTGTTTGTCATCCGGCGGAATCAGGGAGACCGAAGGGTCACCAGGAAATTTGATAGTCACCGAGAGATCAGTGGGAGAGCCACCAGGTAGAGTGATGGCCTTGAGTGCAGCAATCATGGCAGAGCGATCATTGCCATTGTCAATACAGGTATCGATAAAAGACTGGAGCGCCTGCTGAGCCTGTTGGGCAATATTGATCTCACCATAATTTTTGTAGGCATTCTTTGCGGCATCAAGCCGCTTGTTACCCAGCTGCGACAGCGCCGGTAAGTCCATACTGTTCAAATCAGGCTGACTGGTACTGGATGGCCTGAGACCAGGAGTGCCAGTGGCAGGACTAACACTGTGCACCGAGCTGCGTGAGGATGGGCGACTGCCGGTGGAACCGGGAGGAGACGAGTTGTGATGACTGGGAATAAATGATCCGTTCTGAGAGCTGTTCGAGGGAATGCGAGAGCCATGGGAAGGACTCCCGGCGCGACTGCCAGAGGAGAGGGGGTTGCCAAAAGAATGGTGTGGTAATGTTCCTGGTGCGACGCCTTGCATGACTCAACTCCTGTCGTAAAACATGCTACATGATGAATGAAATTTATGAATTAGAGTCTGATGCCAAAAGATAGTTCCCCCCGCTGCGCAGTCCTGCCCAGTCAGCCTTGATACAGCCACTAGCGATAATCGCTGTCGCAAGTTACCAGGCGGTCATTTGCCCAGCGATTGCGGCAGCAAATTCACAATCCATCTGTTCACTTTCGCAACCGAGTTCGCCGACCGCAAATAACTGGTTGATATACCCAATGGGATTTCATGTTGCTACGCGGCGGCAATTGAGCAAAG
>JAKROC010000317.1 GCA_024509075.1 Endozoicomonas sp.
CCCGTTTCGATCGCGAACGCCCGGCCCTGCCGGCTTTGTCACTGTGCTCTGACAGAAGATATCGTGATACCCCTCGCGCTCGGCACTGGACAGGAGTGGGCCGGCCAGTAGCCATTCGTCGAGAGCGGCCTGGTATTCGGTCAGGCGTGTGTAGGCCAGCGCTTTCAGGCTATGAGCCTGAGCGAGGATGGTCGGGTCATTGCTGACGACAACTGCCTTGCGGTCAAGCCAGTCAAATACTTCGGCATCGTTTTTATTAATATGCGCAATGCGGGCTTGCTGGACTGCCAATTCAGCCTGTTGCGGCAGGGGGAGCAGGTCATAGGGTAATTGACCAAGAATCAGCTTGGCCCGGATCGGGCTGGTTTCCAGTAATTCGTCGGTGATGTCCAGTGTCTTGATGGCTTGCTCAGGGTAGCCAAGTCTTCGCGCCTGGGCGAGTCGCTGATTGATGCTTTTGGCCTGCTCGGGGGTTGTAATGGCTGCGGTGGCAGTAGCGCCGGGGGAGGTGGACGTAGTCAGTGGCGCGGTGGAACAAGCGGTGAGAAAAACAGGAATCAATACTGCCATCACAATGGTCGGCAACTTGATCGTGCGTTTGGTTTGTGGGGTGTTTATCGAGGTACTCATGTGCGGTCTTGGGCCAGCTCTTCCGGCAGATCAGTGGGCAATGCCAAGGTTATTCGCCTGTAGGCATTCTCGTCGATTATGTTACGTGTTACCAGCGTCTTGCCAGAGTTCACGCTTATCACGCTGCGTTAATGGTTTCGATTGTACACAGAGCTGCAATCCGACACTATAGGTTATGGTGAATGTGTTTTCGAACGCAATACTGACTTTGCTGTAATTGTGTTCTGTGCCGGATAATTTTGTACTGGTTGGTTATGTCAGACTCTCTTCTTTATATAGTTTCTACTCCCATTGGTAACCTCGGTGATATAACCCCAAGAGCGTTGGAGGTGCTTCGCCGGGTGGATGTTATTGCTGCCGAAGACACCCGGCACAGTCGGCGCCTGATGAATCATTTCGGGATTGATACGCCGCTGATACCCTGTCACGATTTTAATGAGCGTCAGCAGGCACAAAGTATTATCCATCGGATGTGCCAGGGCGGGTCGGTGGCGCTGATCAGTGATGCGGGTACGCCGTTGATCTCAGACCCTGGTTTTTTTCTGGTGCGTTCGGTTCGTGAAGCAGGCTTCACCGTGGTGCCGGTGCCCGGTGCCTGTGCATTTGTTGCGGCTTTGTCGGTTAGCGGTCTGCCCACAGACCGTTTCTGCTTTGAAGGGTTTTTGCCAGCTAAAGGCGCGGCCCGACGCAAACGGCTTGAGTCGCTGGCCACTTTTCCGGCTACTTGGGGGGTCTACGAATCGCCCCATCGCATCATGGAGTTGATGACTGATCTGGTGGCAGTGATTGGGCCGGAGCGATACATTGCGGTAGCGCGGGAAATAACCAAAACGTTTGAGACGGTTCTGGTGGGAACTGTTGCTGAGGTGCTGGTAACGATGTCGGAGGACTCTAACCAGCAGCGTGGTGAGTTTGTCGTTCTGGTGGAGGGTTATAAAGAGTCAGCCGCTGACATCATTGTGCCGCAAGTCAGCAAGATGCTGGTTCGTTTGCTGGAAGATTTGCCCATCAAAAAAGCGGCGGCAATTGTTTCTGACCTTACTGGGGTGCGCAAAAAAGATCTTTATGAGCTGGGCATGCAAATCCGTTGCGGTGATTGATTCACGTAATCAGGCCCAGTAGAATCTGGCATCGCGAGTTGGCCGGGCAGTCGCTGTTTACCCCTTGTTAGTCAATGGTAGTGTAAATGGAGGAAAGTCCGGGCTCCAGAGGGTAGGGCGCCAGGTAACGCCTGGGGGGCGCAAGCCTACGGAAAGTGCAGCAGAGAGCAGACCGCCTAAGCGAGTATGGCAACATACTACGCCGGTAAGGGTGAAAGGGTGCGGTAAGAGCGCACCGCATGGCTGGTAACAGTCCATGGCACGGTAAACCCCGCCTGGAGCAAGACCAAATAGGAATCCTGCAGGTGTGACCCGCACTGGATTCGGGTAGGTTGCTTGAGGTGCCTGGTGACAGGTATCCCAGATGAATGACTGCCCAGGCCTGCCTTGGCAGGCTGGACAGAACCCGGCTTACAGGCCGGCTCGCGAACTCTTTTTTCAATCAGTACCATCCTTCTCGTTTTTTTGCTTGCCTCAAAGCGACCTTTTCTCCTGGGTTGATAAACGACAAAATTAATGCATTTCTGGCAGCGAAGCCTTTATACCCAAAGGATTTTAAGTTGATTCGAGGCGGCAAATGAGCGAAGCCCCGGGAGCATAGAAAT
>JAKROC010000318.1 GCA_024509075.1 Endozoicomonas sp.
AGTCTGTTCGCATCAAACCTGTTGCAGTAAGACTGTTCCCATGGCAATGGCGTCACCATACAATTCCTATTTTATAAAAAGCCCCTCTCTCCAGGGGCTTTTTTTTTGCGCCAAATGCTGCTCTTCAGGGATTGATCAGCGCCGGTAGTCCCTGCGCAAGGTGCTGCAACGGTTTTTTAAGCAACAAATGAGAAAGGTATTAATTCTATGGGAAACAGGTTCTACAACCGGGACATTATCTCCATTGCCGACTTTACCCGGGCCGATATGGAGCAGATTCTTGAAGTAGCCGCCGGACTCAAGCAGACACCGCGCCCCGGCCTGCTGCAAGGCAAGGTGATTGCCAGCTGTTTTTTTGAAGCATCCACCCGAACCCGCCTCTCATTTGAAACTGCCGTTCAGCGTTTGGGCGGCACCTTGATCGGCTTTGCTGATGGCGGCAATACGTCAGCCAAAAAAGGGGAAACCCTGGCCGACTCCATCAAAATCATCAGCTCCTACACTGATGCAGTGGTGATGCGTCACCCGCAAGAAGGTGCTGCCCGTCTGGCCGCTGAATTTTCTGGTGTGCCCGTCATCAATGGCGGCGATGGTGCTAACCAGCACCCGACCCAGACTCTTTTGGATCTGTTCAGTATCCGCGAATGCCAGGGACGACTCGATGACCTGACCGTAACTTTTGTCGGCGATCTCAAGTATGGCCGCACCGTGCACTCCTTGACCCAGGCGCTGACCCACTTTAACGCTACGTTCAATTTTATCGCCCCCGATGCCCTGGCCATGCCGGACTACCTGCTACAGGAGCTGGACGAAAAAGGCATTCGCTGGCGTCGTGCCCAGAGCATTGAGGAGGTGGTTGCCGATACCGACATCATCTATATGACCCGTGTCCAGAAGGAGCGGTTTGATGAGACCGAATTCAAGCATATTGCCTCCAACTACGTACTGACCAACAACGTGTTAAAGCAGGCACCGCCCCACCTGAAAGTTCTGCACCCATTGCCAAGGGTGGATGAGATCGCCGTGGAAGTGGATCGCACACCCCACGCTTATTATTTTGAACAGGCCAGAAACGGTGTCTTTGCCCGCCAGGCATTGCTGGCACTGATTCTAAATGAAGCGCTTTAATTCACGGCATGATTTCAGCAATATTCAGGAGACATTGATGAACAACAAACTTCAGGTTGAAGCCATCTGCCAAGGTACGGTAATTGACCACATCCCGGCCGGACAAGGGGTAAAAATCCTGCACCGCCTGCACCTGCTCAACAGCGACGCCCGAATTACCGTCGGCTTCAATCTGCCCAGCAAGGCTTTGGGCCTGAAAGATATTATCAAGGTTGAAGGGCGAATGTTCACCGAGCAGGAAGCCAACGAGCTGGCCCTGTTTGCTTCCAGCGCCACCATCAACGTCATTAATGACTATCGGGTGGTTGATAAATTCACCATGGCCATTCCGAAAACACTTAAAGGGGCGTTTACCTGCCCCAATTCAAACTGCATTACCCACAACGAGCCGGTGGCCAGCAACTTTTACCTGCGCGAGATCAGAGATGATGTCCAGCTGAAGTGTCACTACTGCGAGAAGTCCTTCAGCAAGGAGATTATTGCTGAACTGCGTTAATTAACCATTGTCGTTCAATTATCCGATTCACTTTGGTTAACCAACTCACCGCGCCTCAAGCGGGCCGAAGAATGCCAACTTCGGCCCGCACCTTTATCTCGCAGTCAAACCCACTCCCCCCTGCCATGGTCTAATATCCAACCCCGCATGCTCCGACTAACATTAGATTTTTCAGGCAATCAGCAGGTGTTCATCATGATTACTTGTCCAATGTCTAACTTTATCGGCAACCGCTGTATGCCAGACCCTGTGGAGCCGCCCTCCCTCCCCAGGCAGGCTCATGACTTCGCCGAAGAAGCAACCTTTTTTGCCGCCCTGTATCGCCAGCACCCGGTAAGGCCTGTGCCGGATCCGACGCTACTGTTAGTCCTGAACAAGCAGTGGCTGGCAAAGAAAAACCGTACCGTATCGAAAAAAGACGCTGCTGATAAGTTGGGGCTGGGTAAAAAGCCTCATGGCAACGCTCAACCCGAACACGATGAGCCTGAAGAAGCCTGAGCTATCAATGGTCTTTTCACACAGTCTATTTGCCTTGTCCGTTAAATCAGCGCAATAATACCCCAGATAATTCCACGCAGGGCAACCAGTGTTTCAGGGCCTGCGTATTGTATCGTGTTCACATACACAACTGATCAAGCGGCTTATACCCGTCGCCTTTCAAGCTGCTACTTTAGTTGGCTGCACTTGTGCCCTTTAG
>JAKROC010000319.1 GCA_024509075.1 Endozoicomonas sp.
GCTGTTGTTTGAGGTCAAGCGGGAGATGGCCTCATGAAAATTGTCGTGTACAGTGATTGATCGTATAACCTATCGAAAATATCAAACAACCCACCACATCGACGCAGAACCGCCCTCATTGAATGTTGTTATGATGGTTGAATAACAAGCGAGTTGAGACCCTGCAGCCATCTCGCATAATGAACATACACATTCAAAAAAGGAACATCCTATGCCTAACGACAAATACACAACATTAAGAGATGAAAATGAGATGATCATCGTTTGTGAACAGGCGCTTAAAAATACCCTGATCACGCAAAACAAACCCGCAGGCGTTTATATGTTTGCTGACCATGATCTGATCAATTCGATTGACTTTGCCTATGACCTGTATCAGTTGAAATACCTTGACCGGTTCAGACATACAATGAATGAGTTACAAAGTTTCGTTCAATCCATGCGTCTTGACGTTGAAATCAATATTTACGTGCTGACCGATGACCATCAATTTTATTATTTTGATGATGTATAAGACTGACTGATCCCCACCTTTGCCCTTCTGGGCATTTTTTAGGCTCTCACTCCCCCACATATTGAAATGAACAGGTCAACCGATCGAACGAATGTTTGCTCAGGATTGACTGAGCAGGCATACCGACCCGTCCCGGTTTGCGCGTCATGATCCAACGGTCAGATTGGTTCATGGCATGGATCAGGGCAGGGGAGGTGGTGACGGTATTCACTTTGAAGCCCTGCTTGCGGTAGCGCTCGCAGATGTAACAGCGCAACTGGAAGCCAATCCCTAGGCCTTGATAGTCGGGCAAGACCACGGTTCGGTGCAGCCGTTTCAGCTTCTTGTTGCTCGGGTGGGGAAAGTGCAACACACTGCACCAGCCCACCGGTTCGCCGTTGATCTCGGCAATGTACTTGTGGGCAGAGCGATTGTGGACACTGCTCAGATAGTGAAATGGCCTAAATAATTCCCATTCTGACTGGTCGGCCTGGCGGACATCGATGCGGATTTCAGGTCGCCGAAGACGCCTCCGTTTGAAGGTGTGCTGGTTGCAGTCATACACCCAATCCGGTTGCAGCCAATCGACAATATCGTAATGGCAGCTGACCGCGATAAACTGCTTGTCCTCCTTGCGGATAAACTTCTGGATGGCAGCACTGCCGATCCGGGCCACCTGGCGATCCACGACCGAAGTGAACTCGTCGTATATCACCGGCTTGTCCGATTCCAGGATCAGCCGGGCTAACTCGGCTCGCATCTTCTGGCCGTTGGAGAGTACCGCAAACGGCTTCAGCCAGTCCGGGGGAGAGGAAAACCCCACCTTGCTCAAGGATTCGGTAATCTGTTTGGCGCTCAGGTCATCACGAAAATCGTCCACCACCGAGCGGTCTGACCAGTCGAAGCCGGAGAACAGCTCAAAGTCCTTGAACACTTCCCGGGCAATGGTGGTCTTGCCAGACCCACTGGCCCCGACAATCAGACCGATGTTCCACGGCTTGTCCTCGATGGGAATATCAACGTCGAACGCCTTCTTCACCGACTGAACATCAATATCAAACATGCCCTTGACCTTTTCGGTGCGAAAGGACGGCTTGATCGGTGATTCCACTACAAACTTTGCACTCGGCATTTCAGTCCCTTTTGTGTCAGTTCGTCGTAGATTTTCTGCTGATGGTTTTCGTCGTGGCACTCCACCAGGATATTGAACACCTCGTGGTATTCCTCACCGTTGGGTTTTTGCTCTGGTTCCGGTGCCGGGTCATCAAACAGCGTTACCATGAAATCGTCGTCGAACCCAAGCAGGTTCAGATCAAAGTCTTCCGCTTGCAGGGCTTCCACTTCCCGAGACAGCATATCCATATCCCATGAGCTGTTCAGTGCGATGGAATTATCGGCAATGACATAAGCCTTTTTTTGCGCTTCTGATAAGCCCGCCAGGACAATACAGGGAACGGTTTTCAGCTTCAGTTTTTTCGCCGCCATCAACCGACCATGGCCTGCGATAATGCCGTTTTCCTCGTCAATCAGCACCGGGTTGGTGAAACCGAATTCCTTGATCGACGAACAAATCTGGATGACCTGTTCTTCACTGTGAATGCGTGAGTTGTTGACGTACGGAATCAGGTCGTTGACCTTGCGATCCACCATCGGGTATTTTTTCGCTGCCATGGTTAGCGCCTTATCTTGTCCGCCACTTTCTCGATGCCCTGGCACGAACACTACTGGACGCTTTGTGACCGTCAGCTGGATCGAACGGTGCTGATTCCGGTCGCCAAGACACTGCA
>JAKROC010000032.1 GCA_024509075.1 Endozoicomonas sp.
TGTTGTGCAACTGCCCCGGGTAATCGCCAACCACCGCATGCCCTCTTTTTCTCAGTTGCTCCCTGATCTGATGGCAGCACTCAGTCCTCATCTGGCACTCAAGCAACTGAAACCCTTTGAAGCTCTCTTTGACCTGGTATGTGGTCTGTGCACGAATCATTCTGTTCGAGTGGCGACCAACCCGCAGAGGCATACTGATCACTCCTTGCGCCCTGGCGAAGTTACCTTTGGCAATACACAGGTATTTATTTACCGGATTAGCGTAGAACATGAGGTTCTTAAAGGCGTTCACGTTTTTGGCCGCCAGACAGACCCCTGAAGTACCAATATCCAGACGCGCCAGCAAACCGGCCTTGGGTACGCTCGCGGCTTGCGGATATCGGGCAACCAGTCTGTCCTGCACACTGTCACTGTGTTTATTGTCCATCGGATGGGGAACCGTTATCAAACCGCTGGGCTTGTTCATTATCAGGATGCACGGGTCCTCGTAAAGGACACCAAGCGCTTCTGTGCATCCCCGGGGAGCTGTGGTACGAACCTGTTCAGACAACAACCGCCGGTTCTCTTGCAACAGGGTCGTCAATACCTTGAGGACTTCAGGTTTGGGGGCAAGAATCGCCAGCCGCTCCTGGGTTACCGGATGGGCAAAGTGAATTGAGCTGGCATGCAGACACGGGTATTGCATGGCCCGGATAAACGTCAGCACCGGGTCATTGGCGGCAAAGCTCTTTCTCCTACTGCTTTTATCCCGCTGATCACTGTACTCACCAACGACGGGATGATTTTTCCTTTTCAAGTGCTCCCGAACTTGATGAAAGCGTCCAATTTCGATCTCACACTCGAGCAACTGAAAGCCACGGAACTTCTCCTTCACGTCGTAAAAAGTGCGGGATGACAACTTTCTACAGGTATTAAAGCCAGCACGCAACGGAATGCGAATCACCCCCTGACGACCACGAAAATTCCCCTTGGCCACGGTCAGATACTTTTTGACCAGGCGCCGCTGAAGTTTGAAACAACTGTAAACCGCCAGATTTTTTGCTGCCAGACAAACCCCCGACGTACCAAGATCAAGACGATGCACCAACCCCGCCCTTGGTACGCTGGTAGCCCAGGGAAACTGGCCTAGCAGGCGGTTCATCAAACTGCTCTGATGCTTGTCGCACATCCTCAGGGGAATCGTGATCAGCCCGGCCGGCTTATTGACCGCAAGAATATGATCATCTTCATAAAGCACTTCAATACCTGTGGCGTCTGCCTGCCTTTTGCTTTCTGGCACGGCATATTCATCGTCATGGAGATAGTAGAGAAACCTGGGGCTGCAAAGATTTTTAATATCCCGAGCCATAATCTTCTGCCCGGGTACCGGAGAGCTGCCATACATTAACTGCAAAGGTGATAACTCAGTGACACCAGGTTCAGCCAACCCCTGCAGGCAGACATCCCACTGCTCGGCGCTCATCTGCTCCAGAAAACTCTGGATCCCGGCGATGCAATGCTCTGGCTCGGCAGGAACAAAACCGTCGAATCGGGACAACACTCGGGTAAACATCGCTGGCAGCTGTGCCACCTGCTTGCAGCGACACACTTTGAGACCACAAAAAGTACTGTTGTTGCTTACCGAAGGTTGCGAAGGGGTGGCAGCAGCCCCATCAGGGGCAGGTGCAGGAGTGATCATCTGGCTCGTTACCGATAGGCTAACTCAGCCGGATTTGAGCGCAAAGGAGGACAAAAGTTCACCATTAAGCACGCTGGCAAATCAGAAATCTTTGCGAGCTTACCGCTTTCGCTGGACTTTAATGGCCTTGGCACGCAACACATCGGACAGGTAGATGACCGGTGCCACGTTGAAAAGTGATACCTGCTGGTCGGGCAAGAGCCGGTTAATTTTCTCAATACGTTCTACATAGTAATCAAACTCTTTTTGGTGAGAATTTCGTTCCCTTTCAGCAGTAATCTCTTGAGGCTTCACGGCGTTTTTGATGGGAGGCGGGTTGAGTTTGATCAATAGCTGATCGCCGGCATTTATTTTTTTGGTGGAATAGATCATTGGCAGAGGAAACAGGCCAAAGTCAGTATCAATGGTGGTTATTGTCAACGCCACATTCACTTTTTCGTCTTGTCGGGTGCAATTGAGAAAGTGCATCGGCGTAAAACGCCCATTGTGCGGCATCACGTAGAGCCTGTGCTCGGAATCTGCTGAAGGTCTTAACACGGTGTAGATAGACGGCGTCAAATGCCCTTGAGTGCTGGCAGTAAACATGGCTGACACCATCCGGGATGGCTCATCATATCCGGAGTTTGTTGTTTCAGCTCCGTATACAGCTCCCCGGTATCGCGCTCGACGCTGGCCAGTTTGGTCGTCAACGAATACATGACGCCGGAGTAGATACCTAAAAAACTGAGTTCTTCTACGGGTGCTTTGGCAAACACACCGATCTTTTTGACCGGGCCGGTCTGGTTAATGGGTTTATCTTTGAACAAGAAGCCCAGACCCTCGTCAACACACCGATACTCAAACCGTCGGTCAAATGCTTGACGGGCCTTGTTTTCCGACATGGACAGTTCATCAATGATCTGGGACTTGACCATCGCACACTCAGTGTCACCAGGATCACTCTGCCTGTGAGCCAGGTGCGAGATCCAGAAATATGGCTGGTAGGTATGCCCAGAGGGCAGCTCAACCCTGTCATCAAGGCTGGGTGTGCAAAGTCGATCATTGACCGCGGTGCTGGGCAAGTCCGGGAAGTGTGCAACCGGCTCCTTTGTTGTGCAGTCATGCTCAGGAACACGAACATCGTGGGTGAAAGCCTTACCTTTCCCGGATGTTCGCCGATCGTGGCGCTCATTAGCGGCGGCAGCCTCAGCGGTGGACGGAAGCCTCAACCTGGTGGTGAATTCTGCATCCATATCGCAAACTTCTTTAATTTGTTGTCTGGTCAGACTCAACAAAACCGCAAAAGTTTCCGTACTGTTTTTCACTGGGGATAAGGGCGAGGGTTCATGACCACTGTGATCCCAGTTGGGGTCACGGTGGTCACTCAGTGGTATTTTAATTCGTCCAGTCGAGAACCACTTTACCGGACTGACCAGAACCCATTACCTCAAAGCCCTTTTCGAACTCATCAATGGGGAAGCTGTGGGTCAGGATCGGGTTAATATCCAGACCGGATTGCAACATGCTGGTCATCTTGTACCAGGTTTCAAACATTTCCCGGCCGTAAATGCCCTTGATGATCAGACCTTTGAAGATCACCTGGTTCCAGTCAATCATGGTATCGCTGGCAGGAATCCCCAGCAGGGCAATCTTGCCACCGTAATTCATGTTCTCCAGCATCTGCTGGAATGCACGACCATTGCCAGACATTTCCAGACCTACGTCAAAGCCTTCGGTCATGCCCAGCTCTTTCACCACCTCAGACAGCTCGGTGTTGGCCACGTTCACGGCGCGAGTGGCGCCCATTTTCAGGGCCAGGTCCAGACGGTACTCATTCACATCGGTGATCACCACATGGCGGGCACCGGCATGTTTACACACTGCCGCCGCCATAATCCCGATAGGGCCGGCACCGGTGATCAGCACATCTTCACCCACCAGATCAAACGAGAGCGCCGTGTGCACAGCGTTGCCGAATGGGTCGAAAATGGCGGCCAGATCGTCGCTGATATCGTCCGGAATCGGGAAGGCATTGACAG
Source organism: Endozoicomonas sp. (assembly GCA_024509075.1). Taxonomy (GTDB): domain Bacteria; phylum Pseudomonadota; class Gammaproteobacteria; order Pseudomonadales; family Endozoicomonadaceae; genus Endozoicomonas. The sequence goes on from JAKROC010000032.1 coordinate 3,697, forward strand.
CCGGAATCGCCAGGTATTCGGCAAACGCACCATCGCGGTTTACGCCCACACCCACGGTAAAATTGCACAGATGACGGCGACCGGCACGGCAGTTGCGGCAATGACCGCAGGTAATATGACCTTCACCGGATACCCGCTGACCGATCCTGAAGCCCTTGACGCCCTCCCCCATCGCAGCAATTTCACCCACAAATTCGTGGCCAACGTGCATGCCCACCGGGATGGTCTTCTGAGACCACGCATCCCAGTTATAGATATGCATGTCAGTGCCGCAGATGGCGGTTTTGCGGATTTTGATCAGTACGTCGTTGTAACCCACTTCCGGCATCGGACGCTCTTCCATCCAGATGCCAGGTTCTGCTTTGCTTTTCGCTAACGTCTTCACAGTGTCACTCCTGAATGCGCTTGCCGCCTCCGGCAGCAAGCGGGCGTGCTGTTATTCTGACAACAAAATCAGTCAATTACGCCCAGTTCCTGGCCCACTTTAGCAAAGGCGGCAATGGCGCGGTCAAGGTGCTCGCGGCTGTGGGCGGCGGACATCTGGGTGCGAATGCGGGCCTGACCTTTTGGCACCACCGGGAAGGAGAAGCCAATCACGTAAATGCCCTCTGCCAACATGCGCTCGGCAAACTGGCCCGCCAGGGAAGCGTCGCCCAGCATCACCGGTACGATGGGGTGGTCAGCACCGGCCAGGGTGAAGCCCAGGCGGGTCATCTCGGCGCGGAAATATTCGGCATTGGCACGCACTTTGTCGCGCAGTTCGGCACCGGAAGCCAGCATGTCAAACACTTTGATGGAAGCAGCCGCAATGCTGGGGGCCAGGGTATTGGAGAACAGGTAAGGACGGGAACGGTTGCGCAACCAGTCGATGACCTCTTTTTTACCGGAGGTATAACCGCCAGAAGCACCACCAAGGGCTTTGCCAAGGGTGCCAGTGAGAATATCCACCCGACCCATAACACCACAGAACTCTGGCGTACCAGCGCCTTTTTCGCCGATAAAACCGGTGGCATGGCAGTCGTCCACCATGACCAGAGCGCCGTATTTGTCGGCCAGGTCACAGACCCCTTTCAGATTGGCAATCACGCCGTCCATGGAGAACACACCGTCAGTGGCAATCAGCCTGGTGTGGGCACCGGCAGCATCAGCCGCTTGCAACTGGGCTTCCAGGTCAGCCATGTCGTTATTGGCGTAGCGGAAACGTTTGGCTTTGGACAGACGCACGCCATCAATAATACTGGCATGGTTCAGGGCATCGCTGATAATAGCGTCTTCCGGGCCAAGAATGGTTTCAAACAGACCGCCGTTGGCGTCAAAACACGATGGGTAAAGGATGGTGTCTTCCATGCCCAGAAACGCCGAGATACGGGCTTCCAGCTCTTTGTGCACGGTCTGGGTGCCACAAATAAACCGCACCGACGCCATACCAAAACCGAACTGTTCCAACCCCTGTTTGCCGGCATCGATCAGCGCCGGGTCGTTGGCCAGGCCCAAGTAGTTGTTGGCACAGAAATTCAGCACCTCACCACCGTCACCGCCATTGCCCTGCACCCGAATCGCCGCCTGCTGCTGGGAGCTGATCACCCGTTCACTCTTATACAGACCTTCTTGCTTCAGCTCATCAAGCTGTTCGTTCAGTCGTTGGTAAAAATCCGCCTTCATCATGGCTCCTGTCTGGCTGCGGCCTGCTGGGTATAGTGCGCTTATAGTGAATGAGTATGTCACTCCATTGAACAAGCATTTATACGTACAAACCCATAAAACCCATTAACCGGATTACTTCCTGATCAAGCCAGACACTAAGCGTAGAGACTGTTTGACTCAATATTTGCCAATGCCAAAAATTTGCTCGCAAGTCAAAGTATCTTTTTCTATCCTTGCGGTCATGAACATACTCCTCTACAACGACTTGAATCCGGATCAGATTTCTGGCTTTGCCAAGGTGCGCAAGGCGCTCGAAAGTGGCAATTTCGCCCAGGCAGACGTGCGCAAAATTGGCGACAATTTGTACCGCGCCCGACTGAATCGCAGTGACCGGTTACTGTTTGCCCTGTATCAATTCAACGGTCAACCCTACTGCCTGATCCTTGAATATATTCGCAACCACGCCTACGACAAGTCCCGCTTCCTGGAACGGGGCGTGGTGATTGATGAGGACAAAATTCCGGCAGTGAATAGTGCTCCTGACGATGCCCTGCCGGAGCTGACCTATCTCAACACTGACCACGACCGCTTCAATCTGCTGGATAAAATCATCTCCTTTGATGGCGACCAGCAGGCGGTGTACCAACTGCTCCCGCCGCTGGTCATCATTGGCAGTGCCGGCAGCGGCAAAACAGCCCTGACCCTTGAGAAGATGAAGCAGGCCACCGGCGATGTGCTCTACGTCAGCCACTCGCCATTTTTGGTGCAGAGTGCCCGCAACCTCTACTACGCCAACCATTACGACAACGACGACCAGAATGTGGAGTTTCTCTCCTTCCGGGAGTTGCTGGAGAGCATACAAGTTCCCCGGGGTCGGGAAGTCACCCTGAAAGATTTTGAGGGGTGGTTTGCCCGCCACCGGGGCAATAGCAAGCAGAAAGATCCGCACAAACTCTTTGAGGAGTTCCGTGGTGTGCTCACCGGCCCATCCACGGAGTCGCCCTGGCTCTCCCGGCAGGAGTATCTGGGGCTGGGCGTTAAACAGTCCATCTTCAGTGACGAAGAGCGCCCCGGAGTTTATGACCTGTTCGAGAAATACCGGCAGTTTCTGGACGCCGGGCAGTTGTACGACACCAACATCATCAGCCATAACTACCTGAGCAAGGCAGTCCCCCAGTATGACTTTATTGTGGTGGACGAAGTTCAGGACATCACCAATATCCAGCTCTACCTGATTCTGAAAACCCTGCGTCAGGCTGGCCACTTTATTCTTTGCGGTGACTCCAACCAGATCGTACACCCTAACTTTTTCTCCTGGTCGAAGGTCAAGACGCTGTTTTTTGAACAGCAAAACCTGACCGGTGATGGCGAGATTATCCGCATTCTTCAGTCCAACTACCGCAACGCCCCGGTGATCACCCATGTGGCCAACCGGATTTTGAAACTGAAGCATGCCCGCTTTGGCTCCATCGACAAAGAGAGCAACTACCTGGTCAACAGCATTGGCGCTCACCGGGGTCAGTTGCAGTTGCTCACTGACAACCAGCAAGTCAAGCAAGACCTGGATCGCAAAACCGCACGCTCCACCCGCTTTGCCGTGCTGGTTATGCACCCGGATCAGAAAGCCGCTGCCCGCAAATGGTTCAATACGCCACTGGTGTTCTCGATTCAGGAAGCCAAGGGGCTGGAATACGAAAACATTATTCTTTACAACTTCATCAGTGACGAAGAGAAAAGCTTTCGGGATATTGCCGCTGGCGTAGACCCCGCAGACCTGGAAAAAGAGACGCTGGAGTACGCCCGGGCAAAAAACAAGCAAGACAAATCGCTGGAAGTCTACAAGTTCTACATCAACGCTCTCTATGTAGCCATTACCCGGGCGGTGTGCAATCTCTACATCATTGAAGGGAACCAGAAACACCCACTGATGCGCCTGCTGGACTTGGAACGCTTTACCGGCGACCTGAAGATGGAGCAACAGGACTCCAGTCTGGACGAGTGGCAAAAAGAGGCTCGCAAGCTGGAGCTGCAAGGCAAACAGGAGCAAGCCGACGAGATTCGCAGCCGGATACTGCAACTGAAACCCGTGCCCTGGCCGGTACTTGATCGCAACACCTACGACCAGCTGCAAGAGGAAGCCCGGGCCGGCAATAACAAGAAAAAACAGCTATTGGCTCTGGAGTACGCCATGATCCACTGGCACCAGCCCATGCTTAACCAGCTGATCCGCAACGACTTCAAACCGGCTTTTCAGGATGAAGAGAAGATCGTCAAACAGCTCCATCAAAAACACTACCTCACCTATGACCTGAAAAATCCGGGTGGTGTGCTGCGCGATACCGAAAAATACGGCATTGATCATCGAACGATTTTCAATCTGACCCCGCTGATGGTCGCCGCCCGACTGGGCAACGCCTTGCTGGTCAAGGAGCTGATGGCACGGGGTGCCAACCCGGCGTTAAGCACTGACCACGGCCTGAATGCCTTGCAGATCGCCCTGGAGCAAGCATTGGTGGATGAGCGTTTTGCTCGCCAAAAGCTGGCGCCCGTCTACAGCGCTCTTGAGCCTGATAGCCTGTCGATCCAGGTGGGTGGTCGGCTGGTTAAACTGGACAAGCGCTTGATGGGTTTGTTTGTGCTGAACCTGATGTTTGCTACGTTCTACCGCAAGCTCGGCGCGTTGGTTAGCGACCACAAAGGCTTCTCAGCCCAGCAAATCACTCAATGGGTGCAGACATTGCCTGACGACGTTCTGCCGGCACGACGAAAAAAACAGAGCTACATCAGCAGCATTTTGTCGGGTAATGAAGTGGATCGTGATGCGCCCTACAATCGTCGTTTATTCAAGCGAATCCGTCGTGGAGAGTACATCATCAACCCGGCAATGAAATTGCGCCTGGGCGATCAATGGGTGGCGGTAAATGACTTGCTGAAACCTGAGGATCTGAGCTTTGCGCCATCGTGGCTGCAACTGACCAAAGAAGAGCAGCGAATTTTTAAAGATCGCTATGATCTGCATGACCAGTATCGAAGCAGGACTCTGGAAAAATTCTGTCAAGTTATTCGCAGCCTGCAAGACGCTGCTGAAGCAGATGATGTAGAAGAAGAGATGCCAACCTGCGCATAAGCACAGGTTGGCGTTATACCCGTTGCCTTTCAAGTTGCTACGTTGTTGGCTGCATTTATGCCCTTTAGGGTATTCGCTCACCCCGGTCACATAGTATTTCCATGCTCCCAGGGCTTCGCTCATTTGCCGCCTCGAATCAACTTGAAATCCTTTGGGTATATGCAGAAGTTATTGGCCGCAGCACTTCTTATACTTGCGGCCACTGCCACAAGGGCATGGGTCGTTGCGCCCCACTTTGGGGTTTTCGCGTACCACCGGTGCCTGTTTGTTTCTGGCTGGTGTCGGCAGGAGACTCCTTGGCAGATGCTCGGGAGATTGCTGCTCCTTCGCTGGCCAGGGCCGGGCAACCTTTTGGATTTCAGCCACCGGCGCCACTGGTTTTTCCACCGGCTCGCTCTTGCTGAAACTGGCCCAGCCCTGCAGTTCGGCTACACAGTCATCAATCAAGTCAGAGCGCTCGTAGGGTGGGAATTGAATCTCGCCAGGGTGAGCCAGCAGTAAAATGCCGAGCCGTTCCCGACCAACAAATGAGTCAGATAGTAGCTGGTCTTCGATGGCCTGCGTTACGGATGCTTCCAGCTCACTGAAGCCGGCGATGATGCAATTATGCACCAGACCATCCCACACTGCATTGCCCTCTTGTTCAAGCTCGGTAAACAGCCGCTGAAAGTAAGCAAACAGCCGTTCACGGGACAGGTAACCGTGAACCGATAAAATAGTCAGGCAGGTCAGGGCTGAGAAACGAACGCGGGGATGTACTCCACGGTTTTCAATCAGTTGTTGCAACGGCTCAATATCAATATCGCAGCTGCTGTTTTCCTCGCCAATCATTACCGACGCCAGGATTCTTGGCAAGCTCTCACTGACCACAAAGCCAAGCAGACGATTCACCGTGGAGGGACTGGCCGAAACAATGCGCAACATGACCGGCAGCGCCTGCTGATGGCGAAACTGAGCCAGTAAGTAAAAAGCAAAGAAAACCAGATCCACCCGTTGATTCTCGACAAGATCGTCACCCTGGTTGGCGATGGTTTCCAGATAGTTGAGCAGAATCGGGATCAACTCCTCCCGCTGTTCACTGGCGGCAATCAGAGACTGTGACGGTAACTCACCGTCAACATGGTTAGACAGTTGTTTGATAATTTCTGCAATGGTCACGAAAGTTTTCCTGTTAATTTGTCGCTATTTTCTGTAATCATAGCGCCTCGCCAGAGGCTAGAGCATGAAAACTGCTTCGCATACCACCATATTTATTTAAATAGCGTCAGTACCGGTTTCACCGGTGCGAATGCGGATAACCTGTTCGAGCGAGGTGACAAATATTTTACCATCACCAATCTTGCCGGTATTGGCAGCGTTGGATATGGCTTCGATAACCTGGTCAAGCATATCGGCGCAAATGGCCACCTCAATCTTTACCTTGGGCAAAAAATCCACCACATATTCTGCCCCCCGGTACAGCTCGGTATGCCCTTTTTGACGACCAAAGCCCTTCACCTCGGTTACAGTAATCCCCTGCACGCCGATGTCAGAAAGGGCCTCGCGCACGTCATCGAGCTTGAACGGTTTGATAATGGCTGATACTAACTTCATATCATGCTCTCCTGCGGTTAGCCGTGGATAACCCGGGTGACCGGAATATCATCAAAACGTCAGAGTCTACGCATTTCTGAACACTTACAACAGAGTCCCGTCTCACGGAAAATAACAACAACCGCTGTTCATTTATGGTATTCTCGCCCTCTCCTGACGACCGGACTCCAGGCTCACCATGATCGATAAAAGCGCACTTATCAATAACATTGCTGCCAAAGCAGGCGAGCTGCTTAATGGCGACAAAAGCCAGACTCGCGAAGATATTGAGAAAAACATCAAAGTCATGGTCAGCAGCGTACTGGTCAAGCTGGAACTGGTTACCCGCGATGAGTTTGATGCCCAGGTGGCCGTTCTGAAACACACCCGGGAACGGCTTGAGGCGTTAGAAAAAGAGATGGCTGCGCTCAGGCAGGAAGCCGAACCACCCGAGCAGGACGAAGCACAACCTGAAATGGATTAACGCCAACGCCGGGACAACAGCATCAGTAGTAGACTTTCCGGAATTCCAGCAGCTTGCGAATATGATTGGCAATATCCTGCCCCTGGCAAGCTGACTCAAGCGCACTTATGGCCGCTTCATAGGAGCGCCCGCAGTACATTGAGAATGTATTCTCACCGGTGTAGGTCGGCGTCCTGTTTCCGGAGTATAAAATCATCTGGTGTGCCGGGATAAAATGGAAAAAAATCTCGCTCATTTTAGGGTTCAGCGCCATGACAAAGTACAAGCCGTTCTCAAGTTGCCCCAGGTGTACAGACGCGGCGTCATTTAGGCCCCAACAGGTGAGCTTTCGCGTACTTTGATCCAAATAGTTGTATTGGCGAAGCGTAACAGCACCCCACAGCTCTTTAATCAGTGGGTTCGTCGCTGTTTCACAAACGACCTTACCATCACTACCAATTTGATATTGGCGAATTTGTCCGTGATATTGAAAACCAGCGCTGTTAGATACCTTTTTCAAGTGTTTAAACTTAATCAGGCATCGCTGCTTTGCCTCTTTAATGTCTGCGTCGCTGATCGAAACACGAAACGTCTTATTCACCTGCCTCAGATTGTACAAATCAGGCAAAGGGAGAAACTTGGCAACATGCCTGATAACGACCTGCGGTAATCCATTGAACATTAACGGTTGCTGTTCAGACTGTTGACTTTGTTCAGATGCCAGATCAGTGCCGGATATTGCCAAAGCGTTCATAGCGGTTGCCAGAGAGTCCATGGAAGCTGCCCTTTTTTAATATAATTATTACCTGTTTACCCACAGGCTCAGCGCCGAAGGAAAACCCACCCAATTATCCTAGCCGCATTCAGAAATATTTCCCCCCAAATGGCCATCAGCCAATAAGCTGCTATCTTAGTCTCTTTGCTGTTCAAACGGTCAGAAATAAACATGCCCTCATCACTGGCACAGGTTTTTACCCGGGCAAACCAGGGTATTCGTGCACCATCCGTCTCGGTGGAAGTACACCTTTCCCAAGGCTTGCCGGGGCTCAATATTGTCGGCCTGCCGGAAGCCGCAGTGAGGGAGAGTAAAGATCGGGTAAGAAGCGCCCTGATTAATAGCGGTTATGACTTTCCTGACGGTCGCATCACCGTCAACCTGGCACCAGCTGATTTACCCAAAGAAGGTGGACGCTTCGATCTGGCTATTGCCCTTGGCATCCTTGTTGCCTCCGAGCAACTAGCGGCACAGACACTGAACGAACGGGAGTTTCTGGGTGAGCTGGCTCTGTCCGGCCAACTGCGTCCGGTCAGGGCTGCGCTGCCTGCAGCACTGGCCTGTAAGTCAACAGGCCGGGTATTGGTACTACCCGGGCAAAACACCCCCATGGCCACAATGGTCAGTGACTTGACTGTGATCGGCGCACGAAGCCTGACCGAAGTCTGTGCCTGGCTGTGCGAGCGATCCCATATTGAACCCGCTGCGCGCCAACCCATAACCTGCTCAACAAACTACCCTGACTTGGCCGATGTACATGGCCAGGAGCAAGCCAAGCGGGCACTGCTGATTGCCGCTGCGGGCTCCCATCACTTGTTGCTTTTTGGCCCGCCAGGCACCGGCAAAACCATGCTGGCCAGTCGCCTCCCGGGCCTGCTGCCACCGCTGAGCGAACCGGAAGCTCTCGAAGTTGCGGCCATTCACTCCCTGGCCTCAAATGATGGGGCGGCTATCGGCCAACGCCCGTTTCGAACCCCACACCACTCATCATCGTCAGTGTCTTTAGTCGGTGGTGGCAGCATCCCCCAACCCGGGGAGGTGTCTTTTGCGCACCATGGCGTCCTGTTTCTGGATGAAATGCCAGAGTTTTCCCGCGCTGCCCTTGAGATGCTGCGTGAACCACTGGAAAATGGTGAAGTGGTAATTACCAGAGCCAAAGGCCGGGAGCGCTTCCCTGCTCGCTTCCAGTTGGTGGGTGCCATGAATCCATGCCCCTGCGGTTACCTGGGCGACAGCCAAGGTACCTGCCGCTGTTCACCAGAGCAGATCAGACGTTACCGCCACAGACTCTCCGGGCCACTGCTTGACCGTATTGACCTTCAGATTGAAGTACCCGCACAAAACATTCGAACCCTTATTGAACCACCGCCCCCGGAAACCTGTCAGGCCACCTCCGCCACCCATCGTCAGCTGGTCATCAATGCCCGCAAGAGACAACTGAAAAGGCAGGGTAAAATCAATTGCCAGCTCTCCTCCCGAGAGCTGTTTCAAGCCTGTGCCCTTGGCAAAGTAGAGAAAGAACTGTTGGCCAGAGCATCGGAACAGCTGCAAATCTCTGCCCGGGGCCTGCATCGGGTTTTGCGGGTGGCCAGAACCATTGCCGATCTTGCCAACAGCGATCGGGTGCTGCGCCCGCAACTGGCCGAGGCTCTGCAGTACCGACAGTTTGATCGCCGGACAGCACCTTCCTGAGCCAGAGAAAAACGACAACCAGAGAGGAACCAAACGGTAATTAACCAGTCGAACGGTATGAGTTCTTTAGGACTACCGTTACATAAACACAGGAGTAATAAATAATGAACGCGGCACCTGCCGTTGCAGTTCCGGCTAATAATGATGACTTCCCAAACATCGTCAAGGCTGCAATGTTTGGGGGTTCAATGGTCGGTTTATTTGTCGGCCTCTCGGTCAAAGAGTGCCCTGCCAAAGAAACAGCCCTCCTCATGATTGGTTTCAGTGGATTGGGCTTTATCAGCGGATATACCGTTTACTTCGGATCACTGGCTGTTCTTGACAGTGTCGACGCTGTAGTAAATCGCTTCCGTCGTAGGTAAAAATTGTCCTCTTCCACCACGAGAAACGGCCGAAAAAAACGCCCCCACATACGATGCGGAGGCAGTTCTGGTGAGTCAGCAAACTTGTTTCTACCATCACTCGCACTCAGTTAAAGTGCGCTGCTTCCCATCTTTCAGCTTTATTTGGCTGGGAATTCTTATGCAATTGTCGTATTTTTCACACTGACACAGATCAAGCAATAAAAACTTTGTCGTGTATCAGTGCATCAACAAGCAAAGCACTTTACACGATAAAAATCAGGAGTAAATCAACAAGAATAACTTTCGCCCACAATCGATCTGCAACGAAAATTGGGCACCGATTGATTCAAACTGCAAACTCATTGACCACCGGTAAAGGATGTTCCGCCGTCGTATATAGGTTACATCTTCACGTGCCCTGTTCGAGAGCACGGCCAATAACGCCGACAACCGCCCTACTGATCACCCGACTAAAGAGGGGCAGCCACCTGTGGCCGATACACCACAGAATCGGGATCATTCCGGTCTTCCCCAGCAGCAAAGCTGCAAAAACCAAACGATATCTCACCGCCATTAAAGTCGGTACAGATAGTTTTGCCAGCAATTCCCGCTGAGTTTAATTGTGCATTTTTTTGCTGAATTTTCGAAGGCGCTACACCCCTGATGGACAGTGACTTTCATAAAAAAAAACGGCTTTTCTGCTCAATAGCAGACAAAAAAGTCTACAATTTACCCAACGCCAAACTCGGTTACAGCCATTTGATATCAAGGGCTTTCAGTTTAGCGGGAATTGTTGTGGTTTTGTCGTTTGAAAAATGAAAACGCAGTGGTTTTTGTGTAAATTTGATCACGGCAATTTCCGGTTTGTTTCTTCCGAAGCGTTCTTTTCGTTGCCCCAATCATGTCAAATGATTGAGCGGGGCTTGCCTGTTTTCATGAAATGTTTGGGTCAATTCCGCATCTTGAGTTTACTTGAGTGCAAAATGAGCAGTTGCTGATCTAGCCATTGAGGCCAGTTCGTCTTACCATGGTCGTCGCGCATATAACAGTAAATCAGCGTCCGAAACCATGTTGAGACGAAACTCTCCTTCAGCTGAAGCTGCAACAGCAGTTCCCTACGACCAATGCCCGGCAAAAACGTGGCAAACCAATCAGGGTGATATCTGCCTGGGCAGAACCGTGCCTGAGCACTGCCTGATCGTTGGTACAATCGCCCAAAAACTGGTTGAGCATTACCCTGCAGCGTTAAGCAACAAACTGTTCCCCGCGGGCAGTCCACTGGCCGCTGCCGCTCACGATCTGGGCAAAGTCAGCCCCACATTTTTTGCCAAACTGTACCAAGCTGCTGGGCGAGAGCTGCCCTTTAAAGCCACCGTTTCGCCTCAACTTGAGAAAAACTGGGGAGGCCATGCGGGAGTCAGTCAGGTAGCTGCAGAAGGCTTGGGGTTGCCGGTATTTGTTCCGGAGATTCTAGGGCAGCACCATGGGTTTACACCACCGGTGTCCGGTACTCGTGCTGAAGATGATATTTTCGGTGGCCCCGCCTGGCAACAAGAGCGCAAGCATCTGGTTGATGAATTGAGCCAGCGCCTTGGCATGTCATGGCCAACCATAGATTCAGACGCCCAGGCTCGGCTAATTGCCGGGTTGACGTCCGTGGCCGACTGGATTGGCTCTGGCAGCTGGTTTGAAGACCCAAACCAGCCATGGCAACCCAACATCAAAAAAGCTCTGGACGATGCTGGTTGGCATAGCCCGGCCTACAAACCCGGCCAGAGTTTTTCTGACGTTTTCGGCTTTACGGCTCGACCGGCACAACAACAGCTGATTGATGCCGTGCAAGGTCCCGGCGTTTACACCCTTGAAGCACCCATGGGGCTTGGGAAAACTGAAGCTGCGCTGTACGCCGCCTATCAAGCACTTGCCGCCGGGCATGCCAGGGGCATTTACTTTGCCCTGCCCACCCAACTCACCTCTAACAAAATTTATGAGCGTTTTAATCAGTTTTTATCCGCCATTCTAACTGCCGAAACACCTAAACATAGTCGTTTACTGCATTCTGGTGCCTGGCTGGTTGAAACCGCCATGGGCCAGGAAGGTGAACCCGGCCACTCCTGGTTCGCCCCTGCCAAACGGGGTCTGCTGGCTCCTTTTGCCGTAGGTACGCTGGATCAGGCATTGATGGCGGCCATGAATGTACGCCACGGTTTTGTCCGGGCCTTCGGCTTGGCCGGTAAGGTGGTCATTCTGGATGAAGTGCACACCTACGACGCCTACACCTCAACACTGCTCGATGCCCTGATCACTCTGCTGCGACAACTGCACTGTACGGTCATTATTCTCACCGCAACGCTCAACCAGAGTCGGCGTACTCAACTGTTGCAAGCGCCATTGCAAAGCGCTGCCTACCCGTTGATTACGGCACTGCCCAACGATGGTCCGGTTCAAGAGCTGGCTGTGGCGACAGAAGTCGATAACGCGGTGGTTACTATCACGTTGCAACAAAAGACTGAACCGACCGTTGAAGAAGCGCTCAGACGCGCCAGTCTCGGGCAGCAAGTGTTGTGGATTGAAAACACCGTTGCTGAGGCCCAGCAGGTTTATCTTTTACTGGCGGCCCGTGCCAGGGAAATTAACGTTGGCTGTGGCTTGCTGCACTCGCGCTTTACCCCAGAGGATCGTAACCGCAATGAAGCAACCTGGGTCGCCCTGTTCGGCAAGGATGGCTGGCCTGAGCGCAGCCAGCAAGGGCGTATTCTGGTGGGCACCCAGGTTCTGGAGCAATCTCTGGATATTGACGCTGACTTTCTGGTCAGCCGTTTTGCTCCCACCGATATGCTGCTGCAAAGACTCGGTCGTCTGTGGCGACACGGCGAAACGCCCAGGCATCCTTCAGCGTTGCGAGAGAGCTGGTTGCTTGCCCCGGGGCTAAACAGTGCGATAACAGCCCCCTATACCGCTTTCGGTCACAGTGCATCGGTTTATGCTCCCTATATTCTTTGCCGGAGCCTGGCAGTCTGGCAAGACCGAACAATTGTCTTACTGCCTGCCGATATCCGGCCTCTGATCGACGCCACCTACGACGAACAAAATGACAGTGACGCCATGATGCGCTGGCGCAACGAGCTGGAATACGGCAACTCCCGACGCAAAGGACGCCAAGCCTTGGCGCAACTGGCCCGAATCGGTTTGGCCAGCGGCGGGAAAACCTTGTCGGATAATCAGACCCAGACCCGTTACAGCGAGTTGGACAACGTTGAGGTTCTCCTTCTGCGATCCATTGAACCACTGGCCGAAGGTGGCTGCCAGCTGACACTATTGAACGGCGATCGTCATACGATTCCCGGCTCCCGGCATCTGCTCAACAAACGACAGTGGCGCGAATTGAGCGCCACCCTGATGCGTCAGGTAGTTACTATCAATCCGCAAAACGCCCCCTCATCCACCGCTACCGACTCCTTGAAAAAGCTGGGTTTAGGCCACTGTTTCTATCTGGGCCGCCCGGAGTATGACGAAGCTGTGCTTCGCCTTGTCCTGGTTAACGAAGACGACACATTGCAGGGACTGTTCGGAGCAACAGCGCACCAGGAACAAATCCTGGAATACCGCCAAGACCTGGGATATCGGAGCCTTAAACAGGAAGGGATGTAATGGACAATCGATTCAACCTGATAGATGAACCCTGGATTCCAGTGGCTGACGCCGGTCTGGTAAGCCTACGACAAGTGTTTTCTAATCCAGAACTGCGGGCGCTGGGCGGAAATCCGATACAGAAGCTGGCGTTGATGAAACTGTTATTGGCCATTGCTCAAGCGGCAGCAACACCAGAGAATGATCAGCAATGGCAGACACTAACACCAGCCACTCTGGCCAGCCAATGCCTTGATTATCTGGTCAAATGGCATGATCGCTTTTACCTGTACGGAGCCAAACCATTTTTACAGATGCCCGCCATCGAAGCGGCCAAAACGCAACCCTATGGAGCAGTGTTGGCCGACGTGTCCAGCGGCAACACCACCGTGCTGAGCCAGATACAGCGGGAGAAACTACTTTCAGATGCAGACAAAGCACTGGTTCTGCTGACGCTGATGGCATTTGCCCTGTCTGGCAAAAAAACTGACAACAGTGTTGTCCTCAGCAAGGGATACTTTGGAAAAACCAACACCAAAGGTAAGGCCGCCACTGGCAGACCGGGTCCGTCGGTAGCTCATATGGGATTGCTGCACAGCCATTTAGTTGGCCCCAATCTGCAAACCACGCTCTATCTGAATCTTCTGAGCCAGACACAGATCGACAGAATGGCCACATACCCCGGTGGTTTAGGCATTGCACCTTGGGAAACAATGCCTGAAGGCGAAGACTGCCCCACCGCCAGGGCATTGAAATCCTCACTGATGGGGCGCCTGATTCCGCTGAGCCGGTTCTGCCTGCTGAAAGAAACAGTGCTGCATTATTCCGAAGGGCTGGCCCATGCCGGCTACAAAGATGGTGGACGAGACCCCACCATTGCCGTCAATGACAGCGGCAAAGAACCCAAAGCACTGTGGGTTGACCCGGAAAAGCGCCCCTGGCGCGAGCTAACCGCCCTGCTTGGCTTTATCAGCCAAGAACAAACCCGGGGATTTCAGTGCTGGCAACTGGATCTCGCCCTCGACCGCGCCCGCGAGGCAAGCCGTCATTTTGGTATCTGGTCCGGTGGTTTGCGGGTCAGTAGTAACGCTGGCGAGCAGTATGTTTCAGGCAGCGATGACTATGTTGAATCGTTAGTCTGGCTCGATGGCGAGCAGCTCGGAGCCACGTGGTTCACCCATCTGAAACAGGAAATGGAAGCACTGGATCAATTGGCCAAAAAACTCTACGGCTGTGTATCCAGTTATTTCCGCGAACAAAAGGTCGATGGCGGCAAACTGGCAGCCCAGTCTACCCAGCTTTTCTGGCAGTTGTGTGAACGCAATTTTCAGGCGCTGGTAGAAGGCTGCGATAACGATGAACAACGCCAGACACTAAGACGACGTTTCGCCGGCTATCTGCGTCAGAGCTACGACCGCTTCTGCCCATCCTCTACCGCCCGCCAACTGGATGCCTGGGCCAAATGCCGGCCCAATCTGTCCGACTATCAACCCGTGAAGCAAGAGGCGTAATTCATGGAATCCACCGCCGTGCAACAACCACCACAACCGGCAACCCGGGAAGAGCGTTTCGTTGTCGCAATCATCAGACACTGCCAGCAAAACAAGGGGACTGCCGCCCGCCTGCGCCGGGCCGACAATCCGGCAACGGAATATCAGAGCTGGGAGTTTCTGGCCGCCTTTGGTATTGACCTGGAAAACGACTGGGAACGGCTGCCGTTTCTCACTGTTGCGGCAACTATTGCCAGGCAGAAGGCTGAACACAATGGCCAGGCGCCTCTGGGCAGGGCATTGGCACTGTGTTACGACGACAAACAAAACAGCGACCAGGGCAAAGCAAAGCTGCGCCGACTGCTGGCTTGCCAAGACCTGATGGAAGTGGTTCGCCACCTGCGGCCGACGCTGGCCCTGATTCAGAGCAAGAAAACACCGCCGCTTGACTACCAGCGCCTGCTGAAACAGCTGCGCCAGTTCCCATTTGAACCGCAACGCATCAAGGCACAGTGGGCGCAGGAATTTTACGGCCATGGAGCCAAACGCGATCAGGCAGAGGCGACATCATGACCATGATTGCCAGCGTTTTGCATCTCGACCGTAAGGCAGTAAAAGCCCTGCGCATCACCGACCCTTACTCGCTGCATCGGGTGGTCTATAGCCTTTACTCGGACGTGCGCAGCGACGCGGACAAAACCAACAGTACCCCCAGCGGAATCCTCTATGCCGACCAGGGCGGCGATTTCCACGGCCGGAAGATTCTCCTTTTGGCCAATCGCATGCCAGAGTCACAAGTAGATGGCGAGTTTGGACAGGTGCAGAGCAAAGAAGTGCCCAGCCATTTTCTCGATCACAGCCGCTATCGCTTCAAAGTCATCGTCAACCCGACGCGCAGGGACAAAAACAGCAAAAAGCTAATACCGGTAAAAGGACGTGAAGCCATCGCCGAATGGTTCCGTGACCGCGCTGAGTCCAGCTGGGGTTTTGTCGCCAGCCACCAGCACCTGCAAATCGACACCATTGAAGTCCAGCGTTTTGCCGCGAAGGGCGGCCATAAAGTCACCTTGGCCCAGGCTCAGCTGCAAGGTGAGTTACGGGTTCACAACCCGGAGACATTCCGCCGGAGTTTTCAGCAAGGCATTGGCCGGGGTCGCACCTTTGGCTGTGGCTTGCTGCAACTGCAACCCATTTTGGACACGCTCTACTAACCGAAAAGGTATTTGACAATGAACAACCCGTATCGCAATACCCGTATCGAGTACCACATTCTGCAATCCTTCCCGGTGACCTGCCTGAACCGTGATGATGTGGGTGCCCCTAAAAGCGCCATGGTGGGCGGCGTCAGCCGGGCCAGGGTCAGCTCCCAATGCTGGAAGCGTCAGATTCGCCAGTCTTTGCATGACTTTGGCATCAAACTCGCTACCCGCAGCAAACAGACGGAAAAACTGTTTATCAAAGCCTGTCTGGATCAGGGAGCCAGTGAGGAGCAAGCCCAGAGCTGTGGCCAGCAAATGGCTAAAGCCCTGGCAGACGACACCTTGCTTTTTGTTAGCAACACTGAAGCACAGGCATTCGCCCAGTTTGCCTGCGAAAAAGGCTTTGATGCTGCCGCCCTGAAAGATAAAGAGCTGGCCAGGGTGGCAAAAAAACACCTTAATCCAGCGGTAGATGCCCTGGACATTGCCCTGTTTGGCCGTATGGTGGCCAAAGCAACCGAGATGAATGTAGAAGCGGCAGCGTCATTCTCCCACGCCATTTCAACCCACAAAGTCAGCAACGAGGTGGAGTTTTTTACTGCCCTCGACGATTTGCAAACCGAACCCGGTTCGGCGCATATGGGCAGCCTGGAGTTCAATGCTGCAACTTACTACCGCTACATCAGCCTTGACCTTGGGCAACTGGCCGAAACGCTGGCGACAGAACACTTGGCCAAAGCCGTAGATGCCTTTACCAAGGCACTTTACGTGGCCATTCCAAACGCTCGCCAAACCACTCAGTCTGGTGCCTGCCCCTGGGAGTTTGCCAGAGTCTTGGTACGTAAGGGGCAGCGCCTGCAAGTTCCTTTTGAAACGCCGGTAAAAGCCAAAGATGGAGGGTACCTGCAACCAAGCATTACCGAGCTGAAAACCTGGCTGGATAAAAAGGCAGCACTTTCCGGCTCACTGTTTGGTCAGCTGGCCAGCTACGAATGGGGCGAAAATCTCGACTTCAGTATTGACGACCTCGTGGCGGCACTCGGCAACCAAGTAAGCACAATTGCCGAATCAGCGGACAATTCCTGAGGTGAGCTATGAGTGATCCTTACCTGCTTCTCTGGCTTGAAGCACCGCTGCAAGCCTGGGGGCACGACTCCCGGTTCGGTCGCCGCGACAGCCTGGACTTCCCAACCAAATCTGGTGTTCTGGGCCTGCTCTGTTGCGCCCTGGGCGGCGGTGGTGAACAGCGAGAATGGCTCAGTCGCTGGGCCAGCCTGGACATGCAGGTGGTGGCGTTTGTCCGACAGGATAGATCAGGGCTGCCGGTTCAGAGAGAACCGATGCTCAGGGATTTTCAGATGGTTGGCAGCGGCTACGACGACAAAGACCCGTGGGCCAGCCTGATGATCCCTAAAACCTGTGACGGCAAAAAGGCGGTGGGGGGGGGCACCAAAATGACTTACCGCTATTACCTGCAGGACATGGCCTTTGCCGTGGCACTGCAGGCACCTGCCGATGAGGCGGAGGGCGTGTTGGCAGCACTGCAAGCACCCGTGTGGGATCTCTACCTCGGCCGGAAAAACTGCATACCCACGGAGTTTATCGGGCAAGGGGTGTTCGGCTCTGCCGATGATGCGTTGGCCTCAGCCAGGGATTTGGCTCAAGGCAACAAGCGCATTGCCGCCTTTACCGTTCGCCAGGGTGAATACGAGGGCGAAGTGCTGAGCCTGAACGATGTACCGTTGCAGTTTGGGGCTGACAAACGCTATCGAGACCGACGCGTAACTGTGTGCGGGGAGGTTTGATGGCACGGCTATTTGTCAAAATCACTCGCGAATCCCTGCCCCAGGTCAAGGACAAGTATCCGTACATTTACCTTGAGCGGGGACGGCTGGAAATAGACGACAGTTCTATAAAGTGGATTGATGCCGAGCGAAATGTAGTACCTTTGCCAGTGGCCACATTGAATGCACTGCTGCTTGGGCCAGGTACAACAGTAACGCACGAAGCCGTCAAAGTCTGCGCTGCCGCTAACTGCTCAGTCTGCTGGGTCGGCGAAGACAGCCTGCTGTTTTATGCTGCCGGTTTTGTCCCCACCGCCGACACGCGCAACCTGAAGCACCAAGTGACTCAGAGCGCCAATCCAGACAAAGCACTGGCCGTTGCCCGGAGAATGTTTGCCCGGCGCTTTCCCGATGCCGAGCTGACGACCAAAACCCTCAAAGAGATGATGGGCATGGAAGGGCATCGGGTACGGGAGATGTATCAGCAAAAAGCGCAGGAGTATGGCGTTGGCTGGAAAGGGCGACAGTTTACACCCGGTAAATTTGCCCTGAGTGACATCACCAACCAGGTGCTGACCTCAACCAACGCAGCGCTGTATGGCATTATTTGTGCTGCAGTGCATGCCATGGGCTACTCACCGCATATCGGCTTTATCCACTCCGGCAGCCCTCTGCCTTTTGTCTACGATCTGGCTGATCTTTATAAAGAGCATTTGTGTATCGATTTGGCCTTTCGCCTCACGAAAGAGATGGCTGGGCAATACAACAAGCACAAAGTGTCATCGGCGTTTCGACAACGGGTGATTGACATGGATTTGTTAAAAAAACTGGGCGAAGATATTCCGGCCATGCTGGGGGAGAAAAACCGTGCTCGTAGTCGTCGCAAATGACCTTCCCCCGGCAGTCAGGGGGCGGATGAAATTATGGTTTACCGAGCCGAGGCCCAATGTGTTTGTGTCGGGCATCAAGGATTCTGTTGCCGAAACGGTGGTTAGCTACCTTTACAAACACTGCCCTCCCGAGGCTGGTGTGATGATCTTTCGTTCGCTGAATCGAACGCCCGGTTTTGAGTTGACAAGTATTGGCCCGACCAGAAAAGTTCAGACGCAAATTTGCGATTTGCCGCTGGTTATTGAAACTCGGCAAAATGGTT
>JAKROC010000320.1 GCA_024509075.1 Endozoicomonas sp.
CGGCACGTAAGGTTTTTCATAGCGGGCAAAGAGCATCAGTTCGGTGTTCATGAGCCAACTCTCTCCATGGCAGCGAGAATTTTCTCCAGAATCAGGTAGACCCGTGTGCCGAAGGCGCTGGGCCAGCGGGATGCTGGGTCAGTGTCCAATGATTTAGCGCGGGAAATTGCCTGTTCTGTCTGGTGCCAGAAATCGTCAATATCCGGCGCGGAGGATTGATAACCCTCAACGTGTACTTTTATCTCACGCTTCAGGGCACCATTTCGGCTGGCATACAACCTGTCCCGGTGCGCTTGTGGCAACGAGGATATGTCCTCATGGTGCAAGAGCAACCAGAGTTCAAATGCAGGATTACTCAACGCCAGAAGATACTGTTTTTGGGCACAGCTCTGGGCCACTTCAGCAATGGCCTCCTCTTCCCAGGACTGGGGATCACGGTCAATCACAAGACAGAGTTCATCCCGTGCATCAATGCCATACTCTTTCTTATAGCTGTCCATCTGCTGCAAGACGTATTTGGGCGCACTGAGATTACCCTGGCGAGTGGGAAGAACCCTCAATTTCAGACGGGAGCCAAGAATACGACATCGGTCTGCCACACCACGAAAATAGGCCGGTTCCGTCGCGGCGCCTTCACAAGCAATCACAATCAGGGATGGGTCACGGACACCGGTAATGCGGGTAAATGATCGGGATTCTCTAGGCATCGCGGCACAGTCCCCGAACCAGATCGGCAAACCCATCCCTGATCACCGGAACCCCACCAAACCGGCCAATGAGATACCCTTTGCGGATATCGTTGTCGGGCCTGGACTGGAACTCTTCGAGCGAATACAGGCTGGATACCCCCTCCGGACTCTTTTGGGCAAACCACACCTCATCGCGGCGAATCAGGTTGGCATCGAGCAGATTGGACTCGTGGGTGGTCACAATCAGCTGGCTGTGTCGGCCTGTCGTTAGCGACAGGAAACGGCTCAGGATGGTGGTGGTAATTTCGCAGTGCAGGCTCCGGTCTATCTCATCAATGACATAAACCTTGTCCTGGGAAAACAGTTCCAGCAACCCCGGGGCGATATCCAAAATACGCTGACTGCCGTCGGATTCCCGGTTAATATCAAAATCCACTGGTTCGCCCTGGTGGTTTTTGTGCGAGGTCATCAGTTTGAAGGCACTGACGTCACCTGTTTTGTTTTTAATGATCTGGTAGCGCGTACTGTTGGGCGTTGACACCAAGGTAGCCTCGCCGGTCTCTATGGTTGCCAGGATATCCTGTTTTACCTGCTCGGTAAGGTCATGGACGTCTTTCATCAAATCAACCTGTTTTAACGACAGATCATTGATACCGGTATCAAAATTGCTAAGGAGACCGGCGAGCAAGTGACTGACGGCATGATCCGAATGAACCGCCATTTCCAGCCCATGGTATTTTGAATTGGGAAAGACAATATTTAACCGGTGGTGAAACCACTCGTTCACCTCAACCAAGGGCCTGATGTAGTCCAGCATCCGGGTCACGTTTCGATCCAGGCACTCAAACAGGAACAGACGGTGCCGGGGAGTGGCTTTGGCCGTGAACGTCAGGAACTGCTCATCCTCTTTGCTGCTGAATTTCAGCTCCGGAAACGTAATAGCATCAGCCCCCTCTCCCGAACGCACAAAAACAGGGGATTCACCCTTACGATCAATGTTGTACAGCCACTCTTCGTGAATGGTCTTGTGGTCAGCCATAAAGCCGTAGGCGTAGTTGTTTTTTCCACATTTGATCTCGAACTCAAAGCGCGATGGCTTGAGAGTACACGGCTTGTCCAGCAGGAACGGATCGTACTCAAGATTTTTTCCCAACGGGTTTCCCTGGGTGATCATCTGCCTGGCGTGGTGCATGGCCTTGATCAGGTTCGACTTGCCGGAAGCATTGGCACCATAGATAACTGATGCCTTAAGCGCACCGATATCCCTGGCACTGGCTGGGGAGACAACGTGGCCGGGATGGCTGCGTACCCGGCTCGGAATCATGGATAACTCGACCCGATCCCGGAAGGACCGGTAGTTTTCAACGGAGAATCGCAAAAGCATGATTTTATCTTTAGGTGATATTGTCACTTAAAGAATAACATTGCTGAGATATTTTACCGCAAATTTGATATCAAAAGTGATATTCTCACCCTGTCTACAACACCCCCTACACTTTCTCCCACGTCTTGCGATACCGCTCATGCTGGGCATCGATGTAGACCGCC
>JAKROC010000321.1 GCA_024509075.1 Endozoicomonas sp.
ATAACGGGGGATTGGCAGGGGCTGTGTCTAGCGACCAGTATCAGTGCTGGAGGCGGGAACGTTATGCAGCGTATTGATTTGGAGAGGCACTACTGATGGCCACCACCAATATCTGGCAGCAGTTCAAAGCACTGATACCCGACGGTGTGCGAGTCATCGCCACTATTACAGCAAACAATGGCAACGGCACCAGCCAGGCAGAGCTGCGGGATGGTTCCGTGATTACGGTTAAGGGGGAATCTGTGGGTGTTGGAGAGAGGGCGTTTATTCAGAATGGGGAGATAAAAGGAACTGCGCCGAGTTTGGCGCAGTATGAGATGGCTGTTTGAGAAATTCAAGAATCAAGACCCGACCCCGGTTTTTCAGCTCCCCATTGGCTTCCATTTCTTTAATCATTTCAATTAACTCCCTATTCTCAGCAGCTGATTTTTTTGCCCTAATTATCCCTTTTATATGTCCTATTACCGCGAAAATGGTTCTCATAATAATCCTTAAATATAATCAGATAGAATTTAATTTGAAAGCTGTGAGAAACTTGGGGCAGGTCTTTCTTTTTGAACATAATCAAGATTCAAGACCTGACACCTGTTGTTCTCGTTTTTGCAAGATAGAATTTGCATCATGCAAGTATAAATACTGAGTTTTTTGTTCTATTTATTTTGTTAACTTATGGATGCTAACACATTTGTATGTGTAGATTTTTTACCAAAGGAACGACAATGAAAAAAACTCTGTTGGCACTTGCGCTCGTTGCTGCAACTCCACTTGCTTTTGCTAATGGTTACGTAGGCGGAAGTTACTCTGCTTTTGACTACTCTGAAAATGGCTTAAGCACAGATCTTTCTGTTGGCGCAATCAGTGTGATTGGTGGTTACCAGATTAATGACTACGTAGCTGTTGAAGCACGTGTCGGAACAGGTGTAGGTGACGATAGTTACGCTGGCCTGACACTGGAAATGGATAATTACTACGGTGTTTACGTTAAAGCAGGAATGCCAATTGATAACTTTTATCCTTATGCTCTGTTAGGTATGACTAAAGGTGAATTGAGTCTTTCTGGTTACGGCCTGTCTGCTTCTGCTTCTGAGTCTGACATGTCTTACGGTGTTGGCTTGGCTTACAATGTAAATGATCAGGTCAGTCTGAACGTAGAATACGCTAATATGCTGGATAAAGGCGGTGTAACAATCGACGGCTTTACCTTTAGTGCAGCTTATCACTTCTAAGCCTTTAGGGTAGAAGGAAGGAACCTTATACCCGCATTCCTTTTTTGCAATCAATGTGTACTGTTTCAAGGTTTTCCTGGACTTGTAATCTCATGAAGCAAAAAAGGACACCCACCTTTTCTAATTGAAAATTTATGGGTGTCCAGTTCTTTTTTTATTACCACCGTGGTATTGCCTGACCGGACACCGCTGGAACTGCCATCAATGGAGATCAGTCTGGACATAGACAGCTTCTCGTGGAGCTTTACCGGACAACTGTTCGGTGCTTCCAACATTGCCCTGGTGCAACCGGACGAGAACGGCCCGAAGCAGATTGAAGTGGATATCAACGGCTGGAAATGGGTATTCATCATCGAACGTTACAGCACCAACCGGCGCTTTGGCGATGAGCGCTACACCATTTATGGCAGCAGCCGGACCCAACTGCTGGCAGCCCCTTATGCGCCACAGCGAAGCAAGAGCAACAGCGCCAACCTCAACGCTAAACAGGCCATTGCCGAAGAACTGTCCAACACTGGTTTTATCGCCACCTATCCTGACCTGAACGATTACAGCACACCGGACTGGGTGATGCCCGGTGGCTCATTCAGTTACCAGAGCCAGACCGCCATGCAGGTGGTGGCCAGAATCGCAGGAACGGCAGGATCGGTGGTTATCCCGAGCCGTGATGCAGATCAACTGAATATCCAGCCGAGGTATCCGGCCAGCCCCTGGGCGTGGAGCAACGCCACTATGGACAGGATTATCCCGTCCAGTATGATCATCAGCCTGAGCGCCAACTGGCGACCAGAGCAGGCGTACAATGCCGTTTATGTGTCCGGCACCAATGCAGGCGTGGCAGTCAACGTCAAACGAGCAGGAACCAATGGTGATAACCCAGCCCCTGATATTCTGGAAGGTAAGCGCTTATTTGAGGACGTCTTCAAAAACCGGCCGTTGACTGCCACGCTCTAACCTGTTTCAAAAACAGGAGCGAGGCATGAATCAAAAA
>JAKROC010000322.1 GCA_024509075.1 Endozoicomonas sp.
AGACCTCATTAGGAGTCCTGTCGGACTCCGAGCTATCCCTCCCAGCACTAAAAGTGCTGGGCTTCTCGCTATTCGCCAGTCTCCACAACCTGACAAAGTATTTACCCAACTGGCACCGTTGAAACTGGAAATCGAGCTGCCTATGGCTCGTGGATTGTTCCGCCCGGCCTTGCGCCCAGTGATTGACGAAGTACCGCAGGAAGGCAAGGCAGATGTTGATACTAGTGTACTGTACAACCAACACTACGTGGATGAGCAACTGCTAAAAAGCCAGATCCGTTTTGCGCTGCAGACTCGTTCCCAGGTTACTCTGTCAGAATTGTTGGATTTATATCCGGTACAAAAAGGACTCAGCGAAGTGATTGCGTATCTGCAAATTGCCTCGGAGTCGGATCGAGCAGTAATTAATACCGATTTCAATCAATCCATCACATGGCAGGATGGCCGGGGCAGTCAAAGGTCAGCCTGGATGCCCTCGATTATATTCACTCGTTAGTGCGCTTTGGAAAAATTTCTGACTGCCCTTCAAGGCTGCCCAGTCAGAAATTCTTCGAGGAAGGGACAAATGTTCCTACTCAGAAAGAAGGACGAGAACCAGGAAGCGCTAAACATTGCCAAGCCAACCATCGAATCACCAAGCGATCACTGAGCCATCAAACACCCGAAAGCCCCTGACTCTTCCGGAGTCAGTTCACGAATCACCGGAAAAGAGCGAGAAGCCCAGCACTTTTAGTGCTGGGAGGGATAGCTCGGAGTCCGACAGGACTCCTAATGAGGTCTATCCTGTCTGAGTTAAGGATTGTGTCATCAGCGATTAAGCAACATATCACGGCAAAAACATGATCAAAAATTAATCACTCCAAGCACTTTCATCATGTAATCTTCATCCCAGCCACAGTTTTTGCGTTTATTCTTGATCCCTGCTTCCACTGAAGTATCCAGTTTGAGGAGGTTAAGTGTCACTTGTCGTGCAAAAGCCAGATTCTCAGCTGCGAAGCCTTTTCGTGCACGACAACGATCCTCGTCAAAGGCAACATCAAGAACCCAGTGCAGCTGGTTCTCGATCAGCCAATGCTTTCTTGTGGCCTGGAGTACCTCTTCAGTGGAAAGAATGCGACTTGATATAAAGTAACGAACCATCGTACTGCCCTTATTTTTTTTCTGGCTATCCAACTGGATGGCAGCCACAGTTTTTGCTGCCCAGCCAGCAGCATTGGAGCCGGCGGCAATATCATTGATTACCTAGCATCTGCGGTGTTCAACACGGCCGTGTGACTGCTCTTCCTGCTCTGAAAACTCAAAGCAAAGAGCATCTTCTGGATTGTTAAGCCACAGCTCTTCAAAGCCCTGTGTCAGCTCTCCATAAAATTTTTTCTGGTTGCTTTTCACGGCAAGAAGGTAGTCAGCGTCTTTTTTGAGAATTGTGGTAGCAATTTTTTTCTGGCAGCCCATGGCATCAATTGTGACCAGACAACCGGCAAGCTCAAGCAGTTTTAGAAGTGCGGGAATGGCGGTAATCTCATTGGACTTTGCATCGACTTTGTACTGGCCCAGTGACAGGCCTGCCTCTGTGCACCAAGCGTTGACCATGTGGATAGCATTTTTTCCCTTGTTCCAGGCAGAGCCTTTGACGGTTTTTCCATCAAGAGCGACGATTCGGCTGTCAGAAAGCTCAAGTCCAACAAGAACGTCCCTTATCCACTGGATGAAGATCTGGCGGAATTCATCCGGATCAATAGCGGCAAAAACACGGTTAAATGTGATGGCAACAGGAATCCCACCGGGGAGCGTCAGATACCTGCGAAACCATTTTTCTTTGGTCTTGGCAAACAGCCTCATGGCATTCCAGTCATCCGCTCCGCAAAGTATGGCGCAAACGGAGATGAACATGATTTCAGCCAGGATATGGGTTGTTTTTTTGGGGTCACGCGGGTCGGTGAGCGTGCTGAATTTTGAGAACAGGGCTTTTGCAGACATCGGTGCTACGGAGACAGAAAAAAGTGCTATTTTTGACGGTTTTTAGCGCTGCTGTCTGCTCAAAAAATGTTCATGTTTTTGCCGTGAGCAACATATGCAGGCTTGGGAATCGTGCGCTGGCTTAAAATAAAACTATCGTGCTCTCGATGCTGCCACCTTGGCAACAGGATAGACCTCATTAGGAGTCCTGTCGGACTCCGAGCTATCCCTCCCAG
>JAKROC010000323.1 GCA_024509075.1 Endozoicomonas sp.
CGAGGTGATCAATGCTTATTTATCTGGCGACCCGGTAACCCACGCCATCTGGAAAGCCTTGCCAGGCGACTGTCTGCGCAAAAAAGGAAGAGATACTGTGCAACCGGTAACAACCTCACATGCTGGCAGTGGCTTTTTTTGTCCGGAGCAAGAAAAGGAATGCAGCAAGGTGGCTGTTGCCTCGCTGCACCGTAAACGAGCCAGGGATCATAAGACACTGGCAGCATTTCAGATTGATTCCACGCCAAAAGAAGAGCTGCGTTACTTTGCCAAACCCTGGCTAGGCTACCTGCCTGATAGAAAACAAGAGGGATGCGAGGTGATCAATGCTTATTTATCTGGCGACCCGGTAACCCACGCCATCTGGAAATACGTGTCAACAAGAGATACCTCCTCGCTTATACCCATGGTCTGCAATCCCCCTGAGTGGTCAGAAGTGCTCACGTCTCTCAGGCAATTATATGTCGCCGCTTCGCTTATCCCATGTCGTACAGTCTGGCTCGACACCCCCTTACACAGGCTCATTACACGGCGCTTTATGTTTATGACGCAACTGCCGGTCAAAGAGACAATTGAAGCAACTTGCCGGGCCATTGGTTATTTCCAGGACAGCTTGCAAAAAATCGCCGCCGGGACACCCATGGTCGTCGCCGGCATTGCTTCAGGAAATGCCATCTATGAACGAGCCATCCTGGAATATTTTCTGAATCAACGGCAAGCACCCTGTCTCCGCCCAATCAATGGCCTGGTAAAGATGGCAGATAATCTCTATATACACTGCTCCGACCTTCTGGAGAATGAAACGTCCTACCACAGCAACCCACTTATGGAGGTCGCCCGGATGGACTACCAAAAAGCAGTCACACACATAACCCGGACGCTGCCAGAAGCAGCTATTCTGCCTTTTGCCAGCTGGATTCCAATTGGTGAAAACGGTTGGTTTGATGAGCTGACAGCAAACCCTGCCGTGATTGGTTTTATCCATCTCAGGGACAGAGAGGTCTGCGGCGACTGTTCGTCAAGCACCTTTACAGCCCGGAAAAAAACGCCCAAAAGAGCCGGTCAGGCAAAGCTGGTACCACACGATAGCGAATTTTGGTCCAAAGAGTTTGACGTATTGGGTTGGGGTGCCAACGACTCACTGGAAGAGACTTTTTGCGATAAAATCTCGCTCCACACTACACTGGAATTAAAATACCCCGTGGATATCTTCACTATACCGAAGCTTCCAACAAAACTTCTTTATGACAACGAGTTAAGGCGCAGCGCGTTTTGCCAGCTGCCTCTTGAACGATGGCAGACTACTGACTCTGAAAGCGACTCAGGCAGCGGCTGAACTCGACCGCTGGCGCACACTAGAGATTACATCGGCGTAGCTGCTCACCGTAATTGCTGGCTCGGCGTTTGACTTTGCTGGCAGTATTAAGCAACCACTTTTTCCCTCTGTAGCTGCCCTTGCCGTAGCCGTACCAGCCTTCATGGTAATTGAGGTATTGTTGATCCGCTGCCCACAATGATGTGCCGTTTATCTTCCGGGACTTGTTGGTATACCAGCCAATAAAGTCAATGGAATCGCCAAAATCCTCCCGGCTGGGGAAAAAACCACCGGCCTCATCCACGTACTGCTCCCAGGTGCCATCCTGAGCCTGAGGGTAGCCGTAAGCGGAGGAGTTTCTTGGCAACGGAATAAACAGAAACCAGGGTCGTGGCGGACGCACGTCGTGCCGGTACGATGACTCCTGATACATGATAGCCATCATTACCTGTACTGGTGTACCCCAACGCTTGCTCGCCTTCTTGGCATCTTTATACCAGCCACGCTTCTCCTTGAAGATGCTACACAGGTTCTGGGGTTGCTCTGGTGGTGCCTTGCTGGCACAGCCGGCCAGCGCAGCGGAAAAAATCAAAATGATCAGATTTCGACCCAGTGTAAACATCAATCAGCTATCCCTTTTGTCAGTCGATGCCGTCGTGCGCAGCCAGTGATTATTGCGGACAGGCAGTGTTAATTCGCTGCCCACTGTTGTTGCATGTGCGTAAAATCCTCTTCAGTGACAATGCGCACACCCAGCTTTTCCGCCTTGGCCAGTTTCGAACCGGCTTTTTCTCCGGCCAGTAACGCGGTTGTTTTTGCCGAGATTGAGCCAGACACTTTTGCGCCAAGGCGCTGCAAAAGTGCCTTACC
>JAKROC010000324.1 GCA_024509075.1 Endozoicomonas sp.
CAGGAAGGCGGTTCAAAAACAACCCTATGCCAACGTACCGGCCAATGCCTGAAAACGGCGCTATGGCGTTCTATGGCGGTCGTTCTGTGTCGGTAGCACAATCCCGGTTGGAACGTGCCGGAAGGAACCGAGGTCTCACTGTGGTAAGAGGCTTTTGTCTTTTCTTTTGTCGCTGTTGCCATTTTGCCTGCCTTGACTTCGATGTATCTGGTTGGGGGCGGGTGTGTTGTTGCACCGAATCCTAATGAGGTGCGGCAACACCCCCCCCCACAAACAGGGGGGTTGACGTAGTTATTTATATATATAGGGCAATGTCAACTGGTCAACTCACTATTCCTTATAATTATCAAAGAGTTAGCTATATACGACAGGTGTCTGTTGACATTGTGTTTTTGTCAACTCTTGTCAACTCGGTTTTGATTCGTTTTTGGGGTTGACGATTATTTTGTTGACGTGTTGACTTTGCGTTTTGTCAACAGTATTCTATGGGAGTAAACCGCCAAACGACAAAAACCCCGCTTAGGAGGCAACCTAGCGAGGTTCGGAGGAGCAAAAAAAACTGTATGTATAGATTAGCGTAATCCTCCGGCGCTGTCTATGCGGAGGGTAAAAAAAAAAATGATTAACGATATACAGACAGTCGATATTTTCGGGGCTACAAAAATCGGTTTGGAGGAAGAAAACAACATTCTCAGGACTCGCATAAATGAAGTAATTGCTGAGCGCGACGATCTTGAGGGTCAGTTGAGAATGTTGCAGGGCAACTTCAGAGGCGGCGGCGAACGGCTGCTAGGAGGCAAAATGGGATTTGAATGGAAGGTAAAAGCACCAGAATGGTTAATCAAGGGTGTCGTGCCTTCTGTTGGCACATATAACCTATTTGGTGCTTCTGGTGCTGGCAAATCATTTGCAGCAATTAATATTGCGCTTTCGGTTGCTACTGGTCGCAACTTTGCAGGCTTACCTGTTAAAAAGGGAAGGGTTGCTTATGTTGTCACCGAGGGCAGGGAGTTTTTTTGTAACCGCTGTGCAGGCTGGGCGCAGCATTACGGGTTTAATGTGAATGATCCGGCATTCAACGAGAGGTTTATGATCAACGGGTTAGATGGTCAGGTAAAACTTGATGATCCAGTAAAGTTGAATATGCTTCTTGAGATGTGGAGGCCGTATCGCCCGAACCTGATTATCATTGACACATTTACTCAGGTTCTTACTGGCAGTGAGAATAATCAAGAGGACGTAATGAAGATCATCGAGGCGATGCAGCAAATCGCTAAGGAATTGGATTGCGTTGTTATCGTTCTTGACCATACCGGCAAAATTGACGTTGTAACCGCCAAGGGTTCTGGTGCTAAAAAGGATGGGGTTGATGGAATGCTCCGGCTGACTGGCTCCATTCAGGCTGGCGCTGTGTTTCTTGAGGCTTCAAAGGTGCGTGATGGTGGGCATTTTGAGAAACTGGTATTCAAACCTGTCGTTGTTAAGGTTAAAGACCCAAAAACTGGCAATGTTCTGCTGGACAACTTCGACGATCCGGTAACAACCATTGTTCTTGATGTTGCTACAGCCGAAACCATAGCTGATACCGTGGCCGCCAGTACCAGCAAAAAGCTCAATAAACCACAGCGAGACTTTATTAAGCTGCTGGGTAGCGGCAAACACATGGACGACGAAGCATGGGATGTATGGAAGCGGGGCAACATATGGGATGAAGATAAGTCCAAGTCGGCCAACTCAAAGGCCGCAACTCGGTTTATTGATAAGCTGGGGTGTGGGGCTGAAAGAAGCCTTGGTTTGATCTACGTCGCTGATGACGGGGGTGATTACACTCACCGAGCAAGGCCGTCTGGTTGCCGATATGAATGAGTGGAGTTTGATGAGATGAATCAGATCGTACCACCGAAGCATTACCGGGCGATGCTGCGCCCGAGGTTCGCCAGAACCGGCCTTCCCGATTCCGAATGGAATCGATGGGTTCTCACGATGTGGCTCACGGGATCGCCGCCACCATCTTGACCACAATTATTGTGGTCAAAAGGCACGATCTGACCACAAAGGAAATCGCCAGCGAAAGGGCTGGACACAGGATGGCTTTCGGGCTATCCTTTTTCTTGGCCGCCGAATCTTCGGGGGCTTTTCTTTGTCTGCAAAAAAGTGTTGACGCAACAAAATAGCTGTGGAAT
>JAKROC010000325.1 GCA_024509075.1 Endozoicomonas sp.
CCCGGTCACATAGTATTTCTATGCTCCCGGCACCCGAGGGCATAAAGGCTTCGCTTATTTGCCGCCTCGAATCAACTTGAAATCCTTTGGGTATACAGCTTTAAACTCCAAAAGGTCAGCATTGCTGGCCTTTTTTTGCTTCATTTTTTTGCTTTACTGGTAATTGATGATGGCTTCTTGTCAGGTGCTGTCGGGTTTACTGGTTAACAGGAGAGTCATGATGTCTCTTGGTCGTGTGCATTCCATGGACTCATTTGGTACCGTGGATGGACCTGGTATTCGTTACGTGGTGTTTATGCAAGGCTGTCAGATGCGCTGTCGCTATTGCCATAACCGGGATACCTGGGATCTTCGCGAAGGTGGTGAGCTGATCAGTCATGAAGAAGTTCTGGACAAGATTCTCAAGGTGCGTAATTTTCTCACCGGCGGTGTTACAGTTACCGGTGGTGAGCCGCTGCTGCAGGCAGAGTTTGTTGCTGATCTTTTTCAGGCGCTGAAAAAGCATGGTATCCACACATGTCTTGATAGCAATGGTTTTGCCAAGCAGATTACTCCGGAAGTTAAACGACTTTTGACATATACAGACTTGGTGATGCTGGATATCAAGCACCCGGATGAGCAGATGCACCAGAAGCTCACTTACGTCAGTGGCGAGTACACCCGTAAATTTGCCATGTATTTGAAAGAGTTGAACAAGACCACCTGGATTCGTTATGTGGTAGTTGAAGGTTATACCGTAGATCCAATCTATGCGGCGATGTTAGCCGAGTTTGTGGAAAATATGGGGTGTGTAGAAAAAGTTGAAATTCTGCCTTATCACAGTCTTGGGGTGCACAAGTGGGATGCTTTCAAAGAGCAATATGAATTACAAAGCGTCAGGCCGCCATCAAACGAACAGCTTGATGCCATTAAAACTGAATTTGACCAGCGCGGAATATCGGCAGCGTATTAAGTATTTGTCGTCTAATAAAAAGAACGCTTCCCGCTCCCGCTCCCGCTGCCCGCTGCCCGTATAAAGCGCGTACCGTTGAGCTTTTGCGGGCGGCGGGAAGCGCCCTAAAACGGGATGCATTGAACTTTCCATATTTCTGTGGTCAAAGCCCTCGTTGTCAGCAGATTTTGGGCAAGACGGTTTGCCACTGAGGTTGGTTATGATTAATTTGATGGCTGCGCAGCGACCTGTTTCGCATGCGAACGACGGCATAGCTACACCGTCGAAAGAAAAGCCGGCATCAGTCCATGGTGTCGTTATGGCTGTACGTCAGGATATAGAATGTCAGTTGTCGTCTATCGCGCTGCCGGCCGGTTCAACGCCGGGTAATATTATGTCTCGTTTGGCGAGCAGCGATGAGACATTGGCAAAATCAGAGGATGAGGCTGCAGAACCTTTGCCAGGAGAGCTGCACATGCAAAACTGTGCGATATGCAACGGTGGTGCATGCCCGTGTTCATGCGGCGCAATTACCCCCGCATAAGAGGTTGTTGCAAAAAGCATAAAAGCCTTGAACCACGAAGGCCGCAAAGGTAAAGAAAAGCTCTTCTTCGTGTTCTTCGTGGTTACCTTCTTTTCAGAGTCTTTTGCGACGCCCTCAGTATTGGGGAGCATCGCTGCCTGCTGGTTGCAGGCAGCGCAAGGGTTAGCTAAAGATAGGGTTTTCCTGCTCCTGAACCCGGATAAATGTGGTGCGCTTGGATAGTTCCTTGAGTTGCGCGGCACCCACGTAGGTGCAGGTGGAGCGCACGCCGCCAAGAATGTCTTGAATGGTTTCAATGATCGGGCCGCGATAAGGTACCTTTACTGTTTTACCTTCGGAGGCGCGGTAGTTGGCTACACCGCCAGCGTGTTGGTTCATGGCTGTTTTTGAACTCATGCCATAAAACAGGCGAAACTGCTGGCCATTTTCTTCCACCAGTTCACCGCCGGACTCG
The DNA here is from genome assembly GCA_024509075.1 of Endozoicomonas sp. GTDB lineage: Bacteria > Pseudomonadota > Gammaproteobacteria > Pseudomonadales > Endozoicomonadaceae > Endozoicomonas. The sequence goes on from JAKROC010000325.1 coordinate 1,930, forward strand.
TCGTGACCTGCAAACATGCCGCCAATCATGACAAAGTCGGCTCCGCCGCCAAAAGCTTTGGATACGTCACCGGCACAGGTGCAGCCACCATCTGAAATCACCTGGCCGCCAATACCGTGGGCGGCATCGGCACACTCAATAACGGCAGAGAGTTGTGGATAGCCGACACCGGTTTTGACCCGTGTCGTACATACTGAGCCTGGACCAATGCCGACCTTAACGATATCGGCACCTTTAAGAATCAGCTCTTCCAC